>CAMEJC010000001.1 GCA_945919295.1 uncultured Mycoplasmatota bacterium
AAATTTATGGTAGGTGGTTTGCGGTTGTACTTTAATGGTGAGTTATATAATCAAGAAAATAAAGATTTATTCAATAAGGTTCTTAATTACATTAACAAAAATGGTCATACAGGTGATTATAATTTTGACCTTAATGGATTAAGTCTAAGCGAGTTATATAATAAGTATGAGGAAGAAATAAGAAGAGATGCCGAAACCGATAGAGAACGTAGTGACCATACACAACGTGGTAATGGTAACGGTTATAAGATAATTCCGATTAACTCGTTTGATGAGGCGGAACAATATGGTGAATACACTAGTTGGTGTGTGACACATATGGAAGATCAATTTGATAGTTATACTGATGGTGGTAAACGTTTTTATTTTTGTTTGAAAGATGGATTTGAATCCGTTGAACGTAATGACGATGGAGCACCATTGAATGAATATGGTTTATCAATGCTTGCTGTTTTAGTTGATTCTGATGGTAATTTGTGTCAAATAACTACGAGATATAATCATGAATATGGTGGTGAAAATAATGATGGTTTAAGAAGCGTTGAACAATTAGAGAGCATTCTTGATGTTAATTTTTATAAAGTCTTTAAGCCATATACACGTGAGGAGTTGCATGAAATGGGAATAATACCATTTGATGAGGTACAGGAATTATTGGATAGTGGTAAAGAACCAAATGAAGTGTTTGATGATTGTGATGATTTTTCTGAAGGTTTTGCTCGTGTTATATTAGGTAATAAATGTAATTATATAGATGAGAATAATAAATTATTATCAAATAAGTGGTTTGAATCTTGTGGTGATTTTTATAATGGTTTTGCTTGTGTTAAATTAGGCCAAAAATGGAATTATATAGATACAAATGGTGAAATATTATCAAATCAATGGTTTGATGTGTGTGATTGCTTTCGTGACGGTTTTGCTTGTGTTAGATTAGGTAAAAAATATAATTATATAGACAAAAATGGTGAAATATTATCAAATAAGTGGTTTGATTATTGTCTTAGTTTTTCTGAAGGTTTTGCTTGTGTTAAATTAGGTGAAAAATGGAATTTTATTGACAAAAATGGAGAGTTAGTTTTTGAACTGTGGTTTGATGGTTGTCGTGATTTTAGTGAAGGTTTTGCTTGTGTTAGATTAGGTAAAAAATATAATTATATAAACACAAATGGTGAAATATTATCTAATCAATGGTTTGATTATTGCGATAATTTTCATTATGGTGTTGCTCGTGTTAAATTAGGTGAAAAATGGAATTATATAGATACAAATGGTGAGATATTATCACCTGATCAATGGTTTGATTATTGTGATGAATTTTCTAAAGGTTTTGCTCGTGTTAATTTAAATGATAAATTTAATTATATAGACACAAAAGGTGATATATTATCTAATCAATGGTTTGATTATTGTCGTAATTTTAATGATGGTGTTGCTATAGTTAAATTAAATAATGAATTTATAAAAATTAATACAAATGGAGAGATACTTAACAAATAAGTCTACTTTGCAACGCTTGATATATGAATCTTATAAGAGATACTTATCTTAATAGTAGATGTATAAATGACTATAATAAACAAAATGATAGTGATATGGTAAAATAATAAAAAAAAAATAATTAATTAAAAATGAAAAACGAATCGATAAAAGAATTAAATGAAATATTATTCTTAATGGAACGAATGGATAAACATTATACTATTCAAGAAGTTAACAATATTAGAGAAGGAAAAGTTGATAGAAGTGAAACACTTGAAATTGACAATTTGAATTATAACTTAAAAACTCCTGAAGATTTATATCAAGCTTTAACGAAAATTGGAGTTCCGCCACAAAAAGGGTGGTTCGTTACACTTGGATATATTGAAAGTTTTGATAAATTAGGTGATAAGAATATTTCTTCAAGTATAGAATCTTTCAATGATGATGATATTCAAAATGCAAGACAATTAAATGACCCAAGGTTAAATAATTTAATTGATAACCCACAAAAAAACAAGAAGGGTTTTATGACTAATCCATATAAACCTGATAGTTATACAAATTATATTGTTAGGGCTAAAGTTATGCAATTGGTGTATGGAGGAATGGAAGATTATGCTAAACAAAAAGAAGATGTAAAGAAAGAAATTGAACAATATCAAAATTCTAACAAAGAAAAAGTTCAACATTATTTAATGGCAAAAGGCTTAACAGATTTTGTTGGGCAAAGTTATGATGATGCAAGAAATCAATCAGGCGAAAATATAAATGGATTTAGTGGCAAAAAGTATGATGACGGAAGTTATAATATATCATTCAGAACGCCAAAAACTCAATATAAAGTTTTAGAGTATAAATATTTCTTGATTAAAGATGCAAATACTATTGAAGAAATTTCTAAAGAAACAGCAGAAACATATGCTAAAATGTATGGTGTAGTACAACAACATAAAGTTAATAAAGACGATGATATAGTAAAAGAGGTTGACCAAGCAATAAAAGAAATAAAAAAACGCTATCACGGAGAAAGTGTATTTACTACATATAAGAGTGATAGTATATTTTTGCTTAAATTCGCAACTCAAGATGGTCATAAAAAATTAATATATAATAATGAAAATGCGATTGTTAAATTTATAAAAGAGCGTAAAAAAACTTCAGGCAATGAGCCTGCTGTTTACACATCTAAAGGTGCGATGTCAAAATATCTTGGTAAAGATGGTAGTTTTTCAAAATATTTAAAATAACATTTTATTTTTAATATTATTTTAGACACCTATTTTTCTATTGAAAATAGGTGTTTTTATATTATATTTTATATAAATATGTTGTAATGTCTACTATTAAAAAATATACAGAATCATTAAATATATTAAAAACATATTCAGGTAATAATCCATATCTTTTAATGTTGAAAAGAGATGTGTATATTAACAAAAAAACTGATGCAATTGGTGATTTTCAAGTTGAATATATTTTAAAAAATGAAAAATTTGTGCCTAAACAAATTAATAAAGTTGTTAAAATCACACAATGGTATGGTGAAAATAGAAAAGAAGCGTGGAATCTTGATTTTATTCCACAAAAGCTAAAAATTTGTACATTATTAGGTGAAACTGAAACAACATATAATTGTTATGTTCAATACAGACAATCTATTCCACCTGTTATGTGTTTTATCCCCAAAAGAGGTTTATTAAATAATTTTCTTGTTGACGATTTTACATTGTTAGATGTTGATTTTAATAGATATGATAGACTATCAATGGAAAAAGATAATAATAGAAGATTAAGAGAACATCAAAAAGATGGTATTAAATTTTTATTATCAAGAAAAAAATGTATATTAGCAGATGATATGGGGTTAGGTAAACTTGAACCTAATTCATCTTTAATACCAACACCAAATGGTTTCGTGCAAATGGGAGACCTAAAAATTGGTGAATATGTTTTTGGTCAGGACGGTAAAAAACACGTTGTTTCTAATATATTTCCACATAAAAATAAAGAAATTTATAATGTAAAATTTAGTGATGGCACATCATGTGATTGTGGCCTTGACCATTTATGGGTTGTAAGGGATTCTAGATTTATAAAAGGAAATAACGGATGGAAAACAATGTCATTAAAAGACATAATTAATAATGGGTTAAAATATGGTGAAAAAAACTTAAATAAATGGGAAATACCTATTTGTGATGCTGTAGATTATGATGAAAGAAATTTTTATATACACCCATATTTATTAGGTTTGTACATTTGTAAAGGCGACTTATGCAATGGTATAATGCATTTTGATATAAAAGATTCCGAAAAAGAAACAAATAAAATATTAACTAAGTTATTAAATGAAAATTTTATTTTATTAAAAGATAAATCAGGATATAATATCATCAATAAAAACAAACAATATAATGATGAAAATTTATATTGTGATGAAATTAAAAGACTTAAACTTAATGTAAGTGGTTCTGAAATGTTTATACCTGAAGAATATAAGTTAGGCTCAATTGAACAACGTCTTGAATTATTAAGAGGCTTAATGGATTATGATGGGCGTATTACTAAAGAAAAAAATAATATAACTTTTTCTACTAAATCTGAAATTTTAGCAAATGACATAAAAGAACTTGTTTATTCATTAGGTGGAATCGCTGTAATAGATTTTAATGATATTATATATAATATATCTATTCAAATTAAATATAATCCATTTAATTTAGAACAGAAAAAAAAATGCTATAAACCAATTTGTAAAAAAAATTGTAAAAAATATATTGTATCAGCTGATTATGTGAGAAATGAAGATGCAAGATGTATAATGGTTGATTATGATAAACACACATATCTTACTGGTAAAAATTATATTGTAACACATAACACAACACAACTATCTGTTGCTGCTATTGAAGGTAATTTTGATTCTGTTTTAATTATTTGCCCTGCTTCTTTGAAAACTAATTGGAAAAAAGAATTGTTATGGTATGTTGATGAAAAAGATATAACTATAATTGAATCATTTGATAAGAAAACTAAACCTGAATTAGAACGGTTTTTAGGCTATTCAGAAGGTCGTTCAAATAAAACGAGAGAAGAACTATTAGAAGAAGCTAATAACGTTGGAAAATGGCAAAATAATAGGTTTGTCATTGTTAATTATGATATTCTAGATAATTTTTATTCGTTTTCACGTGCTACAAGTGAAGAAGGTAAATTAAAAGCATTAGATAATAGCCCTTTATTAAAATATATTCATAATAGAAAAAGTTGTATTATTATTGATGAATCACATAAATTAAGTAATAATACTTCAACAAGATATAAGGTTATTAAAGATTTAATAAAAAAAGGAAAACCTGATTCTATATACTTATCTACTGGTACTCCTATAACTAATAACCCTCAAAATCTATATTATTTACTTAAACTCATAGAAAATGAAGTTACTTCTGACTATGAATATTATATGAATACTTATTGTGATGCTAAAAAATTCCCTGCTAAAGGTGAAAAAGAAAAATGGACAAATTATTTCCTAAAATCACATCATAAAAATTCTTGGTATGAATTAACTTTCCAAGAAAAAGATGAATTAAAAAGTTATATAAAAAAACACGCTAGAATGATAACTGTAGCAAATGGTGCTTCTAATCTAAATGAACTAAAAGAAAAAATATCACATATATATTTAAGAAGAACTAAAGACGACCTTAAATTACCTAAAAAAACTATACACGAAATATTCTATGATTTATCAACTGAACAAAAAGAAGAATATGATAAACTATGGAATGAATACGAAAAACAACAACTAGAATTAGACCCTAATAAGGAAATAAATAAAAACCTTTTAGAAGGTGCTATTTATAGAAAATATATATCAAACCAAATGGTACCTAATACTATTAAATTGTGTGATAGTATTATAAAAAACGGTGATAAATGCGTAATTGCTTGTTGCTATGATGATGAACTATATACGCTACAAGAATACTTTGGTGATAAATGTGTTATTTATAATGGTAAAATGAATAGCAAACAAAAAGATGAGGCTATTAAAAAATTTATGAATGAAAAAGATTGTTTGGTTTTTATTGGTAATATAATCGCCGCTGGCGTTGGTATTACTCTAACTAAAGCACATAACCTTATTTTTAATAACATATCTTATGTACCTGCTGATAACCTACAAATGCAAGATAGAATACATAGACTTGGACAAACTAAAAATTGTGATATTTATTATCAAATATTTAAAGAAACACAATATGAAAATATGTGGAAAATTGTACTAAAAAAATCTATTATAATTGATACGGTAATTATTGATGAAAAAAATAAAAATAATTAAATAAAAACCACACCTATATTTAGGTGTGGTTTAATGTTAACATCGTATTATATCATTCTACATCATATACGATAGTCCAGCCACTACCAAGTTCTGAAAGTAAAGAACTATAATCACATCCTGTTTTAACATGTAATTCTCCATTTGTTGCTGCCATAGTACGAATAGCACTTGATTCAGTTGTTGGTGCAACTAAAGATTTACATGTTATTTTTGTTATACTTTTTGAAACTCTAATTAATAGTGGTATAAACACTACATTTTCACCAAATTCAAGCTCAGTTACATTTGTACTGTCATAATAAGATAATGTTCTTCTATCCGAAGAATTAAAAACGCTAACTGAAGATGATACATTCCATATTATCTTTTTTAGTTTATCATTATTTCTTATTGGCGCTGATTGATCATGTATTATCTCAACATTTTTCGGTATTGTAATTTCTTCAAATTGTGAGTTATAAAATGTTGGATAAGCAACTGATACTGAATCTCCAAACTCTTTTAATGAATAGGGTAAGTTAATACTTGTTAATGGGCAATTGCTAAAACACTGACTTCCTATATATGTTACTGAGTTAGGAATTATCACAGATGTAATACTAGTACAATTTCCGAACGCATAATTTTCAATTCTCGTTACAGAATTACCTATTGTTATCGAAGTTAAACTACTACAATTTCCGAACGCACTATGTCCTATATTTGTTACTGAATCAGGTAAACTAATTGTTACTAATTGCGTTTTCCTATCAAAATAGTTATTTGTAATCTCAGTTACATCACCATCATATGTTAAAACGCCATCACCTGTTGTACTATCATATGTACAACTATCAGCAACTAAATTTACACTACCTAATGTACTACCTACAGATGTTGATAAATCTTCAGTTGCATTGTAGTAAATTTGCGTAGTTGGTTGTTGAGTTTTTACTGGACGGACTGATACACCTGTGTATCGGTATCCAATGAAGTAGTCCATGCTCACGTTGTCCGAACTTAAGTACACATTCCGTGCGTTTTTCGTGGTGTTAAGCGAACTAGACCAATAGTAGCCGTTGCTGCCCAAGAAGGACACGTCATTGCTGATTCGATAACCAGATGCTGGTAGAAAAATAGAGTTACTGTTGGTGTTGCTAGTTACGATTTGTCCTGCTACGCCTGTACCATTATAATTATCAGTCCAAGTCCATGTACAATTTTCTATTAGTTCTGTAAGTTCATCATCTGTTGGCATCCTCCAAGTTCCACCCAAATTTACACTAGCGGCATCATCAGTAGATTCAAGAGTTGTTAAACCATCTGTTGCATTATACTTAGTTAAATTACCTTCAGTACCGTATTTATAGTTATTCCAAGTATAAATACCCTTCGTTTTAGTTTCGCCCCATGCATAGTAATTACCATATTCATAAGGAGCAGTAGCACCTACGTTCATATTAGCCCATAATGTACCACTTGGTAAGCCTAAATCAACAGCCTCAAATACTACAATAGTTTCCTCACATACAGCGGTTAAGACTATATTCTGAGTTACAACAATAGTTCTTGGATTATCAGTATTGCCATCAGACCATTGTTTGAATGTATATCCATTATTAGGTGTAACAACTAAAGTTATTTCTGATTGATAATCAGCACCATATGTACCTGTACTATCTTGTAATGTACCAATTTCACTTGTTATTGTACAATTATTTGCAGTTAATGTTACATCAATTGTTTTTGGTCTGAAATAACCTGTTATAGTTACATTATCATCAGGCATAGTGAATGAATAATCACCAAGTTTAGAAACTATTACTTCAATAACTTCACCATTTTCAGTTGTTACTTCTATATTAGGATTTTCATATCCATATTCTGCTGTTGGTGTTATTGTTATAACATCACCTACTTTTGCTGTTGTATAATCAACACTTAAATTTCCATTTTGTACTTCACCTATTGTTATTGTGTGATATACATATGATGTACAATAACCCTCTAATGTTGTATTACCTGTTATTGTTATAGTTCTTGGATTTTCCATATTCATATCATTCCAACCTAAAAATTCTTGACCATCATTAGGTGTAACGGTTAGTGTAACATCAGTTCCATACGGATATGTTGCTAAACTTGGCGTTATTTCAACTGTACCATTACTAATAACACATTCTAATGTGAATTGTGATGGCCAACCTTTTTCATAATATAATGACTCTAATCCTTCTGGGTAGGTATAATATGATGGTACTGTCGGTAAATACCAATTAGTATTAAATGGTAAAATACTTTCACTATCTGTCCAATTTAATGTAATACTTGTTAATGATGTACAACCACTGAACGCCCTATTTTCGACGCTCGTTACACTGTTAGGTATCGTTACAGAAGTCAGGCTGGAGCAAAAGCCGAACGCAGTACCTCCGATGCTCGTTACACTATTCGGTATCGTTACAGAAGTCAGACTGCTGCAAGCATTGAACACACCATTTTCGATGCTCGTTACACTATTCGGTATCGTTACCGAAGTCAGGCTGCTGCAATTACTGAATGCATACCCACCGATGTTCGTTACACTATTCGGAATTGTTATTGATGACAGGCTACGGCACTCGGCGAACGCATAATTTCCGATGTTCGTTACACTATTCGGTATCGTTACAGAAGTCAGACTGCTGCAAGCATTGAACACACCATTTTCGATGCTCGTTACACTATTCGGTATCGTTACAGAAGTCAGACTGCTGCAGTTGGAGAACGCATCCCGTCCGATGCTTGTTACACTGTTAGGTAGTTTAATTGATTTAATATTGCTATCTATAAACGAAACAAATCCTTTTCCATCTTCCAAACTGCTTATGCTTGTAATATTAGTAAAATATTGAAATTCATCAAAATTTTCTAACATATAAAATTCGTTATAAAATGTATTTATTGTATCACTGTTAAATTCAATTTTATTACCATTTAAATCAAAAGTATAAAACCCATTATCTATAATAGATAATATTTCATCACCATCATAAACTTCCCAATTCCATAAATTATAATTATTCATTAGTTTTCCATCATTGTTATATATTTCTCCTGTTACTTCTATAAGATTACTTTGGCCATATATTTCAATATATTTTATTGTATTAGATAATTTGAACCATTGTTCATCATTAACAGTTTGTGCCTCACTTATTTTCATGTAGTTATAATCATTGCATAAATGTTCATTATACATTATATCTAATAATTGAGGATTTTTAACTCTATTTATAATAGTTGTTACATATGATACATTTATATCATTTGATATATGATATAAATCATATAGTTCAGTATCCCAATATGCGTAATCGCTATAATCATCTATTCTTATAGAAGGGTAGTCAATTAGGCAATCACCTTCGTGTATTGTTGTTTTTGCAATAAATCTAGGGTTGTTATAAGTTTCATCGTCTAAATAAAAATTAACAGTATATGTTTTAGGTAATCCAGAAACAACTATATCTATTTGTTCTTGTAAAGAATTAACGTCATTTTTTATTTCATTATAGTTTTCATTAGTTTCATTAATTGCATCAATGATTGAATCTTGTTTGAAATCTTCTGGTAATTTTAAATCATCAGTTAAACCAATAGCGTCTTTAATAGAGTTAAATTTTTCATCAAATATTGTAATATCAAATAATGGTCCTAACTCTATCCATTCACCTAATAATCCAAATTCATCTGTAGTATAAACAAACTCAGAATTAATAACCACAGGTGTTTCTATACTTTTCTTTTCGACCATATATACATCACCATTTATTGGGTTTAGTATAAGTTCTAAGTCAGAAATATATTCAACTTTTCCCTTAAATCTAAAAAAACCATTAATTAATCGATGTATTTCATTTTTACTATATGTTTCTGATTTTCTATATCTATCATTGATACCTTCAATAATAGTATTATAATGAGCAAAATCATAAGGTAATGTGAAGTTATTAGTTAAACCAATTAAATCTTTAATAGTTAAAATTGATTCACTAATAACATGTTCATTGTTTATTATTTCATTTTTAAGAGTTTCAATATCATTTGTTAAACCACTCATTTGCATTAATAATTCCGTTTTATTATCAAACAAATCATTAATAGCATTTATAATTGTTTCATAATTAAAATCTTGTGGTAAATTTAGATTTTCATCTAATCCTATTGTAATTCTTAATTTTTCTATTATGTTATCAACATATTCTTGTGATGCTACATTTTCATTAGTATCAGCATACTTAATTGATCCTAAATATATTTCAAGGTGGTTATCTTCTTCGTTTCTAACGAACCAAACATAACCAACTTTTTCTTCTAATGAATAAGAATCAAAAGTTGTTTTTAGAACTTGTTTTATACCTAAAAAAATACGTTTATTATTCATAAAATGTTATAGTTTATAATATATAAATAGTTCTTATGGTTAAAAACATAGCTTTATTTTCTATTTTAATTAGATAAAATTTTATATATTTATTCAAATTGAATTTTTAATAAATTGTTTTATTATGGATAAAAAAGAAATAACATTAGATGAAATTGGTAAGTTTTTGGAGGGTAAAGACTCAGAAGAAGAAATTGTCAATATAACATATAATTATACTGATGATTTTATAACGGTTTTTTATCGAAATAAAAATGATCAAAAGTGTAGTAGAAAGGACCCTTTTTTCCCATTTATATGGGCAACAAAAAATGCTTGTGAAAAATTATTAAAGTTTTGTGGGCGTGATAAATTAAAGGAATTAATGTCAAAGTATTCGATAGGCATTAAGAAATTAAGTAATACTAACATAAAAGGAGAAGTTATTCAAAGTTTTGAAAATGGTTATATGTTTCTTTTTTATTCAAGGAAACCAATGTCAATGTTAAAGTTTAAATTATTTTTTAAAGAGGCTGGTAATCCAATAAATAGAAAAGATAATACAATTGATGAAAATGATAGACAATATTTAGCGGTATCTCCACAAGAACAATATTTAATACAAACAGGAAAAAGATTCTTTAAGGGGTATGATGATTATAACCAAATTTTACGAATGGTATTTGACCTTGAAACAGAAGGTCTTGACCCAAGAAGACATAGAATAAAACTTAATGGTGTTAAGTTAAATCGTCCAGTAACAATAAATGGTAAAGAATATAAAGATTGGGCGAGAATATTCAGACTTGAAGGTGAAACTGAAGAAGAAAAAAATGAGTCTGAATTAAAGATTATTGACACAATGTTAAAATTGATATATACATTTAAGCCTGATGTTATTACTGCTCATAATGGTGAAAATTTTGACTGGAATTTTTTGATCACAAGGTGTGAGATGCTTGGAACAACAATGAAAGATATGTCATCAAAATATTTTAATGGTGATTATATTAAAAAAGATGATAATCCAAGCATTCTTAAACTTGGTGGTGAAATAGAGGAGTTTTATAGAACAATTGTGCCAAATACAATTATAACTGATTCATTACACGCTGTTCGTAGGGCACAGGCGACAAATAGTAACTTTTTACATTCAAATTTAAAATATGCCACTAAATATCTTGGTTTGAAAAAGAAAAATCGTGTATATACGCCTGGTTCTGAAATTGATAATATATTAACTGATACAACACATTTGTATGCGTTTAATGATGAAGATGGTGATTGGTATTTATATGATGAAAATCATAGTAGTGATACAACTATTTTTAAAAAGGGTAAAGATGGTGATAAACCATTTAAAATGTATACAAGAAATTATCTTGCAGATGGTTATAAATTAGTTAGTGGTGAATATATTATAAATAGGTACCTTATTGACGACCTATGGGAATGTGATAAAGTTGAGTATAATCTTAATTGTACTGATTTTATGTTATCTAAAATTATTCCATTAACATATAGTAAATGTGTAACAATGGGAACGGCGAGCCAATGGAAAGCAATTATGCTTGCTTGGTCTTACGAAAATGATTTAGCTATTCCAATGGGCGAAAACACAGGTGCATTTACTGGTGGATTATCAAGATTAATGAAAGTTGGCTATGTATCAAATGTTATTAAGTTAGACTATAATTCATTGTATCCATCTATATTATTAACTTGGGGTATTTCTGATGACAATGACCTTATGAATGCTATGCTACATATGCTTGAGTATGTATTAACAACACGTGAGAAATATAAAAAGATTAAAAAACAAGCAGATAAAAAGGTTTCTTTTTATGAAGATAAAATAAATAAAGGTGAAACACTTACAAGTGAAGAAGATGATGAATATAATAAAGCTTTAAGAGAATTTAAAAAGGCTGATAACCAACAAATGGTTGTGAAGAAACTTGGTAATTCATTTTTTGGGTCTTATGGTTCAAATAATGGTGCTGTGTTTCCTTGGAAATCAATTAAATGTGCTGAACAAACAACTTGTACTGGAAGACAATGTTTGAGGTTGATGATTAATCATTTTCATAATCTTGGCTATGAACCAATTGTCGGTGATACTGATGGTTTTGACTTTAAATTGCCAATTAAAGAAAATATTGTGGAACCTAAAATATTGGATTATGTTGTACCAGTTTTTTCAGAAGAAAACGAATCAGATTTTGATGGGGATATTAAACTTTGTATTAAATATGATTATGATCAAAATTCAGTTTTTTATAAAAGTATAGAAGATATTGTAAATGATAATAATTCAAATTATTCTATTTTAATAGGGAATGATTGGATTAATAAAAACGATGTTTGTTTTGTAGAAAAATAGGTTAAACATAATGTCTAAAAAAATAACAACAAGTGAATGGATAAATAGGGCAATTTCTATACATGGTACAGAATATGATTATTCAAAAGTTAATTATATTGATGGTATAACAAAAGTTTGTATTATTTGCCCTAAGCATGGAGAATTTTGGCAAATTCCTAATAATCATTTAAAAGGTTGTGGTTGTCCAAAGTGCTCATGTGAAAAAATACACAGAACACAACGAAATAGCAAAGAAACTTTTATTCAAAAGTCAAATAAAATACATAATAATAAATATGATTATTCATTAGTTGATTATATAAACAACAACACTAAAGTAAAAATTTTTTGTCATAAACATGGTATTTTTGAACAAAACCCATCTAATCATATAAGTGGTCAGGGTTGTCCTAAATGTTCTAAGGAATTAAATTCTAAAAAACTAATGATGAGTTCTGATGAGTTTATTAAACGTTCAAAATTAAAGTATAATAATTTTTATAACTATGATAAAGTTATTTATAATGGCTGTAATAAAAAAGTTATAATAACGTGTCCAATACATGGTGATTTTAAGCAAACACCATCTTCTCATTTAAATAATAGTGGGTGTCCTATTTGTGGAAGAATAAAATCAAATGAATCTAAAAAATTAACATTAAATGATTTTATTGAAAAAGCAAATATAATACATGAAAATAGATATGATTATTCAAAAGTGAAATATATTGATTATAATACATCAATTATAATTATTTGTCCAATACATGGTGAATTTTCACAAACGCCTGATTCACATTTACAAGGTAAAGGTTGTCCAATATGTGCTAATAATGTTTCTAAAAATGAAAATGAAATTGCTAAATTATTAGAAAATAACGGATTAAAAATAGAAAGACGGAATAGAGAAATTTTAGCGAATAAAAAGGAATTAGATATTTTTATACCATCTAAAAATATTGCTATAGAATATAATGGTTTATATTGGCATTCAGAAGAATTTGGAAAATTGAAAAACTATCATTTAAATAAATTGTTAGAATGCAATAATAAAAATATTAAGTTAATTCAAATCTTTGAAGATGAGTATATAAATCATAAAGATATTGTAATAAATAAATTGTATCACATACTTAATATTGAATTAAAACTACCTAAAATAATGGGTAGAAAATGTTTAATAAGTGAAATTGATTCATCAAGTGCAAAATATTTTTTGAATAAATATCATATACAAGGTTTTAGCCATAGTACAATATATTTAGGAGCTTTTTATAACGACGAACTAATTGCTGTTATGACATTTAAAAAAGAAAGAAATAATAATTCAAATTTTGAATTAAATAGGTTTGCAAGCAATTATAATTATATTTGCCAAGGAGTTGGCGGAAAATTGTTTAGTTATTTTGTGAAAAACTATAACCCTAAAATTATTAAGTCATTTGCTGATAGAAGATGGACAATAAATGAAAAAAATAATGTATATTTATTATTGGGATTTAAGTTTGATAAATATATAAAACCTGATTATTGTTATTTTATAAAAAAAGATGGTATTAAAAGACAACATAAATTTAATTTTAGAAAAAAAATATTGCATAAAAAATATGGTTTTTCATTATCAATGACAGAAAATGAAATGACTAAAAAACTTAATGCTAAAAAAATATGGAATTGTGGGTTAATTAAATATGTTTGGAAAAATGAAAAAATTTAATTTAAGTATTAATGGGAAAAAACTTTCTTTACCTAAATATTATGGTAAAGAATCTATAAAATCTGAATATAGATATAATGAAAATAATCCTTATGTAAGTGTTGGGCTTAGTCGTGAAACTAAACCTGGCCAGTTATATACAGGGTTTGAAGCTGATGTTGCTGAATTTAATGATACTTATATGAAAGATTTCCACTATAATGAAAATTCAGTTAATAAAATGGGACTTGGTATAGATGAGGTTTTAACTGCCTCAATTAACTTTTCACGAAAAAATTATGCTTGTTATTTTCCTGAAAAACCATTCCCTGATGACGTTAAACTTGTCGGCAATACGATTAAAAGCAAAAAAATGCCTGAATATATTTCTAAATTTTTAACAATAGGAATTAGGCAGTTATTGAAAGGTGAAGGAAAAGATTTTATAGAGGAATATTATAATTATATTGAAAAAATATATAACTATAAAATACCACTTGTGGATATTGCATCTAAAGGTAAAATCAAGAAAAGTATTAAGGAATACTTAAAAGATGTAAAGGAAATAACAAAAGCAGGTCGTCCAAAGTCAAGACAAGCATGGTATGAATTGGCAATTAAATATAATCTGCATGTAGATAATGGTGATACAGTATATTATATAAATACAGGAAAAACAAAATCTCAATCTGATATTAAAAAAGTTACACACTATTATATATATAAGGATAATGTAAAAACGGAAATAAATAAAGAAATTGAGAAAGAGTATAAAGAAGTTAAAAAAAATAATCCAAAAAAAGATAAAAATGATTGGATTAAAGAAACATATCCTACTCATTTTATTGAAGAAGAAATATTGTTTAATTGTCAACCATTAGATATTGATATAATCAATAGTGAAGAAGATATTTTTTGTTCTGAAGAAAATGGAATTGAATACAACACATCAAAATATATTGATATGTTTAATAAACGAATAACACCATTACTTGTTTGCTTTAATAAAAATATACGAGATAAAATATTAATAGATAACCCAAATGATAGAAAATATTTTACTGATGATGAATGTCAATTGTGTTCTGGGCAACCCAATAAATTAAGTGATCAAGATACTTATGAACAATTGATGACAATGGAAGATAAAGAAATTAAATTTTGGAGTAAATATAATCTGGTACCACCATTCTTAAAAGAATGTGGAATGGGTGATTGGGAAACAATAAAAAATAATTATTTTACTAAATTAGAAAATGAGAAAAAATTAGGTGTTGATAAAGAAAAAACATTATATAATGAAATAATTCAACGATTAACTAATGATGAAATTTCTAAATTTATTGATGAAGGAGAAATGCCAAAATCGTTGTCTAAATTAGTTGTGTTTGACGAAATAACAAATAATTTTATGTCAAAAAATTATGATGATGTTGTTATTGGTTCAATAACTGATATAACAGAAAGAAACACAATAGAGTGAACTACCCCCACCTAAAGGAAGGGGACTTCTTTGCATACTAATATTAAATGTGATAAACAATCCATAATATGGCAATAAAAACACATTTTTTCTATCATTAAAAGTATTTATTATTGAATAATAATTTCAAATAAAAAATATAATACAATATGAAAATAAAGAAATCAGAATTAAAACAAATTATTAAGGAATCTGTAAAACAAGTGTTGAGAGAGGGTGCTGGCTCAGCATATGAATTAAAAATTGATGGTTTATGCGTTGATAAAATCAATATTTTACATAATAATGAAAAGGGAAAAGTTGGTTTTACTGCCACATTAAAATCAGGTGATGTTGAATGGTTAGCAGAAAGCTACTATGATAGTGTTAGTTCAGATGGCATTTATTATGATGGTGATTTAGTTATGGATTATGACAATTCTCAAAAGAGAATTAATGGTGGTAAAATAAAAGGTTATTTCTATATTGATGAATTTGAAGATGATATTAGACAAGATGAATATGATGAGAATGATATGATTCGTTTTCTTAAAGATGTCTTAACTGATTTCAAAATAACAAATACAATTGGTGGTGGTTATTCACATACAAACCTTGAAAAAGATATTGTTTTTCATAATACTGAAGTAAAACAAGATTGGTCATATACAACTATTCATGTTGATGAAATGTTAATTAATGCGCCTGAAATTTCTGAAGCAATTAATTGGTTCTTTGAAAATTGCTATAAATTTGATGAAATATTCGGTTACAACGAAGATGAATAACTAATAAGAGAAGTTGATGGCAAAGGCTGTTTGTGAAGAATGTTGAATGTTATGGTCAACTACACCCACCTAAAGGATAGAGTTTCCACAAGACAGATTAAATGAAAATGATAATATTGTATTTGTTGCAGTTATTTCACTATCAGGTTCAGATTCTTATGCTATAAAATCAGTAAATAATAAATTTCCTAATCTTGATGTTATTGATGTAACAGATGTAGATGGATATATCGATTATGGAAATATGTCACCTGGCCAATATAAATTATTCAAACAAAAAGCAATAATGCTTGACGATGCTCTTAATAGTGTTAAAGATTTAGATGATTTGGATAATTTGGATAATTAAAATTGACGTACTCCCACTACTAAAGTAGTGGGATTTTTCATCGTATTTTTCGTAATGTCTAAACAAAAATCATTAACATAGAAATCGACAATCTCAAAAATTTGTTGTATATTTGCATTGTAGGAATGTTTTTATAATTAAATTAAAAATTGATCATTATGAAAAAACAAAGTTTCAAAGAATGGTTGCACGAACCAGATGAAGAAGGAGCAACAGGAGAAATGGTTGTTGGGTTTTCGTTTTTGATACCAATAGTCACTTTCATACTAGCCTGTATCGGGACAAGAACTATTGAGTTTTGCATACTCCCTATTGCTTTTGTGGTACAAGGTTTGTATGTTCTATTGTTTTATTTGTTTAATAGTAAATCCAAATGATAGAAATGAAAATATATAATGGAGATTGTTTAGAGGTAATGAAAAACATACCAGATAAATCAGTTGATTTGGTTTTATGTGATTTACCTTATGGAACTACAAATTGCTCATGGGATGTAATTATACCATTTGATAAACTTTGGGAACAATATAACAGAATAGTTAAAAACAATGGTGCAATTGTTTTGTTTGAACAAGAACCATTTTCATCATTGTTAAGATGTTCTAATTTAAAAGATTATAGATATGATATTTACTGGGAAAAAGAACGCATAACCAATATAATGCAGGTTAAGAAACGTGTAGGTAAAACGGTTGAAACAATATCTGTATTCTATAAAAATCAACCAACATACAACCCACAAATGGTTAAATATGATGGTCCTAAACGCTCAAATAAAGTTAAGAATGGCAAACTTGGAAAACTTATTGATGATGCAAATGATAAAAAAGTTACAGAATACAATGATACAGGATTAAGATATCCTACACAAGTATGGAAATTCAAACGTGACATTTTGACATCTAATCTTCATCCAACTCAAAAACCTGTATTGTTGCTTGAAGAACTTATAAAAACATTCACAAACGAAGGTGATGTTGTTTTAGATAACTGCATGGGGTCAGGTAGTACAGGCGTTGCATGTAAAAATACAAATAGAAATTTCATTGGCATTGAATTAGATAAAACTTATTTTGATATAGCAAAAAATAGAATTGAAAACAACTAATAAATTATTTTTTATATATTTATATAAATGATTTTTTATGCAAGAAAAATGTGAATTATATTTAGGTAATTGTGTTGATGTATTATCAAAATTAATAAATGATGGAATACAAGTTGATTTAACTATAACATCACCGCCGTATGATAATATATTAACATATCAAGGTACTTGTACTTGGAATTTTGACATATTTAAAGAAATTGCTAATAAATTATACCAAATAACAAAAGATGGTTGTGTTGTCGTGTGGGTTGTTGGTGATCAAATAATAAACGGTTCAAAATCACTTACATCTTTTAAGCAAGCATTATATTTTCAAGAAATAGGTTTCAAGTTTCATGATGATATTATATTTGAAAAAAATTCACCATCTTTTCCACCAAAAAGAACATCTAAACGTTATGGTAATATATATGAACATATGTTCGTTTTAGTAAAAGGTAGAAACATACGTAATGATATTACATTGATTGCTGATAAACCAAATAAATATGCTGGCTTATCTTCTTGGGGCAATTGTAATCATTATGATAAAAATGGTAACATTATAAATGGTAAAAAAATTGAAAATATACCAGATTTTAGTTTAAGAAATAATATATGGAAATATACAGTTGGTTGTAATAAAGATAAAAAATTCGGAAAACACCCTGCTGTATTTCCTGAACAACTTGTTCTTGACCATTTGTTATCTTGGTCTGTTGAAAATGATTTAGTTCTTGACCCTTTCATGGGAAGTGGAACGACTGGAAAAGTATCATTATTGAATAACAGAAAATTTATAGGTATTGAATTATGTGATACTTATTTTAATCAAGCCAAAGAACGAATTAATTTTTATAAAAACACTTTTTTATAAACAAAATTAAGCCATATATTAAAAATTTGTTGTATCTTTGCAGTATGAAATAAAAAAAATAGGAAAATTATATAATAACTAAAAAAAATAGAAATTATGAAAACTTTATCTCAATCAAAACACATGTCTCATGAGTACTGTTGTACTATTGTTAAAATTGGCGAGGTTAAACCTATTGACGGTTCTGACTTTTTAGGTCAAGTTCTTGTGGAAGGTAGAACTATTGTTGTTAGAAAAGATGAAATTCACGAGGGTGATATTTTGTTTTATGTTCAAAATGAATCTCAAATTAATAGAGATTTTACTTTTGTTAATAATTTATTTGATGATAAAACATTAAATTATGATACATCACAAAAAGGATATATCAATAAGAATTGCCGTATAAGAATGGTTAAATTAAGAGGTGTTTTATCTATGGGATTCTTATTTAGCGTTTCTTGTATGAAAAAATGGTATCCTAATTTCGATGTCGATATCAGCCAACATATTGGTGAGGATTTTGATACTGTAAATGGTGAGTTATTTGTTAAAGCTTATGTCCCACCTGTTAAAGAGTCTAATGTTAATCGAAATAAAAGTAAAAACAATAACTTAAATAAAATAGATTGTCTTATTCCTGGTAAATTTCAATTACATTATGATACACAACAACTGAATCGTAATATGGATAAAATTCAACCTAATGATGTAGTTTCTATTTCAGTTAAAATGCACGGAACTTCTATTGTTATTGGTAATGTTTTGACTAAATATCCTAAATTTAATGGCCTATATTTTAAATTATTCCCATATTTACCTAAATTTCTAAAGTTTTATAAAGAAAAATATACTGTTATTTATTCTTCTCGAACTGTCATAAAAAATAGAAATATTAACCCTAAAGTAAAAGATGGTTATTATAGTAAAGATGTTTGGGGTGAATATTATGAACTACTTAAAAATTATATACCTGAAAATATGACAATTTATGGTGAAATTGTTGGATATGTCGGTGGTACTAACACTATGATACAAAAAGGTTATGATTATGGATGCAAACCAGGTGAAAATAAATTAATGATATATCGTATATCCACTGAAGATGAAACAGGTAAAAAATATGAGTGGAATGTGTCTGATGTTTATGATTTCACTTTATTATTGAAAGATAAAGTTGAACTAAAAGATAAAATACACCCTATTGATATATTATATCACGGTACATTAAAAAACCTATATGAAGACGTTTCTATTACTACACATTGGAGCGAAAATGTTTTAGAAAAATTGAAAAATGATATAACATTCGGAATGGAACAAGACGAACCTATGTGTAGAAATAAAGTACCAAGAGAAGGATTTTGTCTTAGAATCGATAATGATATTATTGATGAATGTTTTAAATTAAAATGTTTAAAATTCTTAAATAGAGAAAGTAAACTCATTGATGATGGTGTTATTGATGATTTTGAAATGCAAGAACGTTATTAATTATGATGATTAGTAAAAGATTAAATGTTGATGATATGTGCAAAAATAAGAGATGGTATAAAAAAGTAAAAGACTTTTTTGTATACAGCATTGGTTTGAATGTAAGAGATTGGTGGAATAGTATAAAATGGTATTTTAGTAATTTGAAGCGTTTTCAACCAGTGATTAAATCGTGGCGTTACTGGGATTATCAATATCAAGTTGATTTGTTTGTTTTCGGACTCAAGCAATTGGCGGATGCAATCGATAGATATGGACATGAAGAAGATGTATCACGCAAAAAAAAGGTTGCTGCAATTAAATCACTTATTGCCGAAATTGAACGTGATTATCAAGATGATGTGGATAGCCGTAATGAAGATTCTTATGCAAAATATTATGAGAGATACTATGCCGCACTGAAGAGAACGCGTAAAGCACATTATGACAAGATATTCAAACTGATTATCGGTCAGGACGAATACAAACTACATCAGATGGTCAAAGCCAAGTACGAAGCGTTATCTGAAGAAGAAAAAGAAAAATTCGATTATTTTTCCTCGTATGTAGAATTGTTCGACGGTTCTGGAATAGAAGGATGGTGGGATTAAAAAAATGAAAAACTTGAAATGGTGGCTTCAAAAAATTGTTATTGTAGAATGTCGAACTATTATAAATCACAACAATTAGGATATGAAGATATTTGCTTGGTCAGACGGACATGGTGAGTTTCCACATAAATGGGAAAAAGAAGAACATGTCGACGTAGTTATAATAGCAGGTGATATTGTCCCATTGCATATTCAACGGGATCCAGAATCATCTTTGAATTGGTTTGAGAGTGAGTTCTTTGATTATGTCAGAAAGGTAAACGCAGATAAAGTTATACTCGTTGCAGGTAATCATGATTTTATGTTTGAGTATTTCGATAAGAGTTTTATTCTTTCCGAAATAAAGATGCACTCGTTAGATGACAAACTTATCTATCTACAGGATGATATGTATGAGTATGGTGGTGAAAAGTTCTATGGAACACCTTGGATTGCCGACCTTCGGAATTGGGCATTCTATGCAGAAGACTTGTATGAGAAATTCAGTCATATTCAAACAGGCACAACAATCCTTATAACACATATGCCTCCACATGTGATGAGTGTAGGTTCAACTTATCCGTTTGATGATTTTAAGGGTTATCCACAAGAACGCAACTACGGAAGTTTTGCGTTGGCAAACAGAATGACTGAACTTCCGAATCTGAAACTAAATTTCTGCGGCCATGTCCACACTGGAACACACGGTGGTGTAAAACACGGAAACTGCACTATATACAACGTATCTATCAAAAATGAAGATTATGACAATGTCTATAATCAAACTTATGTGGATACGGAAGAATTGATTTAAAATATAAATTCAATAATAATTTTTTTTATTATGTATAGTGAATATAATTCAATATAATTTAATATAATAACTCATCATAAATATAACAAAAACAACTTTACATTTATACTATATAAATTGAATGAAAACAATTAAGCTTAAAATAATGAACTCAATTGATTTGGATTATGAGTTGAGGACTTATAATTCTGTGGTTCATTTTGCTTATAATCGTTTTCATGATGATAGTTCTGTTAAAGAGAAAGATGTCAGGTCTCAAGTAAATCAACTATTCAAAGGCAAGTTGAACTCATGGTTATTACAATGTGCTATCAAAGATGGTAAGTCAATACAGGAAAGAAATGAAAGTAAAAAAGTTATTTTTGGAGGCAAGTCATTGTATAAAAGGTATTTAAGAAAACTTATAGACAAAGAAGAATTCAACAAACAAAGACAACTTCCAATATCAAGTCAAGGTGAAATGTTACGAAAAGGCAATAGAATGTTTGACTTTCACTTTGATAATCAATCACTTGTCTTTAAAGTATCAAAAAAGAAACACGTAGATATTAAATTAGGCAATATTCATAGAAATCTTCAGAAAGAACTTAATAAACTCAATGAGTTATGCTATGATAAAAAGGCAACCATTTCGATAAAATTGAATAATGACTATATTTGGATAACTTATGATGAGAAATTACTATGTAATCCAGTGAAATTCAATGAGTTGAAAGATAATAGAATCCTTGGATTAGATCTAAATCCTAATTATATTGGTTTGTCTGTTATTGAATTTGACAAAGAAGACAATTTTCAAGTTTTATATAAGCAAGTCTTTGACTTAAAGAAAATTACAGATAAAAATGCGTCAAAGAATAAAAGACAATATGAGATAATCAAGATATGTCATACAATAAATAGTCTTATAAATTACTGGAAATGTAAGAAACTCTCTATAGAAGATTTGAATATAAAATCAAGCGATAAAGGACAAGGGAAAAACTTTAATAGACTGTGTAATAATGTATGGGACAGGACATTAGTGTCTAATAAACTATTGATATTGAGTAATATATATGGGTATGGACTTGTTAAAGTGAATCCTGTATACTCAAGTTTCATAGGTAATTTAGTTTATTGTGATTCAGAAACACCAGATATGGTTGCCGCTTCAATAGAAATAGCAAGAAGATCATATAAAAAATACGAAAAGAATTGGTTTTATCCTATCTTTGACATAGATTGTTTAGATGAGCAATGGAAGCAAACACTGACAGGAGTTAAAGATTGGAAAAACGCATTCTTAAAAATTAAAAACTCTAAAGTGAAATATAGAGTTCTGCTTAATGACATCGTTCAAAATGCAGTTTTCAGTAAATTCAATAGAAAAAGCAAAGTTATTGTATATTCATTTGCATAACTTTTTATTGAATTTATATTTTAAAATGAAGTACTACAGATATTCGGAAGAAGACATACGTGATATTCTGAACGCCAAAGATAAAAGAGAACTGATGGGGGTGTGGAATAGAATAAATGAGAATGGTTTGATGATAACCTGCTCGGCATGTAAGAATGACTATCCGTATTTCGAGAGTCCTGTTTTGAAAGATGAAGTTTGGAAGAACGTCACCACATACTATAACTTGCATGATGGATGTATAATGCGTGCAGCATCTGTTCCGCAGGAAATCAACGCATCGAAAATATATAAGTTAAAGATGCTTATGAATGTGCGCACAAGCAATACAGAAGTATGTGTTTGCAGGAAATGTATGGAAAAAGCGCTTGGGCATCCTCTTCATGAAAGTGATTTGAATGCCGTTGTTCCAATGAACAAAAAGATTATTAATGAATTGAAGATGACTTCTGCTTAATTTGTGGATGTCATTTTGCAAATTATGCTATACAAAATGCACTTTTTTTGAATTTTTCTTCAAAAAAATTTGGTTGTTTAAAAAAATTGTAGTATCTTTGCAGTGTGAAATTGGATGTTAAAAACATAGATTATTAACAAGTTAATTTATTGTTATTTATGAGTAAAAGCAAGTTTTTTGAAAAAATAAAAGAAGCTAAAATAGAGCGTACGGTAGAGGATGTTTATAATGAGGGAATCAACCTCTATTTTCCGACAGACAAAATCATTGAATACCCATTTTCTTGTGACGGATTCGTTGACACAAAAACCGATAATGGAAAAGTTTTGAAACTAATCATTGAATACAAGTTCAATGAAATAATGTCTAACAGAGTAGCTCGGGCGAAGGTGCTTGTTCAGGTTGTCTATTACATCAAGAGGTTCGAGCAGAACGGTATGATTCTTCCGAATGTGTGTATGGTAGGCGATAAGGATGAGTGTTTCGTTATGCACACAAACGAACTTCTCAAATATCTTGATGAGAGTGTTGATTGGTCAATTTCACCATCAAACGCTGCCGCTTCAAACCCTGATTTGGTTCTTAAGATGTCACAAGACGCAAATATAAATCCGTTTATCTTTGAAGTCAATGAGGATTTCAGTTTCAAATCTGTTGCCGATAAAATCAAAGATTTGGCAGATAACATTCAAAGATATGTTCGAGTAACAGAACATAACCTATCAAAGATTTTCGACTACTTCTGTAAGAATGTTTTGAAGGAAAAAACAAAATTGAGTGCTCATGACATGGTTGAAATCTTTATGGGTGTTATCGGTGATAAAATGAATTATTTTCAACACCCAAGCAACCCTAATGTTCTTGTTTGCAAAGGAAAGAACGTGAATATGGATGAAAATGCGTTCAAGTCTTTTTTCGGATATTTTGACCGAAACTATACACCACAAGAAACTATGCGTCTTAACGGGATTGCCGATAGACTTATAATAGAAGCCGACAGACGAAAAAGTGGTGATTTTTGGACACCTACAATATTCGTTGACTATGCTCACGATATGATTTCAAAAGCTCTCGGTGAAGATTGGAAAGAAAAGTATGTTGTGTGGGACAACTGTTGCGCATCACTTAACCTTACGAGAGATTACAAGTTCGGTGAACTATACTGCTCAACCCTTTATCAAAGTGAACTAAACATCGGTGCTGAATATAACCCAGAAGCAACAAAGTTTCAATTTGACTTCCTAAATGATGAGATTGTTGGTAAAAATTCTTTGCTCGGAGTGTATAATGATAAACTACCGAAAGGGCTGAAGGACGCACTTATCAATAACAAACCTATTGTGTTCTTTTTGAACCCTCCTTATGCTACAAGTGCAACATTTACTGCTACAAATCAAAAGACTGATGGCTGCTGTGACAATATGGTTGCTGAAATGATGCGTAATGACAAACTCGACCTTGCATGCCGTAATATGATAACTCAATTCCTTTATCGTATTATTAGAATTAAAAATGAATTTAATTTAACTAATTGTCATATAGCACTTTTTACAAATCCAAACTTTATTTGTGCTAATAGTTTTACTATGTTCAGAAACCTTTTCTTTGAAAACTTCAAATATGATAATGGTATTTACTTTAATGCAAGCCACTTTGCTGATGTTAGCGACAAATGGGGTATTGCTTTTGAAATTTGGCACAATGGAACACAAACTGATAGAGATAACTTTATTCATAAAGTTGTTGAAGTTGAAAATGGTGAAATTGTTGATAAATTTGACAAAGGTATTTACAACTGCGATAATGCAATTAATACAAGTGAATGGATTAGAGAGATTGATGTATCAAAAACGAAAATTGATTTACCAATACTTAAAAGTGGTATAAATCAATTTGAAAATCCAAAAAACAAAAAAATTGGTCATTTAACAGATGACGCTATCGGTTGCTATTATCACGTTGCAAGTGATGTTTATCATTCAGCAACTTATGTGGCATTATTTACTGCTAATTGCTCTCATCCAAGCGGTAAATGGGGTATCACTAAAAATAACTTCGATAGGATAATGGTAACATTTGCCGCTAGAAAATTGGTAAATGATTGTTGGTACAACGACAAAGATATTTTCATTGCTCCTAACACCGAACACCCTGCATACAATGAGTTTGTGAACGACAGTTTGATTTATAGTCTGTTTCATTCATCATCAAACCAATCTTCACTCCGTAATGTTGATTACAAGGGAAAGAAGTGGGACATCAAAAATGAGTTCTTTTGGTTGTCAAATAAAGAGATTGAAAGTCTTGCTAACACAAATGGATTCACACAAACCTACAATGATGCAAGAACTTCAAAAGAAAGATATGTTTACAACAAACTACAAACCATAACATTATCACCTGAAGCACAAGCAGTCTTGGACAAGGCAAATGAGATAGTTAGAAACACATTCAAATATCGTGAAATATTCGACCAAGAACACCCCGAATATCAGATTATGAATTTTGATTGTGGATGGTATCAAATCAAAGCTGTTGCAAAGCAATATGCCAAATCAGATTATGATGAGTTTGTCAAGTTATTCAAGGCGTTAGAAAACAAAATGCGTCCAATGGTCTATACGCTTGGTTTTTTGAGATAAAAAATTCAACAACTCTAAAATAAAATATAATTGACAGGTAAAACACACATAACAAGCGGTATAGCATTATCATTATTAATTTGCAATAATTTTGTTTCTTTTATATTGGTTTTAGTAGGATTAATATTACCTGATATCGACCATAATAATAGTACATTAGGAAAGATAATATCTATTATTTCTAAAATTTTAAAACATAGAGGAATAATGCACTCTATTTGGTTACCTTTAATATTATTATTTATTAATAAGCCAATATTCTATGGATATTGTTTACATTTGATGCTCGATATATTAACTAAAAATGGCATTAAACCACTTAATCCTATATTTAATTTTTCTATAAAAATACCTTTAATAAAAACAGGTGGTGTTTTTGAAAAAATGATTTTTTATTTAATAATTTTTTCAATTTTTATTATTTGTTTAACAAAATGTATTTTATAAACAAAATTAACCCATATATTAAAATATTTTTGTACTTTTGCGGTGTTAAATGACAACCTATGTATTTTGGTTATTAAAATAATTTTTGTATATTTGTAATGATAACAAATTAAATTTAGTATTATGGCAAAATTAATTAATGTATATAAGGGAATGGTCCTTACTCCCGAAGAGGAGAGAGAGATGTTTGTTGAAACATTCAAGTATCTTGATAAGAAGTTAGAAAAATTTCTTTCAAGTAAGTATTTTGATAAACTCTATGAAGAAGATGAGTTTATTGGTGCCGCAGTAGAAGATGCAGCAACCAGAGTATCACAAATGATTGATTATTGTGAAAGTGGTTTTTGGGATTAATAGTTATGTCTATGGATACAAAAGTTAATGTGGGAAAAAGTAGTAGTTTCCTAAAAAGAGTATTTGGAGTTACGTCAATGGAGAAATCAGTTAACCATGTTTATACTACATTTAAAGGTGGTTATGGTTCATATAATCTTGGTATGACCTATTGGGATTATTTTTGTTTATGGGGGCATTTAAGGATTCGTTATGATGAAACAGATTTAATTGATGGATGGAAACATATTAGTATACATGGATATAGAAATGGATATACATACACGCCTGTTAAAAAATTGTTGTGGACTTTTAAGCATCATATTGCGTTTAATAATAAATGGCCATTTATAAAAATTGGTTTCCATAGAATATGGCCGTTGTATGATAAAGAAAAATTTTGATAAAATTATGGATATGACAAAAGAGGAAAAAATAAATAATTCAAATGTAATTAAAAATATTTCTTATGATCAAAAAGAAATATTATTTAATGTGATGAAGTTATATAATAATGGTGAGCCTTTTGATTGTGATATAACAGCTTCATCATTAAAATTTTATGAACAAAAAAAGAATGATAAATATTTTATACCTGAACCAAAATATTTATTTGATGTTTATCCACAATTTGATAAAATACAAAAAATAACACCTTTTAATAAAATACCATTAGAAGATGGTTCAATTAAATCAATTGTCGTTGATTTACCTTTCGTAATATGTCCTAAAACATGTGCTTCAATGAAAAGGGATAATAAAGAAAATAAAAAAAGTTGTATAATAGCAAATAGATTTAGTTCTTGGTATCCATATATGGAAGGGTATGAAAATATGTATTGGTGGATGAATGAATGTAATCGTGTATTAGCTGATGGCGGTATAATCTGTTGGAAAATGCAAGACACTATTAGTGCTAGTATATATCATAGTTTCATTGAATTTTGTAAAATTTGTGGACAAGATGTTGGTTTATATTTAATAGATGAGTTCTTCTTGGAGGCTAAATCACGCTTAATAAGCGCACCAAAAATGAAACAACAACAACATAGTAGAAAATACACATCAAGTTTCATTGTTCTAAAAAAAGACATTAAAAACGGAAATAAATATTCACCATTAAAAATACTAGAACAATGTAAAAAAAATGTTTTTGAAGGTAAAACATACGAATTTAAATAAAATTTTATGGAAATAAAATTATATAAAGGTGATTGTTTTGATTTATTAAAACAAATAAAAAATAACACTATTGATTTAGTATTAATTGACCCACCTTACGAAGTTTCCAGAGATACTAACTTCGCAAAAGGAAAAATAAAAGGTACTGATGTAGATAGATTTAGAGTATCAATGAATTTTGGTGATTGGGATAATAACTTTACTGGGTTAGACATTGTAATTAAAGAATGTTATAGAATATTAAAAAAAGGCGGAACATTAATATGTTTCTACGATTTATGGAAAATTACTGTTCTTAAAGAATATTTTGAAACAGCAAAGTTTAATCAAATAAGGTTTATTGAATGGATAAAAACAAATCCTGTACCATTAAACAGTATAATAGCAGAGAAATTGCATTAGTTGGTGTAAAAGGTGGAAAACCAACATTTAATTCTGAATACGATAATGGTATATATAAGCATCCTATTTGCCATGATAAAGATAGGTTTCATCCAACACAAAAACCACTATCTTTGATTGAAGAGTTGGTGTTAAAACATTCAAATGAAGGTGATTTAGTCCTTGATTGTTTCATGGGAAGTGGTACAACAGGTGTTGCTTGTAAAAAATTAAATAGAAATTTCATAGGAATGGAAATTAATGAAACTTATTTCAATAAAGCAAAAGAACGAATTGTAAACAAAAATATGTAAATAGTATGACAGCAAAGGAGTATATATTACAACAAGTCGATAAACTTACGACTATGTTTGACGGAATAGAGTTGCGCTATGCGTATGACCAAATGGCAAATTTTCATATTATTGAAGTAACACCGGAATCCATTCGTAGAGGAAACGAAGACTTTGTTAATCAAGAGTATGAAATAGACAAAGAGTTTTCGGAATTATTCCCTGATGAAGATTTGTTGATAACGGAACCAACTGCATTGACAGTATCTGTGCCGACAGAATATTAAAATATTTGGTTGTCATGAAGTACCATAAAAAAAACCTTCTTCGCATTAGCATATGCGAAAATTGGCTTGACTTTTTCAAAAGTTTTTCAAGAATGAACAAACTTTTATTTTTTTTTATAAACAAATTTAACTCATATATTAAAAATTTGTTGTACTTTTGTTGTATCAAAGTAAAACAATTAAAATTAAGTTCATTATGCGTAGATATATTAAAAATTTTTTAAGATCAAGAGGTGTTGTTGAATATAGTGAACAAATGATATATATGGGTTCATTAAAACGTGATGTGCCTAATTTACGTCTAAACAATGACAGATTTATGGTTGCTGCTTTGAGAATGTTATTTGATGGTGAACTATCTAATGATGAAGATAAACGCTCATTAAATGTAATTCTTAAACATATTAATAATTGTGGTCAGGTATATAATTATAACTATAACCTTAATGGGTTAAAATTAAGTGAGTTGTCTAATAAATATATTGATGAAATAAAATTAAATTCAGAAAACGATAAGGAACGTAGTGCAAAAACAAAACGTTGTAATGGTAATGGTTATAAGATTATTCCAATTTACTCTTTTGAAGAAGCAAAACAATATAGTAAATATACTGAATGGTGTGTAACTAAAGAATTAGATGATTTTAAAGATTACACTAAATGTGGTAATAAGCTTTATTTTTGTTTGAAAGATGGTTTTGAACAAGTTCAACGTAATGACGATGGAGCACCATTGAATGAATATGGCTTATCGATGCTTGCTGTTTTAGTCGTTTATAATGGAGATTTGTCTATTATATCAACTAGATATAATCATGAACATAACGGTGAGAATAATGACAACTTAATAACTGTTGAACAATTGGAAAATGTTCTTGATGTTAATTTTTATGATATATTTAAACCATATACTACTGAAGAAATGGATGAACTTGGCATTATCTTAATTAACCAAGCTCAATCTCTACTTGATAGTGGTAAAGAACCAAGTGAGGTTTTTGAAACTTGTTATGAGTTTTCTGAAGGGTTTGCTGTTGTGTTCTTAAATAATAAAACTAATTATATTGATACGAATCATAAGTTATTATTACCTAATCAATGGCTTGATTTTTGCTGTAATTTTAAAGAAGGATTTGGACAAGTTGAAATTGATCATAAATGGAATTTTATTAATGCTAATGGAGAATTATTATCCCAAAATCAATGGTTTGATACTTGTTTTAGTTTTTCTGAAGGGTTTGCTGTTGTTAGGCTAAATAATAAATATAATTTCCTAAAAACTAATGGAGAATTATTATCACCGAATCAATGGTTTGATAAAATTCGTGATTTTGAAGAAGGTTTTGCTGAAGTTGAATTAAACAATAAAAGATATAAAATTAATACTAAAGGTGAATTGTTGTAATTTGAAAAAAATCATTAACATAGAAATCGTTCATTTAGAAATTTTATTGTATCTTTGCAGAGTAAAATTTAAACAATAGTTATCTATATGAGAAGATATGTAAAAAGATACTTAATGTCAAAAGGGATTTCTGATTATAATGAACAAATGAAATACACTGGTTCATTACAACATGATATTCCTAATCTACACCTTGATAAATCAAAATTCCTACTTGCTGCCTTGAGATTGTATTTTGGGGGTGAGTTGAATAGTGAAGAAAATGTACGTTCATTAGATACGGTACTTAAGTACATCAATAAAGGTAATCATACAAATGAGTATGATTATAACCTTAATGGGTTATCATTAATAGAACTATCTAATAAGTATAAGAACGATATACGTCAAGACTCTGAAAACGACAGAAAACGCAGTGAATTAGTTAAACGTAGCAATAATGGTGGTTACAACATTATTCCTATTAATTCCTTTGAAGAAGCAAGTAAATATTCTAAATACACATCTTGGTGTGTGACACAGGATAAAAATGCGTTTGATAGTTATACAAGAGGTGGTAGTAGATTTTATTTTTGTTTAAAACAAGGTTTTGAAAGTGTTGAGCAAGATAATAACGGTGCTCCATTAAATGCTTATGGCTTATCAATGATAGCAGTGAATGTTGATATGAATGGTGATTTGACAAGAATTACTACAAGATACAATCATGAGTTTAATGGTGAGAATAATAATGGTTTATGTACTGTTGAGCAATTGGAAGATGCACTTGATGTTAATTTTTATCAGGTATTTAAACCATATACGAGAGAGGTGTTACATTCTATGGGAATAGTGTTGTTTGATGAGGTTCAAGATTTGCTTGATAGTGGTAAAGACCCAAAAAAGTTATTTGATAGTGTCGATAAATTTTATGAGGGTTTTGCAATAGTTAAATTAAATGATAAATATAATGATAAATATAATTTTATAGATACAAAAAGTAATTTATTATTACCAAATCAATGGTTTGACTGGTGTAGTGATTTTAAAGAAGGTTTTGCTATTGTTGAATTAAATGGTAAGTATAATTTTATAGATATAAATTGTGAAATATTATCATCAAATCAATGGTATGATTATTGTTTCAATTTCAGAGAAGGTTTTGCAATAGTTAAATTAAATGATAAATATAATTTTATAGATATAAATTGTGAAATATTATCATCAAATCAATGGTTTGACTCTGCTTGTGGTTTTAAAGATGGATTTGCACGAGTTAATTTAAAAGGTAAATTTAATTTTATAGATAGAAATGGTGAAATATTATCACCAAATCAGTGGTTTGATGATTGTGGAAATTTTCATGAAGGTTTTGTAAGAGTTGGATTAAATGGTAAGTTTAATTTTATTGACACTAATGGTAAGTTATTATTACCAAATCAGTGGTTTACGAACGTATATGATTTTCATGAAGGATTTGCACGAGTTAATTTAAAAGCTAAATTGAATTTTATAAATAAAAAAGGTGAGTTATTGTCCAAAAATCAGTGGTTTGATTATTGTAGAAAATTTAATGATGGTTTTTCTGGCGTTTTTTTAAATGATAAATGGAATTTTATAGACACTAATGGTAAGTTATTATCACCTAATCAATGGTTTGATGAGGTTTATGATTTTGAAGATGATTATGCGAGAGTTAAATTAAATGATAAGTATAATTTTATTGACACAAAAGGTAAGATATTGTCACCTAATAAATGGTTTGATTATGTTTTTAGTTTTGATGGTGGTTTTGCTGTTGTTAGGCTAAATAATAAATATAATTTCCTAAAAACTAATGGTGAATTATTATCACCAAATCAATGGTTTGATAAGTGTAGTTCGTTTCGTAACGGATTTTCTGATATTAAAATAGACGATAAATTGTTTAAAATTAATAAAGATGGAGAAATATTATCTAATGAAAAATAATGATGATATAATGACATTAGCACTAAAGGCTGTTAGGAAGAAAAATAGGGAAGACGAAATTAAATATTTCGGAAAATCTATCTCATATTGTACAGTCTTTAAAAATAAAAAAAAATATTGCAGAAAAATTAAACATAAAAATAATTAAACATTAAAATAATAATATGGAAAATATTAATCTATTTAAAAATAATGATTTAGATATTTTTATCTATAGTCATATACCTTTTAAACCTGTTACTAATGACCATACTTATAAGATTTTAACTAATTCAAAATGTAAATCAAGTGATTTCAATACTGACCTCGAAATTTTCAGAGATTATTATGGAGATAATATTTCTAATAACAATCTAATGTATAATGAATATTGTGGTTTATATTGGATTTACAAAAATTATCCAATTAAAAAATATATTGGATTAAATCATTATAGAAGAATATACACTACTGATAATGGTGAAGTTTTAGAACACGATAAATTACCTTCTGTTGATAAAATATTTGAAAATCACGATATAATTCTAAATAAACCTCTACAACTTAGAATGTTTAATGGTATGGATAGAGGTGGTGAATTATTTAATAATTATGATTGGTATAAATGTTGGCATAATATTGATGACCTAAATCTTTTGGGTGATATAATAAATGATTTATACCCTAATCTAATGGATGGATATCAAAGTATGTTAAATAAAACTTATTTATACCCTTCATCTATGTTCATTATGAAACGTGATGACTTCATAAAGTATTGTGATTTTATTTTCAATGTATTAAATGAATTTAGAATCAGAAGATGTTTTTATAATACTAATGATTGCATAAAATATGTACAAGAACATAGCGATTTATATATAAAGAAAGAAAAAGGACACGATTACTATGACGTGGAAAAACAATCAAGAATTATTGGATACATCGCAGAAAGAGCACTTGCAACTTACTTAATGCACGGTGGAGATAACTCAATTGAAAGTAAAGCAAAAATATTTAACTGGGCTTTAATACCTGAAAAATATTGGAAAATAAACTAATTATAATAATATTTTATTTTTAATGATCAAAATAATTTTGTATATTTAATAAAAAACTAATAGTGATATGAATCTTCCTGAAGACATTAAAATTTTCAACTTTAATAAGTTTAAAAAATTTCTTGAAAAACTTTTCGGACAAGAAACTACTTGTCAATTATTAAATAATCTTGGTACACAAGATGATATCATTAATGCAAGTTTCGCAATTAAAAATGATAATGGACTCGCATATAATGGTTCTTTACTTAATACTATTTTTGAATTAGCTGATTATGCTGATAAATTAAATGAACTTCTACCTGATAATGTTAAAATAGATAAATCAAAAATTTATAAGGTTTGCTTATTACAACATATCGGTAAAGTAAAAATGTATGAACCTAATGATAATTCATGGGAAGTTGAAAAAAGAGGATTATTATATAAATTTTCAAACTCAAATAACACTCTAAAACTCGGAGAAATTTCATCATTAATTGCTCTTAATTCAGGAATTAAATTATCTGAAGATGAATTTGAAAGCATTAGAGTACTAGATAAAATTAAAGAAAACGACGATTCTATAAAATATTTCTTATCTCCTCTTTCTACTATTATTAAACAAGCTAATGAACTTATATATTTAATACATAAAAAATAATATATATATACAAATACGGAAATAATGTCATATAATATTTTCAATAATATGTAATTTTGTCATATAATTATATGTGGCTTATAATTTGAAGTTATATCTTTATATAAAAATAACTAATTTTTAAAATAAAAAAAATATGGATTTAAAAAAATTATCAAAAACTGAACTCGGAAAATTATTAACTATCATTAGTGATGAAATCGTTAAAGATGAAATTAGACAAGAATTATTAACTAGATCACTCGATGATAAACAAACAAAAAATGAAACTGTAAGTGATGATGACTTTGAAACTCATGAGAACTCTGAAACTAAAGCAGATGTGGATACTGAAGTTGATGAGAAGACTGAAACACATGTAGAAAATAAAACAGATACAGAACCTGATGGTGATGTAGATTATGATGCTTGTGAAAGCCTGATGTATAATGATTGTGAATTATATAAATATTTTTATAAAACAACAGTTGAGAATAATAGTACATTTGAGTTACCTTTAACATATTTACATCTGTATAAATATAATACTAAAACTCATAAATATATTCACATTACTTCTGTATCTTATTCAAATAATGCTGTTAGAAAAACTTTTGAATCTGGATATACAGTAAACTTAATAAAAGAAGTGAATGACCTAATTGAAATTACTGAAGAGGAATATAATAACTTATTGTATGAAAAAGATAAAGAAGAATCTAACAAAAAAGTTATTTATCCTAAAGGTACAACTTTAATCGCTGTTGAAAAATTATTTAGTGGTACTTATATTACAGTTGATATTGTAAAATTATTATCTGATGTATATGATATTAATCAACATTGTAATTGCTCTGTATTAACTATTCAATTAGGAACTAAAAGTGATGGCACTATTGAATTTTTAACTCAAGCGGTTTCTAAAAACAAAAAGATTAAATTAGATGATTCTTATTTGAAAATCGACTCTAAGGCCTTTGACAAATCTTTTGATATTTGCCTTAATTGCTTAATCGATATTCTAAATAATGCTAATGTAAAATTTAATGATAAAAAGAATAATATTAAAAAGTATCACGTATTTGACAAATATGATAAAAATATCGATAATCTAAATGATAATACAAATAATGTATCTACAACACAAAATATCAATGTAACATATAAAAATAAAAACTTATTTGATGATATGTTTAATAACATTGATGTGTATATTAAATATTATAACGAACTTTTCAAAAAACTTTCAAAATTTTAATACTGTTTCTATATGTATTGATTGGGAAAATTAAAAGAATTAATTTATAAATAAAAATAAAATATTGTGTTATGAATAATTTAATGAATTGGGCGGAGAGAGAGTGCCGTCTTGCTTGTAAAAAAGAGAATCCAGATTATGATTTCGACAGTAACGTGTTCGACTACGGATGCTCGTGTTATAAATCCGCACTTAAAGCATATAATTCCCTAATGGAAGATGGGCATAGTGGTAGCAGTTTCGGGTTTACAAAGAATATACTTATTAAGTTGATGGATAGGCAACCATTAACTCCTATTACTGATGATGATTTCTTTAGCGTAGAGAGAGGGACTGAAGCATATCCGTTGGAGTCGGACGAGTATCTTAAAGAGCGTGGTTTGAAGTCTCACTATCAATGTCCGAGAATGTCAAGTCTGTTCAGAGAGGAGACGTTGGATGGAAAGATTAGTTACCATGACATTGATAGAGCATATTTTGTAAATATAGAGGATCCGTCTGATACGTATACTAGTTGGGATAGATTTCTCGATGATATGTTTCCTATAACAATGCCATATGTTCCTGAAAGAGGTAAGTATAAAATATATGCCCAAACGTTTCTTGCCGATAAGAATAATGGTGATTTTGACACAAAGGGAATCTTGTATTTAATAACTCCATCAGGAGAAAAGGTTGATATAGGAATATATCTAACAGAAAAGGACGGAAAGATGGTTAATATAACAAAAGATGAGTATGAGCAACTTCTTCTTAAACGTGTAGATAAACTCAATGCGAAAATTGCTAATGAGTTAATATGGACTCTCATAAGTAATAGTACTTCTGATAAAGAAATAAGCCGACGCGAAAAGTTATATGATGCTCGTTCAAAAGAATTGAAGGAAAGAGATATTAAAGAACTCAGTAAGTTATGTGAGTTTTTCTGCAATCCTGATAATTACAAATATAACAATTTCGGTATGCACCAATCATTGTGTAAGGGAGAAAAGGAGAAATATGAAAACGTTCCTGAACTTGTAGAAATAGCAGAATATTTGGATGGAATATTGAAATCTTTATGATTATGGAAACATGGTTTTGTTGGTGATATCATACATATTGATTGGGGAAAATAATTATTATATTTCCCCTTTTTTTGTATAGAATTATATAGGAGTTAGCAACGAAATATGTGACTAACTCCTTATTTTTTGAAAAAGTTGATTAAAAAATTGTATATTTAAAATAAAAGTACTATCTTTGCAAATAGTTTACATTTTTATACACAAACAATTACGAATATAAGTAAAAACGTATTTAAAATAATAAGAAAAGAACTAAAGAAGATAATAAAAGAGTCGTTAGAGAAAACACTTCATTCTGCCTCTAATAGAATACATCTTTTTGAAATGGCAACAATCGGGGTACAAAAGTGTGGAAAAGATACTTACTCCATTCAAATACATGGTGCGTCTACCGCTGATAAACCCATACCACATATACATATCTATAAGTATAATGATAACACTAAAAAACAGTTTAATTTCGAAATATCATTAATTGATTTAGTTTCTAAAGACCAAATCACTTTAATTCGTCAGTTAGATAGAGAAAAGAATATCAATCATAAGAATAGAGATAAATGTTCATGGCAAGGCTATAATGATATATATAATTGTTTGAGAAGTTATTTATTTGGTGAAGTTCAGTCGAGACTCTATAAAGGAATATGTGTCGATAACCTTGATGCCGCTATCTATGCTTGGAATCAAGAAACTGATATGCTCAAAACAAATGATGGTGGAAATCCAATGAAAGAATGGATTGATGCAAAGGGTATTCAAATATTACCTGAATATCAAAAATATTTTGAACAAAAAAGAATTTAAAAAATGAAACCGCCAAATATCTTGACGGTTTTGTTTTATTTTTAATCAATTTTATGTATATTTGTATTATTATTATGATATATTTTATTACTTTTTTAATTCATATATCGTGACTTTTTATTGGAATGAGTAATGAAAAGTTTTTTTTAGAAAACTTATTTATTGTTTTTAACCTGAATCACTCTTATAATAGAGACTTTAACTCATTCTTAATATAAGAAATAATTATACGTTTTTATATCATTTTTTAGGCGTATATTAAAATAATCTTTCTTAACTTTTTTTATGTTATGTACAAATTAAAAAATATTGCTTATTATGATAACTTAAAAAAAACTTTTAATAAACACTATTCAATCATTACTCGAAAATATATTAATAGAAAAAATATTGGTACTACTTCATTTCTATTCTATAAATATAACCCTTCTTCGATTAACGACTTCTTCATTAAATATATTAATGACCCTTCACCTTTTTTTAATAAAAATAATTCTACTGGACATTTATTCCACGGTAGAAATATTAAACAACTTAATGATATCGCTTTTAATTGTTGGAAAGAGATAAATAATAAAAACATAAGTCAAAATATGTGTCTTGACATTATTATTAACCACACTATTATTGAAACTTATGTAGGACTAAAAGCCGAACTTTTTATTAGAAATTTAATAATAAAACAAAATAAATTCAATGTAAAAAATACTTATGGTTTCCTAGATGCTAATTGCGGTGTTGACCTTATTATTAATAATAAAAATAATGATATGCCTATTTTCTTCTTACAAATTAAACCTAATACTTTCTTCGCTAATACTATATATAATACGCAACTATTGGAAGATAAATTAGCTCTATTTGATAAACAAAAAAATCTTAATCAATTCATTAAGGATAATAATATCATTACTAAATATAATGATACATTATTCCTTATTTATAACGCTTATCAGTTAAAATATAATAATAAACTTCTATGGCTTAACTTTAATGATAATTTTAAATTTAATCTAAAACAACTTATTAATGATAAGGCTCAAACTATTATTGACATCAATAACATAAATAATTATAAACAAATTACTCTATAATATTATTCATCTAATAGTAGTTTTTCGTTAAAAAATTTATTGACTCTTTATGAACTTTTATGGGTATGGGACTGCCCCTTGCATTAATTTTACCAATTTTTTTCAAAATTTTAAAAAAATAATTAAAACGCTATAATTACTTACAATTTGTAAGTTTACCCCTTGTGCATAACTTTCAATTTGTAAGTAAAACACCTCAAAAAGTTTTAATTTGTTAGAATTTTAACATTTAGCATATAATTACAACATAAAAATATTATTAAAGTTACATTTTTCAATTAAAATAGTCATTTTACTTTCAATTTATAATTATACCACATGTATATAATTTACGATTTGTAATTAAAAGTGGTATAATTCTTATAAATTGTTATTTTAGTTAAGAAATAAAATCATAATATAATGTTAATTTTTTTATTGTTATGACGTATTTATAGTAAAAAGTAATAATTATGGAAAATTATATATATAAGAAAAAACGTAATAGTATCGATAAAATTTATTCGAAAAGTGATGCTCAGACCTATAATATAGGTTTGTCATTAGAAGAAAAAATAAAAATGGGTGTAGTATTACCTGATTTTGAATTTAATCAAAAAAAGAAAATGCGATTTGGTAATATAGTATTAAAATATACCCCAACAACACCAATAAGAGTAGTTAAAAATGATGGTGTTTATTATGATGGTGCCTATTATGGACATAATACAGTTGAAAGATTATTTGAATGTACACATAATATAATTAGAGATATATATGGTTTTACTGATACAGGTGAGTTTGATGTTAATGTTGCTTCAGAAACAAGTGGTGAAAGTATTAGTGTAGAACCAAGAGTAGGACTTGTTGGTTATGCTTTTGACTTTTCAATAAACTATCAACAAATGGGTAATTATGGATTAGGTAATTTAGTAATAAAACCCTATAAATATTTTGTTATGTTAAAAAACCCACAAGATTTTCAATATGATTCACTATTTCTTCAATATTATGATGAAACAACTAATACTTGGAATGATATTGAAAAGGAAGCACAAAGTTATTATATAAATAGTAGTAATGAAATATGTTTTTATATACCATTAAAAGCAAAGCGTAAATTACGAATTGGTATTAGTGGATATTCAACTTATGATGCTGATTTTTTAGCATATATACGAAATGTGCGTAATAAATTAAAAGTATTTCAAAAATTTGAAATTGTTGGTATACTTAATCCTGATAGTTTTAATAAATATGCAGATAAATTCATTAATGGTAGAGGAGTATTTTTTAGCGAGAATAAAAATTGGTATTATATAAATATAGACGATTTAGATAATATTAGAGTTAAAAAAGATAAATGGGTATATGATAATAATACAAGATACCATTATGGGTTAACAACAAAAAGCGGTATTAAAAATGGAGCTATATATTATAGAACTTGTAATCAAAATAATAATGAAATGCAGAATAGTACAGTATTTCCATTTTTAAATGATGGTAGTTATTATACATATTGTAAAAGAAAGAATAATTTTAATTGGAAAAAGTTAAAATTTGATAAAGATTGTTTGATTGAACAATGTTTAACATTAACTTATAATTCTAATAAATATACGTTTAACCATTCTTTAACAAAGAAAGCAAAAAATAAAAAAGTTGCATATATTTCATTTATTGGTACAGATATAATAGATGTTTTATATATAGATTTATTACCAGATAGCATAGATGATGGTTTTACACCAACAGTTTATGATATGAATAATAATATTGTTACAGGTGTTATTCATATAACTTTTGATATTAAAAAATTATTAAATTATTCAAGAGATATTTCTTCTTCAAGCAATAAAGTTAATTACATAGATGTTATTAAACCATATAATGGTAAATATGCTTATTTTAAGTATAATATCATTTCAAGTAATACATATGGTTTGTATAATATTACTAAAAATTTTCAAAGATATTTAGATTATAAAGAAGTTCCTGAAAATTTAAATCATTTGAAAGGTTATAAGCCTCTTCCTGGTTTTAGAAAATTATTACCCCCCCCCCAAAGTAATGTGGTGGCTATCAGGCGTTTACTATTTAGGCAGGATGCGACAGTCAATGGAATCAGTTATTCAAGTTTAAGCAGTAGTAAGTTATTACAATTAGATAAATTTGAATGTTTAAAAAACATTAATTCTGAATCTATTGTTTATAATGGTCAAAAATGTTATGTGTGGAGGAAAATAGAGGATTATGATAGAACTGAAACATATAACAATTATGAAAACGATAATGATGATAGAGAACATATATATACTCCTAATGGTGATGATAGTATTATTTTAACAAACACATTAGATATTACATTACCTTTTAATATAAATAGTGAAGAATTTGTTACATCTTTAGTTATTACAAATTCAAATATTATTGGTGAATCATATGTTAGTGAAACATTAGTAAAACCTTGTATTGCTAAAATAGATGAGTATGCTGATGGTCATGAGATATTATATATGTTGAATTGCTATTGTCAAATTTTTAATAGACAACATACTGAAAGTTTAATTACAGAATTAGGCGAAGATAATAGAACACCTGTAGATTTTATTAATTATACAGGAAATATTGTTGAATATAATGGACAAAAGTGTTTTGCTTGGAATAGATATGACCCAGGTGATTTTTTCTATAATGAAAAAATATTAACAAATACATTGTTTATAAATATGCCAATTGATGACTCGTCACCTGAACTTGTTGCACAAGTTATCATTGATGATATGTCAGAATCATGGCCAAGAACTTATTTTATTGATGGAGCTTTCAGACATATATTTGATTATGGCAATCCTGATAGTATTCAATATGATGAAACACAGTTATATAGTGATAAATTATTGAAATTTGTTAAAAATGATGTTGGAGTATGGGTATTAGCGTAAAGAATGATATTATTAAGATACCTATAGGTAGTCAGGTATTTTTTTCTTGTTATGATGATTATGTTAGTCATGATATGGATTATATTATATTTGAAAGTAATCCATCATTATTCAAATTATTTATGATTGCAAGAGGTAAAGGTAATGATTGCTTTCATTATAAAATGATGAGCAAGGAGGAATTTATTAAAATTGAATTAGAACATTGTAATAGTTTACATATGGTTGCAGGTAAATTCCTAATACCTGAACTATTAAATTATTTTAATATATCATTAGAGGAAATTAAACAATTTGAATATTATTTCAAAAATATGGATGATAAACATAAATATGAGGAAATAATATATAACGCATATATAACAAATAATTCATTCACATTAACAGATGAACAAAGACTATCTGCATATATGGAATATAAAAAGTATAGATAAAAAAAAAGAGAGCTTAAATATATATCTTTAAGCCAATGCTGACTAAAACTTATATCTTTTACGCTCTCTCTTATCATCTCTGACAATAATAAATATAAATTAACTAATAAAAAGTTACAAAAAACAGGAAAAAAATTAAAAAAAAATAGTACCTATAATTTTTAGGTACTCAAAAGAGTCTATAATATATAAAATGAGTAGAATTATTGTTTATTTAATTTATCAATAATTTTATTCATTTTTTTTAATAGATTGTTAATAGAATAGGCGTAAACAAGTTTAGAATTATTGTTATTAGAGTTGATGTAAGTTTTAAGGGCGTTTTCACCAACAGTAGTAATGTAATTATCATAATTTATCCATGTGTTATTATTATTTAAATTAAAAAACATTACAGAATAAATTTTTTTATGTTTACCTTTTTTTTGATTGAAATTGTTTATGATTTCATCAGTTATAAAATTTTTTAGATTATTCATAGAATTAAGATATTAAAATTGTTCGAGTCCATATTTTTTAATAAACGAAATAGTTCTATTTTCAGCGATTTCGACAGCGGTTTTATATTTATAAAGGTTATTACCGTTATTATCGATCCAGTTTACTACTCCGATATGTTTATTGAAAGGTTTAGTCATAATAATATTGAAGTCAATAGAGTTATTATTATTTCTAATCCATTTCATAATTATTTCTATTTCATTTTCAGCATAAAAGAATTTATAAATATCCATAAATTATTTAGTTTTAAGAGGTATTTGTATATTAATTCCAGCGCATGCGTTGAATCCCATTTTATTATTAAGTGAGAAGTCGAAGTTAAATCCAACATATTTAGAAATAGGTAACATTATAGTAATAAATCCTCCATACATATTACCTGTGAAAATATCATTAGAAAATAATGCATTACTTTTAGTTTCGAGAGTTAATAGATTATATTCTTTTTCTGAGACATTAGATTTACCAATCATAGGTCCAATAACGAAGTATTTTGATATCATTATACCTGCTCTAATATTCCATAGAGGTAAAGGTATATTATATTTGTTACCGTTTTCTTTTAACACGAATCCTTTAGGAATATAATATCCATCAAAACCTGCTGTAAAACCGAGAATGCCATTACCATGATAATATAATGATACGCCATAAGTAAAAGCGTCATAGTTAAATCCATAACCAAATCGAGTTGATAGGCCAACAGCACCATAGTTTTTACTTTTATTACGTTGATAACTACTATCGATAGTATAAGTTTCAGCAATAGCTACATTAGTAGCAATTAAAAGAGTTAAAATAGGAATAATAAATTTTTTCATAATAGTAAAATTTTAGATAATTAACAAAATAATAATATATACTTATTTTTTAGTATTTTTCTTTTGTTTTTTTATTGTTTTAGAACGTTTTTTACGTCTATTAGTAGCGTTCATAGCTCTATCTATATCGTGAAAATACCCAATAGGTTTATTGAGTTCATTTAACACAATATAAAAAACCTCACCCTGATTAGTTGTAATCTCTTGAAGAGATTTTGTGTTTTTTCGATAAATAATTCTTACATTGTTCATATTATTAAATAATTATTTTTTTTAGTACTGCAAAATTAGTAAAAAGTTTTGATATGTAATCAAATTTTGTTTATAAAAAAATTTAAGTCAAAATCAATATTGCCAAATAAAACAAAAAAGTTGAGATGTTATCTATATTTGTTTATAAAAAAAGTCACCATATATTATTATATATGATGACAATTTATTAAAGAGTAGTTATTATTTTTGTTTTAAGTGAAAAATAATTTCAGAATAAGCCTTTTTATTTTTTTCAGTTCTATTAAGAACAGGTCTTTTGAATTGTTCTACAATTTTCATTCCTGCTTTTTCTGCTATAGTTGGATAAAGATTATATTTGTCGTTAGCTACTAAAAAGACATCATAATCATCGGCCAGGTATTGTTTGCAATTATTAAGAACATCCGAAATACCTTCGATGTATGACAGTTGAGCTTCTAATTTTTGTCCTTTGAATAATGGTCCTATTTCAAGTTCATCGTTACGCTTAAACCCAAACAAATCGTAGGCATAAGCATGTTGTTCATGATAATCTATTAAACCCACATAAGGTGGTGATGAAAAAATGCCCTTTATTTTCTTTGATTTAACTAAGTCGGCAAAATCTTGGTTCGTTGATTTCAATTGATCAATAATGTTAATTGACCGACTATCTCCTGTTATACAATATTGATAAGTGTTGGTTCTGAGTGCATCAAAAATCTGTAACCTTTTAATGGTATCCTTTGTATAAGTTTCCCACCATTTCAGAATAGAGAATAAAGGTTTGCACATTTTGCCATGTTTATGACAATAATATGTAGTTGTAACAGGTTCTAATAAAGTAGCCAAATCAGCATGTGTAGTAGCACGACAGCTACGAATTGTTCGACTTAATATAACGCTAATTATCTTTTTAGTTGAAGACTTTTGAATCTCTTTTATCTTCTCAAATACAAAATCAATCTCTGCTCTTACATTTGGGAAATACCATTTGTCAAGAAATGTTTCGTTTTTATCTTGTCGAAGTTTTATTCCATATTTATTTACAATATCATTATAGGTATCAAGAAATTTTTTTTCATAGACTACAGAATATTCTTTTTCGTTTATTTCTTTTTGTTGTAATCTGTACTTGTAATCGGGAACAGGGAAATATAAGTTGTTGAACTCATTAAGTTTTTGAGTTAGTTCATCATCAAAATCACGAATATGAGATTCAAAAACAAATTGTTTTAGTGCCTCTGTTATTCTTTTTGTTTCCTTAATAACATCTGAAATGTCATATTTCATTACTTTACAATTGCCGATTAAGGCATTGAAAGCAGAAACATCTATGCCTATTGCATGAAGACCCATTTCACAAGCTTGAACCATTGTTGTTCCACTTCCAGAAAAAGGGTCTAAAACTATATCACCTTTTTGAAAATAAACATCTTTTTTGAAGTTGTCAGTATGGTCGTCTAAAAAGTATTCTACCAACTGAGGGATATATTTTCCTTTATAAGGATGTAATCTATGTACGTGTTTGGTTGTGTCAGTTTCTTTTAGATTATCAAATGATAAAGCCCAATTCAAATCGTTTCCCAATTTTTCTTTCCATTCAACTTCTCTTTTTCCTTTAGCTGATTCATAATATGATACTAAATCTGCTTTACTAATCATTGTAGAGCCATTTTCTACATATTTTTTTACTTTTCCATATTGAACAAGGTACATAATATTGGATGTGGTAACATTTTTGCCTGTAAAATCAGTTGCAAATAAAGATGCTTCTTTGATTGTTATTAAATCTTTTAAGTTATTTGTCATATTATAAAATAGTTGGTTTATACTTTATAAATATATAATTTTTTTAGTGAAAAAATGAGTGAAGATTTATATCATCAAATAAAACAAAAAAGTCGAGATATTATCTATATTTGTTTATAAAATAAATAATAGTCATATTTATGAGTTTTTTTTATTAGTTAAAATCTATTTATTATAGATAATAATCAATTTTAAATAATATGAAATAATGAAAATAAATAGAAAAGAATTTTTTAACTTATTATCAGAAAGTGTAAGAGAAGTATGTTATAAACATAATTTAATTAATGAATATGCTTTTGATTCGAATGAGAACGATGTTGTTCAAATTCCATTTAAGGAACAATTAGATGAATTTGAATTAACTGATAATGGTAATTTACCTCAAGATGGAGAATCACACACTCCTGAACAAATAGCAATTAGAATGGTATTAGCAGGAAAAGAATCATTAGAAAATGGTTCACGTCCATCACCTGTAATAACTAATGTAGATAAATGGTGGTGGGGTGATTATGGCCAGGAAAACAGACCATCATTGCAATATGGTAAAATATCATTTAAGTTTGGTGATGAGATTGAAACAATTAATGTTAATGGTAGACTTTATGATTTAGATAATTTAATAAGTAGAGCAATAAAAGACGTAGAGAGAGCACCATTAGACGATATGCCACATACAGATGAAGAGATATTCAATCACTTATCATTATGTGTAGATTCTGGAATAGGTTCATTTACAACTGATACTGAATATTGGTTTTTAGGTAAAAATACGGATACTAAACCTGTTATTCCAACTGATTTAAGTAATGTAATCGTTTCTTTATATGTTTATGATGATACACATGAGGTTTATGTAGGAACATTGTCTCTTAACTTGGAATATCGTTCATTTAACGATTTACACGATTTAAGAATGAGAGGTCAAAAAATGTTAGAAAATGGTTTAGAAAATTATCAAAATGAAGAAGATGAAGATTCTATAAAATTAGAATATAGAGGTGAAGTTTATGCAACATTCACTAAAGACGAAATTTCTTCATTAAAACCAAGAGAAGGACTTAAAAAAATGTCAGACTTTAATGGAGATAAATTAATTTCTGCAATAAAATTCATTAAAGAATTAGGAAACGGTGGTATAAATTCTTTAAGAAATAAATTCAAAGAAACTATTAAAACTGAAGAACAAAAGAAAGAAGTTTATAAAGAATATGCTGATATTCTAAACTATATTACATTTGCTACTAAAGAAAAATATGGAAATAAATCTAATGAATATGATAGAGTAAAAATCTTAATTAACAACATTAAAAATATTATTTCCGTTAACCTTAAACGATTAGACATTAATAACAATGAATAATATATAAAAAAAAATAGTCAACATTAATTTGCTGACTATTTTTTTATTGTGTTCCTATTGGGATTCGAACCCAAATTTTAAGTTTAGAAGACTCATGTTCTATCCCTTGAACTATAGGAACAAAAATATTATACTATATAATTAGCACAATGTTCAATAAATGAATCTATATATTTATCATCATAAAAACAATCAATATTATCTTTAAATTGTACCATTCTTGCTACTCCGTAATATTTGTCTATATAATTAAATACAAACTGTCCATCACGCCAATCTTTAGGTTTATTTTTAAGAGCACCCATTACTTCTTCTTTAAGTTTACTTACTAACATATTTAATCAATTTTTTTAAAATTTGTTCTTTCAAAAATAAAAATCTTATCATATATATTATAATAAAATATTCTATATTTTCAAGGATTTAAGTTATTTATTTTTAATAAATTATTCTAATACCTTGGTGAATTTTTTTATAGTCTTGTCACTACTATCTTTGTACATAAATGTTTCCTTACTAAGAAAAAGTATTCTGTGATATACTTTCTTGTCAGCTATTCTAATTATAATATAGAATTGCCCCAAGAGTGGTTTTTTCACCAACGTCCATTCGAACTTTTGTGCTTCGTCTTCGGTTACATCGTCGGCTGTGTCCCATGTAGTGTAGGTGTGGTCAGAGGAATAAGTTTCGTACAAAGTACCCAATTGCCATTTGCCAATAATCAACGCCTCGTCTAAATTGTCGTCGTTTTTAGTACAACTGCTAAACAGGCACACTGCTAACAACAAACAGATATTTGAAAAGAAAAGTGTTTTTTTCATTGTTTTATTCATACATATATGTTATATATTACTTTACATACATTATTTACATCACTCTTTGTAAACTTAGTAGTATTGTATTTACAATCAAAGTTCCAACCAACCTCTTCAGGTGCTCCTTTTAAGTCTATTAGGTTGTTCTCACTACAATCAAATCCTCCTCCTACCTTTTTCGGTGCACCTTTTAATGTTTTTAAGTTATTTACGGAGCAATCAAAATCTCCTTTTACTTCTTTTGGTACCCCTTTAAGTGACGTAAGATTGTTATAATTACAACAGAAGTTACCATTAACTACTCCAAATTTGATGTAATTAGGAAAATTAATAAGATTATTATTTACTAAAATCACATCTCCATCTACATCAACTTCTCCTTTGTCGTTGATTGTATAATTTGTAATATTATATTGTTTCAACCAATTTTCAATTTGTGTCTTCATAATAAATTCCCTTTCTTTTAATAGGTTAAACATTTGTTTTTTGTTTTGGTACTGCAAAGGTACGACAAATATTTCATATCGTAGCTAATTTTGTTTATAAAAATAAAGCTAAAAAATATTCGATTTAAGGCATTTAATTTTGGTTAGACAATAATTTTATCATCAGAATATAGAAAGTGCCTCAGAACTTAAAAGAAGTGGCAAAAAATCGATTTTTACAATCTTCTTACCACTTATTTTAAATAAAAACAAAATATTTTGTATTCTGCCGTTGATTTTACTTCATCCTATTTATTGATTGAATCACAATACTTGCTTGCAATTACTTTTGCTTGTTCGTCGTTGTTAGCAAATATATATAAACATATATAATCGGATATCTGAACAGCATATCGTTTTTCTTTTTCCATAATTTTAGTTCATCAATATAATCAACACAAAAATAACAAAAAGTACAATCAAAATAAAATACCTTATGATACCCCATAGAATATTATTTGGGTAGAATTGTAACCCATCTGGATAAATCACATGTGTCCCATACTTATCAATGTCGGTCAGAGTTTCTCGCAACTTCATAAGTGTGTTTGTTTTCTCAAGAGTAGAAGTACTATCTGAAAGATTAAGCAACTCATTGCGAGATGCACACAGATTATTATACCAATACTCAACATCCTCGTCAGGTGTATTATATAATACAGATGTATAACCAGATGTATAACCTTTTGCCTCTGCATACTGAATAGCGGCGTCCAACTCTTTGACTGCCAACTCAACAGTGTTTGCATTAGCAGCTCGTTCCAGACGCCCAGAACAATTCTGTCTAAAATCAATGCGCTTGTAAATAACTGCACATGCTCCAACAAGCATTAACAATGTTAGAAAAATAACTGTAATTTGTTTCAAACTCATGTTTTATATTTTAAAAGTTAATTAATTGTCCATTTCTTTCTGAAGTTTAATGATCTTCTCGACCCACTCTGCATATTCTTCTGCATAATTACGTACTTCGTGATAACCGTAAGAATGACCTACCTCCCACGCCTGACTAACTACAATTTGAGCCTGTTCGTAACTCATTTTATACTCTCCTGAAATTTCTTTTGTAAGGTTATCAAGAAAAGTCTCTTTCTCTGACTGCGCACGACGACGTTCCTCCTCGCGGATTTGTCGGGCTTCTTCATCAAATTTTTCTTTTTGTTTTAGAACTTGCACTTCCCAAGCTGTTCTACGAGACTCAAGTTCTTTCATTCTTTCATTCATAATGTAATCTCCTTTTTATTGAATTTATATTTTATTCCCAATTTTTATAATATTCATTACAATCATTAGCTGTCCCTAAAAGATGTTCGTTTCCTTCATATGGAATACATTGTTTGCCCGAATTACCACCTAATACATGGAAAAAGTTGTCACTAAAAAATCCAAATATTGCTGCTTCCCAAATACATTTACTATCAAGTCTTACTAACACTTTACTCTCAAATGGTTTCAACGTGGTGATGTCGAATTTAGTTTTTTCTAAAGTTTTGGTTTTGGCATCCCAATGATAATTATTTTCTTTAAGAATATCAAATAATTTTTGTTTTTCTTCTTCAGTTGCAAACCGTATTTCAGAAATATGTTCTTTATCACAAAGTGGTGAATCATTTATATATATAGAAGTATCAAATGTGCAAATAGGAACTGCTACATATTTATAAATGTATCTCTTATTTTCATTTTCTTTGAAAATAAAGATCCAACTATTAAGAGATGTAACAAACAATATATCACCATCTTTAAACTCGGACTCAATTAATTTATCCGAATTTTTTGGTTTTACTCGATAGTTGAAGTTTTTCCAATCCCATAAAGGTTCTATATTCATATCTGTCCATTTATTAGGAATAGCACCATAAATTTGAATTTGCTCACCTCTCTCGTAAGCTTGCATGATTTCAATTTTCTCTTTTGTTGTTGCCATAATAGTTTTTCTTTATTTTAATAGATTAAACATTTGTTTTTTGATTTCGAGTACAAAGGTACAACAAATGTTTCATATAGTAACTAATTTTGTTTATAAAATTGAGGATAAAAAAAGTTGAACCCATTATCAAGTAAATCATAATAGTGTTTTCACACAAGTATCTTATCTTTTACTTTACACACCTTCCTCACATCTTCCTCTGAGAAAATTGACAAATTAGTCCTATTATAGTTACAAACAAACATTCCTCGAACCACTTTCGGAGCACCTTCTAATGACGTGAGACGATTAAAACTACAATAAAAGTCTTCTCCGACATTTTTAGGTGATCCTTCAAGTGATGTGAGCTGATTACCACTACAGCTAAAAAATCCTTTAACCTCTTTAGGAGCCTCTTCAAGAGATGTAAGCTGATTACCACTACAACTAAAATATCCTTTAACTTTTTTTGGTGCTCCTTTAAGAGAGGTGAGACCAATATAAGAACAATCGAAGTACCCATTAACAGTACCAAACTGTATAAACGTAGGAAACCTCGTAAGATTACGACTACTTAAATCTACACTTCCGTTTACATCTATCTCACAGTTGGTATTGATGGTATAGTTTTTTATACCATACTTCTTTAGCCATCTTTTGGCTAACCATTTTTTAATTAGAGTTTTCATATCTTATTCCCAATTTTTATAAAATTTATCACAATCGTCTCTTGTACCCAAGAGATGTTCATTTCCTTCATAAGGAATACATTGTCTCAAGCAAGTGCCTCCTACTATACAATATGGTGTAAGATTATTTTTTATATAATATCCAAATATAGCAGGTTTCCAAGGATAACCATAATTATGTCTTACTAACACTTTAGTCTCAAATGGTATCAAATCATTAGTGTCAAATTTGTTAGGAATCAATTCATAATTATCTTGTTCTTTAATATCAATCATTTTTCCTATTATTTCATTTATTCCATCTAGATTGTATACTCCACCACCACATACGTTTGATAAAAAGGATGATACTTTATAAGTATTCCCATTTAATTTATGTCTAATCCTATCACCAGCCTTAAACTTTGGCTTAATTAAAATTTCTAAAGTTTTAGTTTCGTCATTCCAATGAAAACCATTTGCTTTAATGCAATCAAATAGTTTTTGTTTTTCTTCTTCAGTAGCAAAACGAATTTTAGAAACTTTAAAACCAAGTGGTGAATCAGTTATAAATACCGAAGAATCAGTTGTGCAAGCAGAAACTGCTACATATTGATATATGTATTCCTTATTTTCATTTTCTTTGTAGATAAAAATCCAACTATGAGTATCTTCAAGAAACAATATATCTCCATCATGAAACTTTGATTTTACTCGATAGTCGGTATTTAACCAATCCCACGTCGGAATAAACGCGTCAATCCATTTTCCGCCATTTCGTTTGAGCTCTATCTTCTCGCCTCTTTCGTAGGCTTGCATGATTTCGATTTTCTCTTTTGTTGTTTTTGCCATAATAGTTTTTATTTATTACTATGATTATTTTATCTTTATTCTTATTTTCCTCTATTAAACATTTTTTTAATAGAATTTTTAATTAAACACCATAAAGTTGGTATAAACGCTTCACATGGTTTCTGTAAAGGAACATTACGACTATTAAATATATAATCTTTTGCGATGCAATGATATCTTGGATAACGTGTATTAGAACTTGGCGATAAATAAGTCTCGCCTGGAAAATGGCTCAAATTACTACAGTTTTTACAATTTAATGAGTAATCTTCATAATTTTGACTTTTCATAATAATTTCCATTTCTTTTAATAGGTTAAACATTTTTTAATTTCAAGTTTTCCTTCATCAATTGTTTCAATAGTTAATTCTATTCTATTTTTACATCCTCCACAAAGTCCTATAATACACCCATCAAGAAGTGTCTCTGATATATTACATGCAGGTAGTCTTAATTTATATACATCTTTATCACAAGATGGTTTCCCCCAAAGACCTGTTTTCCAAAAATAATCTCTACTATTTTTTATTTGCTTTAAAAAGCGTTCATTTACTTCACAATAATCATACGAAGAAAAAACAATTTCTTTTGCGTCAGTATTAAAATTTCTGGTGATTGTTCTTGTTAATACAAATAATTGTTTATTGCTTTGCATATTCTTATTCTCCTTTATCTAAAATTATATCTGATATACTACATGCACATGCTGGTAGCCTTAATGGATATACAAATTCAGCATCTATTGTATGAGCGCTAAATTCAACTCTATTCCGAGGGACATCAATATTTACTATTCTACCTTTTATTGAGCCATCTTCATTTTGTACCCAATCTCCTATCTTTAACTCATTCACTTTCATATTTTTATTCTCCTTTCTCTAAAATCTTTTCAAGTGCTTTATTGATACCAGCTTCTTGAGCTTCTTCATAAGTAATATAAGATATTGGACTACCTAACCAAAATTTATCTCCATGTAATAAAATATTATATATATAAGCACTCATATCTGAATTAGGAGATATCTCAATATGGGTATTTTTTACCTCTCTCAACCATCTTTGTGCTACATCGAGAGTTGGTGTTGAAACAAAATTAGTAGTCTTTTTTTGATTTATGAAAGCATAAAATAAATTATCACTACCTCCTTTTTCAAAATCTTTTCTTGGCATGTTCCAATTAAAATACTTGTCATACTTATAAATTTTTTTTGATTTCCCAATATAACAAGTTTCACTTTCCCAATCAAAACCTGCTTTTTTTAATATTTTTGCTACTTCAAGCGATACATAGCATTCATGATTTACTGTTTCCATAATAAAAATACTTTATTTTAATAGGTTAAATATTTGTCTTAATTTCTAATCTAAAGATACGATTTTTTGATATAACTTAAAAACTGATTATTTTTCAGTCAAAATTTGTTTCCCACATGGTGTGTTATCAAGAAACACATAATCATCAAACATTTTACATACATGATTTAATTCATCACGAATGCCATTCATTACCAAAAGAACTCTTCCTTGTGAATCTACGAATGCACAACATACTACTCCAGTGTTTGTACTCTTAACTTCAACTCCATGTTCTTTTTGTGCCTCCAAAAACTCATACGGAGTATCAAACGGAATATACTTTGGTTTTGGTTTTACACGATAATCTGCATATCCCCAATTCCACATTGGATTCTCGCATAATGTCCACTCGCCATGGTTGTAATTTTCTATCAGCTCACCTCTCTCGTAGGCTTGCATAATTTCAATTTTTTCTCTTATAGTTTTCATAATAGTTTTCATTTCTTTTAATAGGTTAAACATCCGTTTTTTGATTTCAAGTACAAAGGTACAACAAATAGTTCATATAGTAACTAATTTTGTTTATAAATCTATCATTTTTATTCTCCTTTCTCTAAAATTAGTTCCAATGCTTTCTTGATACCAATTTCTTGAGCTTCTTCATAAGTATAGAAATCTTCTTCATAAACACCATCTTCTAAACTTTGATGTTGTTTAGTAATTCTAAACATCCAAGACTCTTGTGATGATGAAAAGATTGTTATATGTAAATGATGTACTTCCCTCAACCATCTTTGTGCAACATCGAGAGTTGGTGCAGAATATTGTTCCATATACGATGGTGCAGAACTTTGATTCATAACAACAAGGTGTTCTCTGTAAACTGAATATGGATAGAAAACTCCATGTTGATAATATGCTGTTCCTTCCCAATCAAATCCTGCTTCTTTTAATAGTTTCGCTACTTCTAAAGATACGTAGTATTCGTGATTTGTTGTTTTCATTATTGTTCCATTTGTTTAGTGAATTGAAATAAATTCATTTTACATGTCACTTCACCCGTTCTCGGATGAATATAAGTAGCATATTCTTGAAATAATTTCCAAGCTCGTTGAAGGTCTATCGCATGTTGATCTTGTACAGCTACCTTGCAAATTTGTAATAATCGTTCTCTATCTTGTGAATCGTTAGCATATTGATCTATAATAGATTCTATCCTATCTTTTATTTTCTTATCATAAGAGGTTTGAAAAAGATCTTCTATATAAAGACAATGCACTCGACACCAACGTATAAGCTTTTTCAAGGACATCTCTGTGTATCCCCCATTACCAAAATAAACCCTTAGATGAGTCCAACAACGACTGAAATGTGAAGAAAAAGCCTGATAATAATTTATACCAAATCTTTGCACATCGGAAAAGTATATACCCTGATGATAGGAACTCTGAATATATGCTTTCAGAACCTCAATCATTCTTTTGTCTTTGGTAGTTGTGCTGATAATATGATTAATTATCTGTGTGGATTTATACTCTTTTGTTTTCATAACTAATATTTTATAAGTTAATTATTTCTAATTACAAGTCATTAACACTTCTATAGTATCTCCTACATTGTATAACACATATTCTGATTCTGTAGCAGGACACGATATTTTTTCACCATCACTGCATTGTAAAATGAAGTAATACTTATTACTTGAAATTGTGTGATAAATACACTTTTTATCTAATATCACACAATTATCTTTTACACATGCAGTTAAAAGAAATACTAATAGTAAGCATAATAGAATAGTTATAAATTTATTTTTCATATAATTAAAGTCTTTTAATCATGATACATATTAATTACTTTACTTGTAATTGCCATTCTTCTTCAAAATCTTTTGGAACAATACCTAATTGCGATAATGTTCCTGCGAGTGTAAAATCTAATGATTCTTTATTATAAAGCTCTCTTATATTTACAACTCTTAAGTTTGTTTTCAAATCATTTATTAAAATTATACATTCCTTCAGGTGCTTCAATTGCGAGTCCTTTTTCAATAAGACCTCTGTAATCAAAATGTCGCTTATTTAAGTAGTCAAGTAAAAACGCCATATCATCAATAGAGATACTATTCCCTAAATGAATATCGTCTATTAAATTAAATTTTCCTGAATAAATTCTTGTAAAATCGTATGGTAAATGCTCCTGTAAAAATCCAAATTCTTCATCTGTCATACTTTTCATTGGACGAAGATACGGTTGACAGTCTGTTAATTTTACTTCAATAGGGTATCCTCCTGCTCCTAGAACATAAATTTTTTCACTTTGGTGCATTACAAACAATTTCCAAGGATCATCTTCGTATTTTACTTTCAACTTTACATAATATGGAAACCTTCCACAAAGGTCTTTCCTTAATAAATTATGTTTTTCGTCTTCTGTCATAGTTTAATATGAATTTATTATAAGTCATAATTATTTTTAATATAACTTAACAAGATGTTCAAATCATCTTGTTTCATATCTTCAATAAAGCTTTCAAAAGGGTTTATTACTTTTAACGCCTTTCGTCTAACATCAGAATTTACCACAGCATCAGTTACTTCTTCTACTGCCTCATCTACTGTATTATAGGAATCAGTATAATCAACATCAACAAAATCATAGTCTTCATATCCATATTCCTTACCTTTAATGGTCATACTAACAATAGATAACGGAACTTCTAATTTATTATTATATACATAATATTGCATATTAAAAGTAGTTCCATTATATATCAATAATATCTCTGAATCTCCTAATATATCAATATCAATTCCAAGACTATTACATCTAGTTTTCAATTTATCCAAAAATTCTTTTTCCATAAGCCTAATAAATATTTAATTCTGTTGCATCAATTGCGAGTTCTTTTTCAATAAGGCCACGATAGTCGAAATGATGAGCATTAAGCCAATCGACTATAACAGATGATGCTATATATTCAAGAACTTCGCCTTCATTTATATTCGATGATAAAGACTCTTGTATATTCGATGATAAAGACTCTTGAAGTTGTTTATCTAAAGCTTTACCAAAATATTCTTCACTTATATGTTCTAATTCTCTCTTCTCTTCTTCTGTCATACTAATCATTGGACGAAGATAAGGTTTAAATTCTTCAATTCTAACTGAAGTACCAGCATGTACTTCTTTTCTTAAATCCAATCCATATAGATTTTCAGGACCCCAATCTTTTTCTTCTAAGAAAGGATATTCTACGCGTATTTTGACCCCATACGGCAATCTTGAACTGAGATCTTTAATCAATAATTCTTTTTCTTCTTGTGTCATAGTTAAATCTACTTTTTCATTTCTTTTTTTAAATCTTCATACATATCATCAAACCATTGTTCAAATTCGCAAGTCATATAGTAATCGTGTATATTATTTTTTAGCCACTCGCAAACATTGTCAATGAGTTTTTCTTTCTCTTGTACGAATTGTTTATCTTTCCATTTTGCCATGTCCATTGCAGAATCATAACATTCTTCTTCTGAATATTTATGGCTTGCACCACCTTCACCATAAAATTCTCTATTAAATCTTGCAATTTCATATGCTTTTTCTTCGTTTGTCATAATATTAATTTTTTAAGTTAATTAGTACCACCAGTGGGATTCGAACCCACACGGACATTACTGCCCAACGGATTTTAAGTCCGTCTTGTCTGCCTAGTTCCAACATGGTGGCTTATTCATTTTATTTATTTTCTATCACCTATATATTCAACCAATGACTTCATATCACGAACTAATTCATCTTTTACCCATGCCTTATCAGCATCGCCACTTAAAGCCATTACTACATCCCGATAACTCAAAATACGACGTTCAGGGTCAGGATGAATAGACATTAAAAATGGGTCATCTAATTTATGGCTCAATAGGTCTTTAAAAACTAATTCCATTATCGAAAGTAATACTGAATCATATTCACTACTATTCTCTTTTTTCCAAATAATAAAATCTTCGTTACTCATATTATAACTTTTTTTCTATTTCAACAAAATAATTATAAAATTCGTTTACCAATTTTTATTTTCTTTGCTACAACTTTAGAATCAAATTCATGCCTTTCATCAGAAACTCCTTCAAGCTCAACCTCATGAACAACTATTTCTTTTCCTAAATCTCCATAATAGTAGCTAAATACATCAGTTAGACTTAAACAAGCGTGAAAACCTTGTTTACATAATAGAGGTTTACCTTTAATTTTATAAGTCTTACCTTCTTCATATTGAAAACCACGACAAGTCATATTTGAATTAAATACTTTATATGCTTTGCATTTACCTTCAACTACTTCTTGTGTTTCATAGGTTGTATTACCAATAATTACACTTTTTAAATTGTTACAAATATCGAAAGCAAATCCTTCAATACTCGTTACTGAATTTGGAATTGTAATAGAAGTAAGATTTAAACAGTCTTTAAACGCACAACGTCCAATTTCCGTTATTGAGTTAGGTAGAGTAATAGAAGTAAGTAAGGTGCAACCACAGAATGCATAATATCCGATGCTTGTATATCCATCAATCATATCAGAAGTAATAACTTCTAATTTATCTAATCCAAGTTTTTCTATAAGTACTCTTGTTAATACTTTTTCTTCATTTTCCATAATAACTAAATTTATTCTAAAAGTTTTTTACATGATAAATTAATGGAGTTCCGTCATCATATTTATAGTTGCGGAGGCTGTAGGATTCGAACCTACGGTACCTATTGGTACGGCGATTTTCAAGACCGCTGGATTAAACCACTCTCCCAAACCTCCATATTATGGCTACTTTTATTTTCACACTGCAAAGATAATATATTTTTTTGAGATATAAAACAATTTTGTTTATAAAAATAGATTATCTTTTATTTTATTCTTTTTCCGAGTTTAATAGTAAATACCAATTTGTCTGGCGGTGCTCCCCATTCAGGTTTTCCTTTTCCTATCAGAACACTTTTAAATTCAAACATCATTGTTCTCTTGGTGTATCCGTAAGAGAACTTGACAGCATCGTACTTATAGAAATTATATAGTTTTGTTTGTATGCAATTTTCACAGCAGTTATTTATACAATCAATAAACATATCTCCACTTACCCAATTATCACACAACCGTTTTATCCAATACGGTTTAATCTCTCGGTACTCTTCGGGTTTTTCGCCACTTTCTATCATTTCGTACCATTTCTTTTTGAGTGGTAAGTATAATATTTTCATTTCCATATTTAAAATAATGTTTGTTGTTGTAATGTTACTTTGTATCTATTTGGTCGTTGTGTACCAAGATAAATGATATACGGACAATCATTTTGTTGTGTTGCTTCGTAAGACTTCTGCCGTATAGTGTTGTTACCTTGACCAATATATTGTGTTAAAATATCTTCTTGAATTTTGCAACGTATCTTTGTATAAGTGTCGTTCTTTGCATTGTATCGACAGCCTTTTACGCAGTTGTCGCAGTTCATATTCATCCAAGCACCAAATTCAGAACCATTGCTGAAACAAGGTTTATTGCAGTCCTTTTTCATTTTTCTATCTCCTTGAAAATTACTTCCTTTCTGTCTATTCGTAAGTAACAACTACATTCACCTGTTATTTTATGTTTTTCATAACAGTCAACATTAATATCCTTCAAATAGCAACCTTTACAAACCCTTGCAATATCTTTATTCTCAATAGATTGCTCAACAACTTCAAGAGTTGTACCGTTGTAGTCAAATCTTTCTCCAATTTTTCGTTCCATATCAAAAAAGTTTAGTTTGTGTATCATTGGGGTTTGGCTCTTGCAATATTTCTGCAAATTTATCTTCTGGTATATCAGCTTCTGTTCTGCAACCATGCTCAATACCATCATTAACCATTCGTCTGACCTGTGCATCAGTCATAGGCTTTCCGTTGTAAGTGAAGTATCCATACAAGTTCTTACTCCAACAGTTTCTTTTAAAACCTTTTAGATTTGTTTTCAAAGTTACTTCCATAAGCTTATAAGTTAAGATTTGTTTGTCAAAATTTTAAATTTTTTATTCACACACAGGACGTACTGACAATCCAGTGTATCTAGGAGTCATATAGATTTCAATTATTGATTTATTGAAATCAAACGATTCTGAATAATCAGGTTCATAATATGCTTTATTTATCCAATAACTGCCATATTTATCTTTATATTGCACACAATCGTATTGTTTCGAGCCTGAAAATGGTAAAAATATTTTATTACCATTTATTTTACTTGTAACATTATAACCTGAAACACCATTAATTGTTTCAACTTCAAACGTACATTTAGTTGTTAGTTCAAACCATTCATTATATTTTGGTATGCGCCATGAACCACCCCATTTAACGTGCGCAGCATCGTCTTCAGATTCAAGTATCATTTTATTGTCTTTATCATTGTATTTGTCAATAATAAACCGCTTTGTTTCATTATTTAATTGATACCATTTATATGTTTCAAAATTATATATATCCTTTGGCTCTGTTTCGCCCCAAGCAAAATAATCGCCATACTCCTCGGGCGAGGAAGCACCCACGTTGCAAGTAGCCCATTTTACACTCAAGCCTAAATCAACGTATTCGTGGTTATTTTCAATATTCTGTTTCATTATCATAAACTCCTATAAATTATAAATTCATAATTCTTTTCTCTATTTCTTTGTCAAGCATCTTTGCTGTTATCGACTTGATATAATCAGGAATAACGTCTTCATTACAATCAAAACATATTGAAGAATCACTTATTACAGCAACGTCAATAACGTAATCAACAGGTTGGCTACATTGAAAATCAACGTCGTAATAGTATTCGTGATGCCCTTCAGTATGGAGTGTGTTTCCATAACCAATAAAAACATCATCAACTTCCAATTCAACGTCGATTACTTGATCTTTTTCAAATACATCTACTTGTTCAATGTATTTGTCGATTATTTTTTCGATGATTTCTTCTATTCCCATAATTGTCTCCTTTTTTAGTTAATACTTGTTTTTGTTTTGGTACTGCAAAGGTACAACAAATTTATAATATACTACATAATTTTGTTTATAAAATTTTCTAACCTAAAATTGCCAACAATACCTATATCTTCAAATAAAACAAAAAAAATGATATAATAATGATTTTTGTTTATAAAAAAAATCTATAAACAAAAACCAAACATATATCTCTATGTAATATAGAAAAATGGTAAAAGTACGTCAATCAACCTTTTCCAATTTTATAGGTTCACCACTATCCTCGCAAGTTAAGGTTTCACCGAGATAAACATTCCATCCAATATCCTCATTCTTTGATCTATTAAGAATTACTTGATGATATATTTCACGATATAGATAATATGTTTCAGCAATGAATTTCCTTTGATTATCATTTGGACATGGACTTCCACTCCAACCATAACTTCCTCCACGTCCAAGGTCAGGAGCAATAAGAGGTTGAAGTTTTTCCAATTCTTCAATAATTTTTCTATACTCTTTGAGACAAACTGTTGAATTTGATAATTCTGTTTGACCTGCAATGAAACGACAACAATCCTCAACACATCTCGCAAGGAGCATTAACTGATGCTCTGTCAGTTCTATTCGCCATTTATTCATAATTCATGCATAGTTTTTATTGTTCAAAATCTTCTTCATAAAAATCATTTTCTGTTAAATGTCGTGAATCAATTTTTATATTACCCCAATGTTCTAACACTGTTTTTACATTACTAGTAGGACTACATCCCAAAGCAATAGTAGTACAAAAGCGTTCTTTTTCTATATTAGTTTTATAAAAGTTATTTCGCTCTTTTAGAACTTCAAATACTTTATTGACAGCATCTTCTCCTATTTTATCTTTAAGAGGCATCTCTTTTTTGTAATCTCTATAACCAGGATGGAATCCATATTCGTCTGTATAAGATTTTTTATAATCATCTACAAAATATTCGTTGCTAATATCATCTATGATTAAATCAAGATATTCCTGTCTATTATCTTTAATTTTATATGCTTCAAGATATTTATTTAAGATATAATGAAACTCCTCTTCTGATAAATAATACCATTGATAAAATGGCTTATTAGTTCCTTTATACAATTCCATAAGTTTATTAAAGTCAGCAGAAGGCTGTGCTTTAGCATACATTTCCGTAAGACATTCTAATATAGCTTGTTCTATTACAGATGATCTATCAATTTTAAAATTTTTCTTTGACATATAATATAAAGTTAAAAAGTATCTACTTAATAAGTCGTTATTGTTAATATAGGCTCTAATAGTATATTCAGACATATATGTTATCTATCACTTTACATACTTTATTTACATCACTCATTGTAAACTTAGTGTTATTATAACTACAATAAAAATTTATAACCAATTCAGGTGCGCCTTCTAATGATGTCAGTTTGTTGTTATTACAATAAAAATTTCCTATAATCTCTCTCGGTGATTCTTCTAGTGTCGTAAGTTTGTTATAGGCACAAATAAAGCTCCCTTCAACCTTTTTTGGACAACCTCTTAATGATGTCAGCTTATTGAAGCCACAATAAAAGTCTCCTTTAACAGTTCCGAACTGAATGTAAGAAGGAAACTCTGTAAGATCACAATCACTTAAACTAACGTCTCCATACACATCTATTGTATAATCATCATTGATAGTATAGTTTGTAATCTCATACTTCTTCAACCAACTTTTAATTAACCATTTTTTAATCAGTGTTTTCATAATTATAAAATTCGTTTACCAATAGTTATTTTCTTTGCTACAACTTTAGAATTATCTTCATCCCTTTCATCAGAAACTCCTTCAAGTTCTACCTCGTGAATAACAATATCTTTTCCAATTTCACCATAATAATAGTCAAACACATCCAAAAGGTTCAAACAAGCGTGAAAACCTCTATTACACAATTTAGGTTCACAGTCAATCTCATAAGTCTTACCTTCTTCATATTGAAAATCACAACAAGTTAAATCAGCCTTAAATGCTTTATATGCTTTACATTTACCATTTGTTACTTTTTGTATTTCATAGGTTTTATCTCCAATAACTATACTTTTTAATTTATAGCATCTGTAAAAAACACACTCTCCAATGCTTGTTACGGAGTTGCCGATGGTTACCGAAGTCAGGCCGAAGCAACCAGAGAACGCACCATCTCCGATGCTCGTTACGCTGTTAGGAATCGTTACCGAAGTCAGGCCGCTACAACGGGAGAACGCACCATATCCGATGCTCGTTACGCTGTTCGGTATCGTTACTGATGTCAGACCGCTGCAATCATTGAACGCAGAACCTCCGATGCTCGTTACGCTGTTCGGTATCGTTATCGAAGTCAGGCCGCTGCAACCAGAGAACGCATAAATTCCGATGCTTGTATATCTATCAAGCATATCAGAAGTAATAACTTCTAATTTATTTAAACCAAGTTTCTCTACAAGTTCAAATGTTAGTATTTTTTCCTCATTTTCCATTGTAACTAAATTTAATTTTTTTATTATTAAAATATTCAATAATTTCTTCAAGAGACCATAATTGTTTTTGTCCATCCCAACCAACATCTAATCGTAAGTCATGACAATTTTCATTTATTTCATCAATCCTACCATGACAATGACCATGTAGCATTATAGAACCATGTTCCATTGACCACCAATCCAACATTGGAAAATGACAAAGGAATAGACGTTGTGTTTCATTAAGAAATTCAAATCTACTTTTTTTGCAATCTAAAAGATACATTTGTTTACAAGTAACCCAACCATGAATAGATTCTCCTGAACTATCGTGATTACCTTTAATTAAATGTTTCTTTCCATGCAGCTTATGGAAAATCTTTTGCGTCTCCTCTACGCCATAAAAAGAGAAATCACCTAAGATATATACTTCATCTTTCTTATCAATTATACTATTCCATTTGTTAATAATAAAGCAATCCATTCGTTTAATTGCCTCATCCTCGCTAATTTCAGTATTAGTTGATAAGTCAGTATAAACCCATTTATCTTCTACCTTATCACATTTAACACCTATATCTGCACAACGCTTTGGTGTATAATGTAATATATTTTTATGGCCAAAGTGGGTATCACTTGTAAAATATAATTTATTCATAATAATTATTTTATAACTTCTAACTCCAATATTTCATATTTTTTTGGAGTATAATTATAGGGGTTCTTACGTATTTCTTCCATTAATCTTACTGCTTCTTGCTCTGCTATTTCTTTAGTTGAATATAGCTTTTTTATATACTCTCCAGCATAATAAAATTTATCACTTGCTTCTGGTCCGTAAATAATATGTATTTGATAGTACTTCATATTTTTTTATTTTTAGTTAATACTTGTTTTTGTTTTGGTACTGCAAAGATACGACAAATATTTCATATATATGGAAACTTTGTTTATAAAAAAAAATAAGGTTCAAACTAAAAACCTTAAAAATAAATTTTAATAATTAAAAAAAGAGAACCTAACAGCGTGGTCGTTGCCTTGCACAATCACTGTTGCCCTTAATTTACTAAGGTCTCAGGGTTACTGGTTTGTTCTCTCCTACTATTAACCCTTTTTCGGACAATAAATAAGCATACTCTATAAATCCTTAACATCAGGCAAACTAAACGAGTATGCACTATCAATATCATTTTCCATATATTAGATAGTAAGTTTATTTCAAAATATTATACGTTTATCTATGATTCGCTTTTTTTCATTTCTGATTCTAATTCATCTAATCTAAATATTATATTAGCTTTATCATTATTTAAATCTTTATGGCCAACCCAAAAAAGGTCATTAGGTAATGGTAATACGTTAGTATAAAGTTTAAATTTTCCCTTTATCCAATATGACTCACCATTTTCATTATGTCCTTTATTGATTAAACTGAATCCTAAATTAACTAGTTCATTTGGTGTAATGTATTTTGACATCTCATCATTAGACCATTCTGTATGTGGATATAAATAATAATATGCTTTATTCAGATAACTTGGTTCTGTTAGCATATTCCAAGTAAATGAAGTATCAACAGTAATAACTTCAGTATTACCTTCAAATTTTCGAGTTTCTTTATTATATTCTCGACTTGATAATCTTACTTCAAGTTTGATTTTTTTATCAGGATCATTATCATCAAAGTAAGCTTTAAAATTATATGGACGTTTATCCCTTATTGTAGTTAAATTAATTTCTTCATGTTCAATTAATTTAATCACAAATAATCTAGATTCGATTGGAGTTACATAACATATATAACCATCATACCAACCAATTGATGGGTTAAATTCAGGCAGTACTAAAAATTTAGGTATCTCTTTTAGTGAACCATCAACACAACCCTCATCATCACCATAATCTTGAAGTATTTGAAGTTTAGTTTTAAGTTCACCTCCTGTTAATTCTATATTATTATAATAACCATTAACTTCCTCATCATACTCTTTTAATGGATATACAAATGTTTTATCTAAAAAATTAGTTTGTATACCTTTCATTGGTATTTCTTGCTCAATTGTATTTTTATTAAATTCCATCACAACGATAGAATTAATATTCATTAAATCTTTTATTATATAATACATATTAATTATTATTTATTTAATTATTATTTAAATTATGTATAACCTCAATATCAATTGCTTTATTGTATTCTACACTAATTTCAGTTACTTTGTAACCGATGTTTCCGTTTTCAAAATCTAATAACGTATATTTTTCTACATCACTTATTATAAAAAATAGCGCAAAACATTCAATAATGAATACCATAAAAATACTCACAAGAAATTGATATGCTTCCATTTTATTATAATAAACTCCTATATAAAAGACTGAAATGAGTCCTAATAGGCCAAGTGTTAATCCGATATGAATCATAATTATTATTTGTTTAAATTAAAAATTATACATTCCTTCAGGTGCTTCAACGGCTAACCCTTTTTCAATAAGACCTCTATAATCAAAATGACGAGAATTAAGCCAATCAATGAATGACTCTGCATCACATGTATCTATTAAAGTATAATTAATGAAATCATTAAGTGTATCCCACTCCGAATAACCCCACTTGTATTTGATGTACTTCTTTTCTTCAGGAGTCATCGAAGATAATGGACGGAGATAAGGTCTTACTTGAGAAATAGTGTATAAATCGTTAGAGCCGTCATCAACGCTGACTTCCTCATACCAATTTACAGATTCCATCATTACCTTATGGTTTTCATCAACATTTACAATAACACCATAAGGTATTCTGCAAGAAAGGTCTTTAAGTAATAATTGTTTTTCTTTTTGTGTCATTTTTAACTTAATTTAAGTTCAACTTCTTCTTTTAGTTTGATACCGCAAAGGTACAATAAGTTTTTCATATACTACATAATTTTGTTTATAAAAAAGACACACAAAACCTGTATAGGTGGCAATAGTAGTAAAAGATGTTCCTTCTCTAAAAATTTTACTTGGCTACTTATCCTTTACACTTATCAAGTAAATCACAATAAAATTGGAAAATCAGGACTTTGAATTTTGTTATTACCAATTTTTATAAAAGTCATCACAATCATTAGTTGTCCCTAATAGATGTTTATTTTCTTCGTAAGGGATACATTGTACATATACATGATTACCAGTAGCGTAATAATATCCTTCTTTTTGAAATCCAAAAAAATCTGCTACCCATTTCAATTCATCATCTTGACGCACAAGTACCTTATCAAAAGGTTTCAACGTGGTTATATCGAATTTGTTTGGAACTAATTCCCAATCATTATCTTCATCAAAATAAATCTTGCCTATTTCATTGGCTATTTCTGTTTTATATAGGTAACACCCACATTCATGTACAACCTCCGTTATCTTAACCTTATTACCTTCTTTATCTTGTACAACATCACCGACTTTGAATTTAAGCTTTCCCAGTATACCAACAACTCTCAAAGTCTTTGTATCAGCGTCCCAACGATAACCATTATCTTGAATTGCTTTGAATAGTTCCTGTTTTTCTTCTTCGGTAGCAAATTTTATTTCTTCATCTTTCAATGCGATACAACAGTTTTTACAAAACCCAACACGTATATATAGTACAAAATGAGATTTAACAAGTGTCGTATTTATTCTATTTTTATATATAAAGATAACTAAATTCCCGTTTACTTTACCTGTACACACATCTCCATCCTTAAATGGTCGATGAAAGCCCTCCCAAGTGGTTTTACCTTTTGGGAAGATAACACATTTATGATATTGTGATTTATAAGTTTGTCCATATTTTGTTAATGTATTGGTAAAAATCATATTATTGTGTGTGATTGAAATTTTAATTGGATACATATTACTTTTAGTAATTTCCTCAAATTTTACTACTCCATTATAATTAGGACTATCCAACTCCATACCATTAGGACAATCTTTTAGAATCTCTGCTATATTTATTTTCTCTTCCATAATTATCATATAATTTCATTAACTTTATCAAAATTAGGTTTAATATATTCAAGATGTGTGATAATGAAATGACACAAATCAGGAACTTCTACACCACTTGTTAAAATAAATATTAGGTCATCATCACTTTCATAAGGATTACAAATAAGATAAATTTTGATAAGCTGTCCTACCGTCCAACAAGGAATATCAGTTTTTTTCAGTTTATCCTTAACTCCGCTCAAATCAATTCTTTCTCCATTTTCAATTGTATACGTTCCTGAAGGGTTAGTATGTCTTAACAGGGGTTCATCAAGATAATACGTTCCTTCTTTTGGACATTCATCTAATCCAGTATATGCTCCTGCACAAACATCTTTATATTGTAGTTTGTAGTACATATCTGCACTTTCTTTAGGTAATCCTAAATCTATCAAATGCTTACTTTGTTCAATAGTTGTGTAATTTGGATCTTTAATAAGATCCAATGCTTGTAGTAAATTCATTATATTATTCTCCTTTCTCTAAAATCATTTCAAGTGCTTTCTTGATACCAGCTTCTTGGGCTTCTTCGTAAAACCTGTATATATCAGTAGAATATCCAGATATATTAGTTTCTACACGTGCAATATATTCTTTATCTGTAAGAAATTTTACAACAACAAAAACCTCATAGTTCTTTACTTCTCTCAACCATCTTTGTGCTACATCGAGAGTTGGTGCAAGCAAGCAATAATCAAGTTTTAATATACTTTTTGCTTTTTTGTCATTATCTTCTAAATTCCACATATAATCATCTTCAACATAGCAAAAATGAATCATTTCACATTCCCAATCAAAACCTGCTTTTTTTAATAGTTTTGCTACTTCAAGCGATACGTAGCATTCGTGATTTACCGTTTCCATAATTATTTTTTTATTGTTTCATTTTATGATAAGGATGCCAACGATATGATGTATTGAAATCGGAACTATCCTCAATATATCCACAATGTGGGCACTTATAATACACTCTATTATGATATGCTGGCCATGATTTACAATTATCAAATGACTTCAAGCATTTTGGACAAACTAATGGTGGTATATGTTCATATTCTTTCGTCATAATCATTCTCTGTCAGTAGTAGATATTCTATCTTTATTGAACCAATCTCCAACAATACATAAAGATGCTTTAGCAGTTTCTATAGGGGTGCCGTGTACCCAATATTCTATAATTATTTCGTATGCAACATTTGCTCCTATAACAAACCTGAAATAACCTTTACTTACTTCTGTCCAATTTTTTAATTCTTTCATTTTAAAAATTATTATTATTTAATGTCAATAACTTTTATTTCACCACATTTATGACAAATATAAATGTAATGATAATGTGAACCAAAATTATCTTCTTTCACAAGTTTCCATTCATGAAAACAAGCTTTCTTTAATAGTATTTTTTTAATTGCTTCCCACATAATTAGTATATATTTAATCCTGTTGCATCAATTGCAAGTCCTTTTTCAATAAGTCCTCTATAATCGAAATGGTTTTTGTTATAAAAATCTATTAGATTTGACTCATATCCAGGAATGTAATATTTACATATCTCATATTCTTCTTGCTCTTGTTCTTTGCTCATACTTGACAAAGGAAATAAGTAAGGTTTTACATCAGAAATCGTATATACCTCGGTAGATACAATACCAACTTCAACTTCATAATACCAATTTACAGATTCCAGCACGTTATTATAGGTTCCATTAATATTTACAATAACACCATAAGGTATTCTGCAAGAAAGATCCTTTATTAAAAGCTCTTTATTTTCTTGTGTCATAGTTATTTCTTATTAAAAAATTTATTAACTTTATAGTTTGCAAGTTTATAAGAATTGCCAAAACGTGTAGGAGCAACAAATCCAAGCTTGTACAATTTACGAGAATAAACAGGAGGCATTAATGGTAATTTAGTACATTCAAAAGCAAAGAAATGTCTAATAGTGTATAATAAACATTCATTATAAGTAAGGTTATGCACGGTCATACCTATAATAATGTTTTCATTCCAATCTTGTAATCTAATAGGTTTTGTAATTCCTTTTTTAACCAATTCATCTATATATGTTAATGCTATAGATATTGGATTATTACAAGGTAGATAATCATCAAGAGTTAAGATTTTCTGTGCTTCTGTAATAATATTCATCTTGTTGTCAATAGGTTGATACCAATTCTTACACCAAAGAATGAAGTTATTTAATTGTACTTCATTTTCCATAATCATCATTTTTTAATATCAATGTGATGTTTGTAACACCAATTAACAAATTAAATTAAGTGTGCCTGTAATAACCGCCCAAACATTTTTCATAACCAATTGCACAATAACACGGGTTCTTTCCGTTATTTAAATATTTAGCCATTAAAAATTCTTTTCCATCATCAGTAAATGTGCCAAATATTGTGTATTCCGTTCTACCAATTTTTATTTTGCTACCTGGGGTTAGCTTAATGTTGTTAAGATTTGTTAAATTCTTTTCCATATTCCATGATTTTGGTTAAATTAAAACTTATACATTTTTTCAGGCAATTCAATGGCTAAATCTTCTTCAATGCTTTCTCGAAATCTTTGATTAATTCACCACTGCAATTGTAACCCACTAAATCTTTGAAATAAGGGGTCACCCATTCGCAAGCTTTGTCTATCAGTGCTTGCTTCTCTTTGGCAAACTGCTCGTCTTTCCATTCTGCCATTTCCATTAATAATTTTTTAATAGTAACACGACTGCTCTCTGTGTAGATGATACCTAAGATGATACCTAATTCATCAACTAATGATTCTACTTTTTCTTCTTGTGTCATAGTTTAATTAATTTAAGTTCAACTTCTTCTTTTAGTTTGACACAGCAAAGGTACAAGAAAATTCTAATATACTACATAATTTTGTTTATAAAAAAATAGTACCACCAGTGGGATTCGAACCCACACGGACATTTCTGTCCAACTGTTTTTCATACCACGCTACGATACCATACACAAACAATCTTGTATTATTTTCTACTATGTTTTATATACACCTACAATTATATTCTCAGTGCGTTTATTCATAGCCCCAATTTCGGCTATTATTGTTGTGATATGTTACCATAGTTACCTTGAATATGTGCATCAAAAAAAACATCCTTTCGGAATAGGCACCTCCCATCAAAACATCAAGGTGTTGTGGTATTTGGCTGTCTTTACCATATTGAAATTCTTCGAAGTAATAAAGAATCATGAATAACATTGGTTTTAATAAGGTTTTCCGTACCTTGATTCTTTATAATATCAACGTAGGTATCTCCCATTCAGCCTGTACACAATTAAAGTAGAAGTTCACTTCATTATACCATTATAGAACTTTAATTGCTCGATGTAGTCCTTGCACATTATTGATTAGTGTCAGTAAATTATTGAAATTATTGTCTCCGCAGTGCGAATTAAGTCAAAATTAGGATTTCGATTACCGATTTCCATTTATTAACCCAATAATCTCTTAAAGGATTTCCACCGAAATTAGGAGATTATAACAAGGGTTGTTCACGCCTTGCCACTCAAATTCATTGAGTCAGTCTTGTCTTCCGTTTCCAACATGGTGGTTTATTTCAATATTTCAAAGATTAGGTACTCATTTGAGTACTTTTAGTTTCACATTTCTGACTTTTACATATTAATAATTTAATTGTTAGTGCGCCCAACAGGACTTGAACCTGTAGCCTGCTGATTATGAGTCAGCTGCTCTAACCTATTGAGCTATAGGCGCTAGAAAATATTACTATTTGTTTATTACTATAATATCTGTCGTCTTATTATTCTCGACATCGACATTTTTTACTTTATAGCTGATATCACCATTGTCATAGAATATCAGAGTTTCTTTCTCTGCTCCCTCATAAAATAACAATATTCCGAAGGAAGCTGAAAGTACTAAAAGAACAAAACTAATGTATGAAGCTAAGCCATTCCATTTATTAATTAAAAACCCTACAGCAAGTGCTGCAACTATCGAGACAAAAATCATTATAAAACCAAAAATTAGCATAGATAGAATTGTTTTATTCCGTTAAACATGTAAAATCAAAATCACCACTTTCTACTTGTAAACGCTTTATCGTTTCTATGTCTTCTTTATAGAACTCGAAATTTGGTTCATACCGAAAATTTGGTGTTACACAAAGACCTGCATCAGTATCATCTTTTTGAACACTCTTTGTAGCATCGCAAATTGACGATAAAATGCTTTCAAGTAGTCTTACTGCATCATCTTTCTTGGTCGCATCTCTTTCAAGTTCGTTAATTCTACTAACTAACTTTTCAATAAGACGATTTACACTGGAAACACTATAAAAATGATCGTACTCCCTTCCGATTGGGCTGTTTCGATGGACTACCATCAACTCTTTCTTTGCGTCTTCTACTGTCATAATACTTGATATTAAAATAATTATTTTAGTTTTTTAAGTTCGTGTTCAATACACTCTCCTAACCAAGTACAACCATTATAAAATTCAATAACATAATCGTATGTACCATCATTATTATCTTTCAAGAATGATATATCTTCAACTTCTATATCTTCAATAGTTTCGTAAATATTTCCCTTTATATCATAGAACTTATTATCCATACCAAACTCATGACAAGTATCAAAAAATAGATATTCCCATGGTCCCATATTTCTACGAAATATAGATGTTTTTGATTGGAAATAAGCATCTTTAATGTCCTCTTCGCTTAACTTTGTAAACTTACGATATTGTTCTTCAAAAAACTTTTCAGTATTATTATCGTATTTTGACAAATCTACTTTCTTAAATTTACCAATATGTTTTTCAAATTCACTCATAAATAATCTATTTTGTAGTTTAGTTATACATTTCTTCAGGTGCTTCGAGGGCTAATCCCTTTTCAATAAGTCCTCTGTAATCAAAATGACGAGAATTAAGCCAATCAAACATATCATACTTAAACCTTATATCAGCACCAGTAGTGTACTCTGACTGCAATTCTAAAAACTCTTCAAACTTTTCACTTTCTTGCTCTGTCATACTAGACATTGGACGAAGATATGGTTTGCAATCCAACACTTTCAATCTATGATGTAGCATATCATCAATCTCAACTTTTTCATCAGCTGTGTATTCACTATAAGGTTCAAAAGTTTTTCGTTTATATTGTACGATTAATCCGTAAGGCAACCTTGCACTGATTTCTTTAAGCAATAATTCGTTTTCTTCTTGTGTCATAGTTCAATTATTAATTTTAGTTTAATAAATTGTACCACCAGTGGGATTTGAACCCACACGGACATTACTGCCCAACGGATTTTAAGTCCGTCTTGTCTACCTAGTTCCAACATGGTGGCATATTTCAAAGATTAGATACTCATTTGAGTACTTTTATTTTCACACTGCAAAGATAATATTTTCTTTTGAGATATATAACAATTTTGTTTATAAAATTTATAGTTGCGGAGGCTGTAGGATTCGAACCTACGGTACCTATTGGTACGGCGATTTTCAAGACCGCTGGATTAAACCACTCTCCCAAACCTCCATATTAGAAACTCTTTTCTAATTTTGAGCCTCTTGTTGGACTCGAACCAACGACCACGAGATTACAAATCAAGTGCTCTACCTACTGAGCTAAAAAGGCTAATAATATCTTCAAGTATAAAAGATTCCCACATCTCCTCTATACTATTATCAAAGCATGTAATAGTGGTTTGCTACATGAATAGATTAATTACTTCTATTTTTTCTTTGAGAAGATATAATTTTTAAGTGTTTATTCACTATAATTAGAGGTTTTTATAGTTGTTTTCCTTCAACTATTTTCGCACTGCAAAGATAATCTATTTTTTTGATATAAACAACTATTTTTTTTAATAACACATATTCATTTCTTGAATCTTTTGAAATGATTCCCACTCAAAAGCCGCATCTATGATTTCTTGTTCATCGTCGATGTTTGCACACCCCATTTCATCATAGATTACATTTGCTTGGAACTCTGTAAATCCTTCGTTCATTATTATTTCTAATTTTTCTTCTATTCCCATAATTGTCTCTTTTTTTTAGTCAATTATACATGCTCCTATAAAATCGCAATATTCAAGATTATTTTGTGGAATATTATCCGCAATTTTCTTCGCTTGATCCATTGCGTCTTCCTCATTTTCGGCCTTTACCGATACTTGCGCACAAAAGTCATAATGCACATTTACAACATATTCCTTGACTTCTCCTTTTTTAATAGGAAATACTTTTTTTGTTTTGGTGCTGCATATTTCATAAGCCCTCCTTTTTTAGTTAATCATAATTTGTTTGTTTTGGTACTGCAAAGGTACAACAAATATTTCATATAGTACTAATTTTGTTTATAAAATTTTTTCACATAAAGCCAAATACTATATTATCAAATAAAACAAAAAAATAAACATACTAAATATTTTTGTTTATGAAAATATAAAATCTAAAATAAGGCACTTTTTAAGCGATTTAAGGAACTTTCATTTGTAGATATATAATTTATCAAATAAACAAAAAAAACACCATATAATTGATATATGGTGGTATTATTTATAATTATATATTGTTGTTCTATTAAACTATGCAAAATACTGCACGTTTTTTACCCTCTTCTAATAGAGCCTTTAAGGCTTGTTTATAGGTATAAAATTTATTATATCCGTACTCATCACCATCTTGCAATCTATCTATTGCGAGTGAGTTCGTAGTTGTGAAAAAGTAATCTTTATTCCTATAAGTTATTTTCACTCTAAAATGGCCATAACTCTCAATACCCATAAATTTCACTTTTTCTTGTAATTTTTTTGTGTTCATATTACCTCCTTTTTAAGTAAAAAACTTATTTGTTTTTTGATTTTTATGCAAAGATACTACATTTTTTTTTCAAAACCTTTCTCTCGACTTTCCATATAGCCCATAGCTATTTTCTTCGTATCAAAAGAAGTTTCATATACACCATTGTGATATATGTCATACACTTTGATAAATGCACCTTTTCTTGTGTAGTAATTGTGGGTAACTGCGGACATTCCGTGTACACCATAACTACAAGACCATCGGCCATTAAAGTTAGTCGCAGGAACACAACCACGCTTTGACAAATCTACTCGATGTTTTTCCATTTCTAATGCTTGCATAGTTTTAGTTGTTTTAGTTGTTAGCAAATATTTGTTTTTTGATTTCGAGTACAAAGGTACGACAAAATTCTAACATACTACATAATTTCGTTTATAAAAAATCTATAAACAAAACCACACATAATATCAAAAAAATTTTTTTATTTGATAATATAGCCGAAAATAAAAAATAAAAAAACACTAACTTATTGTTAGTGTTTCATTTTACGAAAATTATAGTGTTTTCAATTTATCCTTTACATACGAAATAAATTCATCACCTACAATATATGACTTTGCACCAACATGCCAATTAATTGTTGTGTCGTTACTAAATCCACTATACTCTTTCCAATCGTATATTGTTACTGAAAAGACCTCGTCAAATTCGTAAAGTTCAACAGCAAAATGCCATTCAAATTTGACTTTGTCATCGTTATAACTATTTGTTGGTTCACCAAATAACTCAATTATTTGGTTTTTAGTTGCAGGAAATTCACCAACATAAAATGTACCTACAATCTCTACATTAGAATCTTTTTCAACTCTTTTTATCATAATGCCTCCTTTTTTAGTTAATACTTGTTTTTGTTTTGATACTGCAAAGGTACAAAAAGGCTTTAACATACAGCATTATTTTGTTTATAAAAAAAGGCACACAAATTGTGTACCTTTTAATTTTATATCACCGATTTGGTTAAAATTCGACTTTTTGTCGTTCAATCAAGAACTCGATGAAATTCATCAACATTTGTTGTTTTGATAGAATTTTATCTACCACATCATCGAGTTCTAAAATTTCCTCGATTTCCTCTTGTTCATCGCCGCAACCTACAATAACATAGTAGTTATTGCTATCTTTTTCTGAAAAGAGGTAATAGTCTTTCAACTTTTCAATTTCAAGTGAAACCGACAGGTTGTTGTCAATTCCGACCTCCACGAGTTTGCCAACGTTTTCGCGTGAATAGTCCATGAATTTGGTCGTTTTTGGCCAAAATTCAAATTTGTGCATAAAGGCGTTAATTTCGTCAGCAGACCACGCCAAAATTTCGTCTTTCACAAGCGGTTTTACAACCGATTTTACGAGATTTGTGAGTTCGTTGTTGTTGAACATTGCCGAAATTACAAAATTTTTCATTTCCATAAGCCCTCCTTTTTTAAGTTGTTAATAAAATTGTTTGTTTATTTTGATACTGCAAAGGTACAATAAAATTCTAATATACTACATAATTTTGTTTATAAAAAACCTCCAATAGAAAGTAGGTCGTCCCAATTGTTTACTATAAAATAGTAAGCATCGTTTGATATTTCGCCATTAGCATTTAATGACCTCATATCGGACAAAATATCCTCACAATCATCGTGTTGCTCACAAGAATTGTAAAACATTTTTACTTCCTTTGAATACTTTCTCAAACCTTTCATAATTACCTCCCTTTTTAAATTTATTTGTTTATTTTGATACTGCAAAGGTACAATAAAATTCTAATATACTACATAATTTTGTTTATAAAAAAATCCATAAACAAAACCACACATAATATCAAAAAAATTTTTTTATTTGATGATATAGGCTATAAAATAACAAAAAAATGGTCTTGTTTCACAACAAGACCACCCTAACAAAAATGAAAACTAAAAAAACATGGCAATATAATCATTCATCTTCTTCAAATTCATCTTCATCCCATTCAATGTCTTCATCAATTTCATAAATTACTTCTCCGTTTTCGCAAGAAATACCTTGATGAAAACCACACCCATACTCATACCCATCCAATTCAAAAGACAATTTTGGATTTTCTTTGGCAATAGTAGTTACCCACATAAGTGGTGCGCACCACGCAGTGTCAAACACACCTTTAACACAAAGAACACCATCGTCCTCATCCATGGATACACAATAATCAAACACTTTTGCGTCCCATTTGACACCTAATGTTTTTAAGTTGTAGGCATACCAACCTACTGCACCATAAGTTTCTTTTTGGTGTTCAACAGCGGTATCATACCCCTTTGAGTATTTTTCATACTCATCATCGGTGTTGAAATAGTTTCTGTTCAATTTTCTATTTGTTGTATCATAATCAACAAACGTTTGTGGCATTGGCAACCAAGAACGCATTGTGATTTTGTCTTTATTGTTTTCAATGAACTCTAAAAGGCTTTCTTGGGTTTCTCCTTTGAAACCAACTTTTTTGAAGAAATCAAATATATCTTCCTTTTTCCCTTTAATTTGGATTGTGTCTTCACAATAATTCGGCATAAGCCCTCCTTTTTTAAGTTGTTAATAAAATTGTTTGTTTGTTTTGGTACTGCAAAGGTACAACAAGTTTTTCATATATATGGAAACTTTGTTTATAAAAAAAAATAAGGGAATAAAATCCCCTTATCTATTATTCATAATGTTTATCCAAAACATCTATTATATCTATGCCAATTCCTATTATATCATAGAAATCACTAATCTCTAATTCATAGACCTCCGCATAAGGCTCTGGCATAAACATTATTGTTAAATAGCCGTCTTCTATTCGTAATTCGACTATCTTTCCCTCTACTACATTGTCAAATGCAATAGATGTAGCGTATATTATTTCATCATCATCCAATTTGATGTTGATGTTATTTATTTCTTTACAAATAACATTTATTAGTTTTCGCTCTTTATTGAGCAACTTATTGTAGTCTTTATTAAGACCTTTAATCTTTTCGATATTTTTTTTCATTTCAGTCGTTTTCATATTGCCTCCTTTTTTAATAGTTAATACTTGTTTTTGTTTTGGTATTGCAAAGGTACAACAAGTTTATAATATACTACATAATTTTGTTTATAAAAATTTTTCACCTAAAATTGCCAACAATACCTATATCTTCAAATAAAACAAAAAAATTGACATATAACTGAATTATGTTTATAAAAAAATTGCTACCCAAATAATATTGAGTAGCAATCACCAAACATGTGTACAAATAAAAAAGGAGTAGTTTAATTCGCTTTTAAATATTCATTACATTTCAATGTATCAAATATCTGTGTAATTGTTTTACCATTATTTAATTCATTGATGATATATGTCATATCTATTTTTATTTCATTTTTACCATCTCTACTATAATCTTGTACATATTTCATAAAGGTATTAAAGCCTTTTTTGATTATTGTACTATCTTTATAGATAATAGTATTACTATCAAGTGTACAATCTTTTAATGATATTTTTTTACGACCCTTTTCTTTTGCTTTTTCAAGAAGTTTAGTAACCTCTTTATATGCTCTATTTTGGTCGCCCTCTGCTCCATACATTATTCGGTCTAAATTTGAGCCACTAATTACATCATCTTTTAATAAAGACGATAGTTTAGGGTCTAATTCCAAATATCCCAAATATCGAGATATTACACTTTGATTTTTACCCAATTTCTTGGCAACTTCACTTTGGGTTAAACCACATCTATCCATCAGTTTTTTTGCCAATACGCCCCATTCATAAGCATTAAACGGTTTGCCCTCATTTCTTAACGCTTGTTGAAGTAACAACTCCTCTTCGCTTGTACTTTTAGACAATAGTAAACTTGGAATACGTGCTATCTCAACACCTTCGTTTATGAGTTTCATTACCGCTCTATATCGACGTTCTCCATCGACTAATTTATATTTCTCAAACCCATCTTCATCAACGAAAGGTATTGTTGAGATTGGATTTAAAACTCCCTGCTCTTTAATTTGAGCCGCAAGTTCATCTATATCACCAAAGTTAGTTCGACTATTAAAGTCTTTAACTACCACGATGTTACGTGGGTCTATTTTAAATATTTCTCCTTTGATTGTCTTATTGTTTTCCATATTTTTTTATTTTAATTTTAACACTGCAAAGATAATACTTTTTTTTTACCTATTTGATATTTTTGTTTATGAAAAATTATATAACATCTTTTTGCTTAAAATATTGTTGCAATTTTTGTATAGCAGTAAGTTTTATTCTATATATCATCTGTGTTGAACAATTAAATATTGTTGCAAGTTCCTCTGCACTTAATATCTTATTACCATTTAAACCATAAAGATGTTCTATTATATACTTTTCCTTATAGCAAGTCGGTATAACACCATTTTTTAATCCTGATTTTTTTCCCTTAAAACGATTAATCTCTTGCTCATAGTATTGATTTATCTCTTCAAGATAAACATTTTTATCCATTGAATAATCAATACATTCATCAATCATATCCTCATTCTCGTTTATTTGATACTCTATCTTGTCCCTCATACAAACTGAATCATCAACTTCATTAAAGCCATCTAATGACACAAAGGTGCTATTACTATGTTCTATACGTTGAATTTCATAACGTTTAACATCAGGAAACTCATCTTCTATCATTTGCTCACTCGGATAATAACCATTTTCAACGTAAAATTTGTCTATAAACCTTTTAATTTGATAATTCAACGGCTTACCATTCAATGATATTACACTACCATCAGAATTTCTCATCGTATAAGTCAAGATACATTTTATTGCATAAGAGAGAAAATTTATCGTTTGATTTTCAGTGTCATAAGTCTCTATCGCTTTAATTAAACCAAAATTTGCTTCTGACATAAAGTCAAAAAAATAATAATTATTGCAATACTTCTTGGCTAACATAAAGCATAATGATTGAAATGATATTATCAATTTCTCTAACGATTTGTCTGATTTATCATTCTTCTCTTGAACATCCTTAATTAAAGGAATACATTCTGTTTGAGACAATCTGTATTTCTTATTAAGGATTTTATTCAAGTATCTACCAAAATTTTCATTGCAAGATAAATTTAAATATTTACCTTGTACCTCATTAAAGTCTAAAAATTTCATAATATTATATTTTCATTGTAAAACACAATCCATTGTCATCAACACTACCAACACTATCAACAACACTATAAACTTTCTTATTAAAGGCTGACCATTCTAACTCTAAACCATTATCATATAATATTGTACAATAGTATAGATACTTATTCTTCATTTGGACTTTTATTTTGTCCAAACTTTCTTCGTCAAATAAATAGACAGGTTCATCACTAGTCTCATACCATCTATCATCTATGTATGATAAATAACGAGATGATTTCTCGTTTTTTATTTTGCTTTTTGATAATTGTATTGCTATCTTCATATTCTTAATATTTTTAGGTACTCGTTTGAGTATAATTTTTTTATTTCACTCTTTTACCTTATTTACTAATATTTTTAGTATCTTTAATAAAAGACTAGTGTCTTCTACTTTATCAATACTAACATAATAACCATCAATGAATACCTCACAAGTTGAATTGTAAGTTTTAACACCACTAATAGTAGTATTAATTACTAACGTGTTAAATATCTTCAAATCACCTTCTTCTATTTCTTGTGTAGAAAGTAATTTGGATACTCCATGTATTGTATCTCTAATCTTTCGATTAAGATAAAATACTTCTTTTTCAATTGTATTAATTTCTTTTTCTAATTCATTCATAAATCCTCCTTTTTTAGTAACTAAACTTGTTTGTTTTGGTATTGCAAAGATACAATAAGTTTTTCACTTATAATAAATTTTTGTTTATTAAATAATATCTCAATATTAAGAAAATATTAATATTGATATTGCTGTACAAACTACTGGTATTGACACAAATATGATACCATAAACAACATTGATTACTTTTTCATTCATAATTGCCTCCTTTTTTAGTGTTAATAAATTTGTTTTGTTTTGATGCTGCAAAGGTACAATAACATTTTTATATACAGCATTATTTTGTTTATAAAAACATAAAACACAAAATAAGGCACTTTTAATGCGTTTTAAGGCACTTTGTTTTTTTATGTATGTTTTATTGATTACATAAAAACAATGCAATACAAGTGAAATATGATAGTAATTTTAACGATATTAAAAAACAACATAATAAACATGGGTTTGTTTAAGTAAAAAATATCCACACAATTTTTTAGTGTTAAATACCTATATCTCCAAATAAAACAAAAAAATCAATATACAACTGATTTATGTTTATAAAAAAAAAGGCACACAAATTGTGTACCTTTTAATTTTAGATTAACGATTTGATTAAAAATCGGATTTTTTTCTTTCAATCAAGATTTCAATGAATTTTACCAACATTTGTTGGTCATTTACTATCTTATCGGCCACTTTGTCAGTTTTAAGCGACCACACGTCGCGACCATAATCAATGAATTGAGACATTTCGTCCCAATAGTCCGCCATGAGGTCTTTTACCTCGTCTGGCGTCCACTCTGCCAATTCTTCTTTTATCATCGGTTTTACAACCGATTTCACAACATTAATGAGTTTGTTGCTGCCGAACATTTCAGCAATCATTTTCTCAATCTCTTTTTCGCTTTGAGCGAACATTGCAGCCATTACAAAATTTTTCATTTCCATAAGTACTCCTTTTTTTAATAGGTTAAACATTTGTTTTTTGTTTTGGTACTGCAAAGGTACAACAAGTTTTTCATATATATGGAAACTTTGTTTATAAAAAAATCAACACACTATATAATATACCCCATCAAGTACCCCATCAAGTACCCCATCAAGACCCTCCCTATGTATCACCTCCCAATACCCTCCCTATGTATCCCCTACATATACCCTCCCCATGTAACCCCCCCTATGTTTACCCTCCCACTTAGCCTGTTGTATATATGGGGGGCTACTCTTTCCATTAATTTTTTCAGAAAAAATCAGATGAATAAATAAGGGGGTACCCCCTAAAATCAAAAATAGGAAAGTTAAAAAAATTTTCCCAGAAAATTTTTGTGAAAAATCAAAAATGATATTAAGAAAAAAAAATAAGGTAGATATAAATATCTACCAAATAATAAGATTATAATTTTAATGTTGTTATATATTTTTTTAGTGAAATAATTTTAATATAGATCCACCTATTAAATATTAAAAATTTGTGATTAAAATATAGTTTATTAACAAAAAAATAAATAACGTTATAAAAACTAAAAATTATGAAAAATAAAGTGACGATAAAATAGTGCAATATTTTTTTGATTATTATCATAATAAATAGAATTTCAAATAAGTCCTCTATTCTGAAATTCATTCATTAGAGGCATAGCGAGTTCTTTAGCTTGCGGATGTGGAGCGCCAGTAGTGCCAATAGCTCTAAGGTTAAAGAAGTGTATCCAGTCTTTAACGAACATAGTTACGATAAGAGGCGAGTTAATAGCGCACGGCAAAATAGTTCTTGCTTGTTGTGGTTTCCAGTTAAAATTAGAAATTAGTTTATTATAAGCCCATTCACAAGTTTTAAGTGTAAAAAGCCATACATCGATTTCGTTCCAATTATCGTTTATATTAAATTGTAGTTGATTACAAAGTTTAAGATAATAATCATCATTAAAGTTATCAATAACATTTTGTTGAATATTAAGCCAAGGTGGTAAAATAAATTTAATAGAGCCATTACCATTTTTTTCTTTAGTATAATTAATATACCTAGTAGATTCTCTATTAAAAGATCCTTTACGATGTCTTAAAAATTCTTCGCCAGTAAATCTATCAATAGTAAATTTTACGGTTATTCTTTTTTCGTGTTGAGATTTAGGTTCTGAAAGGAATCTAATATCTTCCATCCAATTATTTTCGAATAATACTCTAAAATTAGTAGTTATAAACACTTCATGAATTGAATTATTATTATCATTTCTATAAATACTATTTACGTGAGAATATTCATTATTTCTATATTTAGAAGCGATAAAAGATACAACATCACCCCAATTATAATAGTCTGTAAAATCTTCAATAATATAATCAGAATGTTTACTAGAATTAAAATTATCTGAGTATAGATAAAGATATACGGTACCATGTTCAAGAGGAGCGCCGTGTTTTGATTTCATTAATTGTTCTACGAAAGGTTTAGCCGAGTTATCAGTTATTTTATCGATTGAGTTATAGCAAATCCGTCCTGGTAATTCAATTTGTTTATAAATTCCATCGATACCAGGTTTTTGATCAATAATTTCGAAATTAGGTTTAATTATATCCATATTAAAAATATTTTTAATTATATAAAGTGATTATAAAGTATTTTTTCTAATTATTTTATTTTTTTGCCATCCAGTTTTATCAGAGATTAGATTAATAATAAATTGTCCTGTTTCAGATTTATTAATTACTTTACCAATAAAGATTACGTGTTTATATTTATTACAATTTTCGATTAGTTTATTATATAATCTAATAGAATCGGATTCATTTTTACAAATAACAAAATTTATATCATTATCATCATATCTAAAAATGATTTTATTATAATAATAATAAACACGAATGATTAAATTATTGTCACAAATTAAATATTTATTAATAAATTCGTCTAATATCCATAAAAAATTTTTTTTATCAGTTCTAGGGTTACATCCATAGACCCAGTATGTTTCTTCTATTTTATGTTGGAATTTATCAATGATTTTCCATTTATCATTAGTAGAAATAGTATCGACAATTTTTCCATATTCATTTCTTAATTGAGTAACATTATCTGAATTATCTCTAATTTTTTCAAGTACAAGATATTCACATTTAAAGTCAATAATTTTTTTATGTTTATTATTATTAAAAGGTATGAACGTTTTTTTTTCTATACAAATAGAATCATTTTCTAAAAGTAATTTTTGTTTAGCAATTTCAGTTTCATTCATTGTATGGAAATATCCGACAACAGAATCTTGTTTATTAAAAGTACAAGAAATTATTTTATAATTCCAAGTTTGTTGTTTTTTACGTCCAATTTTTTTAATAATTTTTTTTGGCCCTCTCTTTTTTTTTCTACCTCTTTTTTTCTTGTAATAATAATATTTAGTATTACCGTTTTTGTCCTTATAAATCATAATTATTTATCAGTGAATATAATCGTGTGAATAGACATTTAATCCGTATTTATGTGGGTTTTCAACATATCCTTCATAAGTATCTATAATATGCTTAATTCTTTTTTGTTCATCTTCATCTCTCAAATAGCATAACAAGATTTCATTTTCAGGTTTCCACCAAAAAAATTTAGTGTAAAACGAATGAAGGTCAACAAAATATCCAACTTCTACACTTTTAACTTCATCATTTGCTGTTAGATAACAAGTGTAATAAATTTTAGGTACAATTCTTTCATAAAAATCTTCCCAACTAATATAATAATTTAGTTCACGTTTGATTCTATCAACATTTTGATAATACCTTTCACGCAAAAAATCTTCAACATCTTTTTCTAATATTTTAAAATAAGTGTCAGCATTATTTAAAAGTTCTTCATCTGAGACATCATCACCAACAAAATTATTAAAGTCTATACGATTATATATTCCGCCTGAATATTTTTTGAACTCATTTTCATCATAATATTTTGTTCTATACCATCGATAATGGCGTGACCTTATTAATGCCAAATTAATGTCTTGATAGTTTTCAAATTGAATATTACCACTTTCAGTATATAGACTACTGAGAAAAACAGTGCCATCCATTGCAACATAAGTTGTAATTTTAGAAAAGCTTTTTACAGAACACATCAAAATAAAACTAACTAAAATAATAATCTTTTTCATAATACAATAAATTTTATAGTTAAACAAATTTTTATTTTCACACTGCAAAGATAAAACATTTTTTTTTAATATACAATAATTTTGTTTATAAAAAAAATCACATACATTTAATCACTTTATCTATGCGATTCTATTTCAAAGGTATCATAAACCTTTATACATTGTGGTGGAATATAATCGTATGTATAAACAGCTCCTTCATCATTTGTAAAATCATCGTGATAAATGTTTATTTGTTTACCAAGATATTCCCTTATATCTACGAGTAGTATTGTTGCATCTATTTTATCTTTTATATCTCTGAATAAAGAGTAAGCAAAATCTTTACTTGGATATGAAATTAGATAAGTTCTTTCACCTCTTGCATAACCAAGTTTATTTCCTTCTCGTACAGTCAGTCCTTGTCTTAATATCTTTGGCACTTTGTAAGAAGGTGTTATGTGATAATATATCCCAACGCCATAAGGATAATCATCATCGTTTTCAGCTTCTTCATCATAGAAATCATTCCATTTATCACCATAAATTCTTTCAGCACAAATAGACCAATCAGTTATCTTTATTGCTTTCCAACCATAATAATTAAGCAGTTTCAACACCTTTTTCTTTACCTCTTTATTTGGAATATCTATTTCTATGATATTTTCCCTTTCATTTATGAAGTCATAAGAGATGTCAAGTTCATCAAGTTTCTCATAGATATTAAATTCATCATCGTGAGTTTTTAGATTCTCATTCAAAATCGTTTTTACCGATTCCTTTACAATCTTTTCTATTTCATTTTTCGTTAGTTTCATATTACAATTTTATTTTTTATATTTATTATTTTAACTATAAAAATTTAATCACAATAAAGATACAACACAGACATTGAAGTTAAAAATTTTGGTAAAGATTTCACACAAGAACTT
>CAMEJC010000002.1 GCA_945919295.1 uncultured Mycoplasmatota bacterium
AGGGCTTAAGCCCTTTTTATATATGGTTTTACAAGATTTTACTGCAAAACTAAAGTTTTCTTACTAAAAGTATACCATATAAAGTGAAAAAAAGTTAATATTAAGTATAAAAAACGATAAAATTTTACATAATTATATTAGAATATTCGCAGATATTCACTAAGAAAATATTTATTTATTTTCTTTTTTTTGTTATACTTATATTGGAGGTAAATAATGGATATATTTTGCAAAATAATAAACAACGAAATACCATCATATACTATATATGAAGATAGCATTGTAAAAGTCTTTTTAGATGTTAATCCTAATCATAATGGTCATACTCTAATAGTACCAAAAAAACACTATCAAGATTTTTTTGATATTGATGAAGAAACACTTCACCATATTTTAAAAGTAGCCAAACAAATAGCCAAACTTTTAAAAGAAAAATTAAATTATGATGGCATTTCATTAGCGGAAAATAATGGACTAGGACAAGAAGTAAAGCATTTTCATCTACACTTGATTCCTAGATATCATAATGAAGAAAAATTATCTATTGAAGAGGTATACAACAAAATAAAGTAAGATTTTAAATAACTTACTTTATTTTTATTTATTAATCTAATTAGATAAGCTTATAATAAAAGTAAGAAAAAACTATCCGAAGATAGTTTCTTAAAATCTAGGACATTTTAATAAAAGAAAGCAGATCCTAATATAATAGCAAGTAAAATATATAAAACAACGACTATTAAAAAGCCATTATTTTTTTTGCATGAACTATTTTCAGACATATTTTACACCTCCTTTATTATATCCAAGCACCTAGTATTATTATTAGCAATATAAATAAAACTAGAATAATTGCAGCTGATGATCCACATGTTCCACAGTTACCCATAATACATTCCTCCTTTTTCTCTATTCACATTATTCTATGGAAAAAATTGAAAAAGGTGTCGGGTTATGTATATATAAAATAATAAAATAAAAAAAAATATGGTAAATTACCCATATTTCTAAAATGTTCTTGTATTTTTACCTTATTTTTGTTATTATATTAATGTATCTTTATGAAAGGAGAATAGCAATGGCTAACAAAAAAGATGAAGTAAAAAAGAAAGAAATAAAAAAGGTTGATGTAAAAAAAGAAACAAAGAAAGCTGATACTAAGAAAGTAGAATCAAAAACAAAAGGAAAGAAAATTGCTAAAATTGAAGAGGTAAAATCAGTTCCTACTAAAAAAGAAAGGAAAAATGATAGTGATAAACTATTAAAATTCCTTGAATTCATGGACAAGTATCGCCTTGCCATTTATGGTGTAATTGGTGGCGTACTAGCTACCGTTTTAGTAGTTATTATAATATGGCCTGATCGTATAGCTAAATTAAAAGATGGTACTGAACCAGTTGCTGAAATTGACGGCATGATTTTAACCGCAGATGAATTGTATGAAGATATGAAAGAAATATATTCAATAAGCGCACTACTTGATAAAATTGATAACAAGATTCTTGAAGAAAAATATCCAGAAACTGAAGAAATGAATGATGAATTAAAAAGTGAAGCTGAAAATTATTATAATGTTTATAATCAATATCAAGGAATTTCTAAAGAAGAATTCTTATCAAATAATGGATTCAGTAGTGAAAAGGCCTTTATTGAGTATTTAAGATTACAATATCGTAGAAGTAAATATGCTGAGGATTATGTAAAAAGTTTGGTTACTGAGAGTGAGATTAATAAATTTTATGAAGATGAAGTATATGGAGATATTAATACTAAACATATCTTAGTAAAAGTAGATAGTTCTGCGACAGATGAAGAACTAAAAGAAGCTGAAGATTTAGCCAAAGAAATAATTTCTAAATTAGATGAAGGAAAAACATTTGATGAAGTAAAAGAAGAATATAAAGATCAAATAACTTATGAAGAATTAGGTTATAAATCATATAATGCTAATTTAGAATCAGCATATATGGAAGAAATGCAAAAGCTAGAAGATAACAGTTACAGTAAGACACCTGTAAAAACATCTTATGGTTATCATGTTGTCTATAGAATAGATCAAAAAGAAAAACCAGTACTTGATGATATTAAAGATGAAGTGATTGAATCAATTGCTAGTAAAAAATCATCTGAGGATACGAACCTTTCTTATGTAGCTCTAGATAAAATGAGAGAAGATGCCGGACTTAAATTTTCTGATACTGTATTAGAAAAGAAATATGAAACTTATATGTCAAAATATAAATAAAAAAAGAAAGTATTTACTTAATAGTAGATACTTTTTTCTTATAATTTAACCGCTTCGCTACCCAAAACAACTAACGTTATTTTTCCACATTAATATAAATACATATAAAATAATTTTCTTAACAAATAATATATTAACAACAACTGTTGATAACATAAATATTATATTAATTCTTTATTTTATTAAATATCTTAACCGTTTCATAAAACTTATCTAGTTTTTTATTCCAATCATTTTTAATCTCACTAATCAAAATATTTTTAATTACACCACTATCATTCTCATCTTTTTCAAAGTAATCATAATACAAATATTTTAAATTAATATCATTTTTCTCTTTACTTATATATTTAATTAAAAATTCTTTTTTCTCTTTCTGAGTTCTATTAATATTTTCTATCTTTACTTTTTGTTTTTTTAAGATATCAATTGAATAAATTTTATTTCCCTCGATTTCATCTAATACCTCTTCTTCTTCATCTAAAAGCAAACTACTTTTTTTTATTAAAACTCCATTATCATTAAATAAAAGCCCAATAACTTCATGTCCATTAGTAATAAGACATGATGGCCCTAATTTAGATCGTGAGTACATAAAAGTTTTATCCTTAATAACATTAATAAAATCACTGCTGACAGTAACTTTATCATATTTCATTATTTTAAAAGTGTTATTATCAACTAGAAATAGGGGTATTTTTTTTACACTAATAATATTATCTTTCTTATTCCATTCAAAAAAATTATAATAGTTTTTATTAAAATTAAGCACTATATCATAAATAAAATTCATTTTTCTTATCTCCTTTTATAGATATTGATAAAACCATAATTATAAGACCAATAATGCTATAGTAGCATTCAATTCTCCTGCTAATAAAATTAACATAATTTAAAAAATTATACCCGATTGTCATTAAATTTAAGTATAAAATAATAAAACTAAGTCCTATTGACATGAGACCAAATCCCATCAAAAAGAAAAAAATTCTTATCATAATATCCCTCATTTAAATTTATTCAAATAAGAAAATATTATTAAGAATTTTTTATTCAATCATATCACGATCTTTGATTTCAACTTTACTTATAGAATCGAACCTTTTACTAATTTTATCAGTAGTAACATGTATATTCTCAATATCCTTATTAACTGTTTCAATACTTCGTGATAACTTATCCCATCTTTCTTTATATCTACCAAATTCTACTCCTAACTTATTAAGCTCATCATGAATAATACTAGCATATTTATCTCTTTCCATATTTTTAAGAAGTACTTCGATAATAGTAAACGTTGATATTAAAGTAGTTGGTGAACAAATCCAAACTCTTTTTTTATGAGCATATTCAACTAAATCACTATGATAAGCATTAACCTCTGCAAATAAAGCCTCCGCAGGTAAAAACATAATTGCTTGATCTGAAGTAACACCAGGTATAATATATTTATTACTAATAGCATCAATGTGTTTTTTAACATCCGCCTTAAATTCCTTTTCTGCTATATTTCTATCTATTTGAGGTAAATTTTTATCGACCATTTTTTGATAATGTTCTAGAGGAAATTTGGAATCAATAGCAACTGTACCAAGAGGTTCTGGAGCAAATATAACAGCATCTGCTATCGTGTTATTAGGAAAAGAATATTGTAGTCTATAGACGTTATCATTTCTCTCACCAAATATACTAACTAAAATATGCTTTAAATTAATTTCACCAAATATACCACGAGATTTCTTATCAGTTAAAATACTTTGAAGTGATACAATATCTGTACTTAAAGTGTCAATTTTCTTTTGTGCCTCATCAATTCTAGATAGTCTTTCGAGTATATTAGTAAAAGTCTTATTAGTCTTAGCAAAATTATCATCAAGTCTTTCATTGACTTTATCATTAATTTGCCCAAGTTTCTTTTCTATTCTTTCATTTAATCCATTAAAATTTTCATTCATTGTCTTCATAATATCAATTTGAAAACTAGATAACTCTTTCACCGTATTAGTCTCTAAATTACCAAGTCTTTCTGTAATTTTTCCTTCATTTAAATTTTTACTAATTGCAATAATAACTAATATAATAACTATTACAAGAAGTCCAATAATTATATAATCTAACATTTTAATACCTCCATATTTCATATAAAAGTATATCATATCTAAAATAAATAGTAAATATAAAATTAATAAAAAGCAAACAATTGTATAACAAAAAAATAACCCAAAGGTTATTTAATATATTTTTCAAAGTATTTGCTAACATTCTTAATTTTTGATTTAAATACAAACATATCAATGATATCAGATATAGCATAAACCATAAGTATAATACCCATTAAAGTGGTAATCATAATAGCACTAATTCTTGGATTAATAATAAGTATAAATCCACATATTATCATAAGTAATGAAGTAATAAGAGATAGTACCCAAGAACTATCTATTTCCTTTAAAACAAAACTCATTCTAGATTTAAATGCCCCATTAATTATAAAGAATATTCCAAGTACTATTGGAAGTAAACTTTCAAATATATTAGGATTTAAGAAAATAAGAATTCCAAGTAAAGACGATAGGACACTAGAAGTCATTTGAGGTAAGCAAAATATTGGATTAATAGTGAAACTATCAATAAAATTGAAAATACCATAAACAAGTAAAGCTGATCCAATAATATATCCAAAAGTATCTAGTGAACTTTTAGGCCAAATCATCAAGAAAATACCAATAATACCAAATAAAATAGATAATATAATTGATAAATTAAGATATTTATTTATTGTTTTAATCATTATCTTACTCCTTTCTATAATAATATTACAACAAAAACTTATAAAATACAACCCCTAATTATTCACGCTATGCCTAATAGGGGGCGTATCATAATTAATAGCTTTAAAGGTATAACCATTAGTCTTACCATATTTAATTATGTCTCTTAAAGCAATAGCAGTAGCAGTATGTCCACTAGAATCATGCATTAAAACAACATTAGCTTTACTGTAAGATAAATTATTTATGACATTATAGTATATTTGATTACTATTATGAATATCACTACCAGCATCATTAGAGTCAACATTCCAATCAAAATAAACATATCCTCTATTTATAACCTCTTTAGTTAAATAAGACATAATACCACTATTATAATTTCTACTTACAGTATTAGAACTACCTCCTGGAAAACGTATAATTTTAGGTCTAACCCCTATAACATCATACACGTTATTACTAATATTATTTAAATCACTAAAATAATTTTCACTATTAGCATAAACATAACTATAATTGTGTGTATAAGTATGAAGCCCTATTGTATGACCATTATTATAAGCCCTTTTTGTATATTCATTAGCGGACGTAACAAAAAAAGTTGCTTTAACATTAGTTTCATCAAGTATATCAAGAATTTCTTTAGTTAAATAACTAGGTCCATCATCAAAAGTCAAATAAATAACCCCATTTCCATTATAAATAGGTTTATTTTTCACAATGACATTTCTATATACAGTAGATTTATTACCACTGCTATCTACTACTTCATAAGTTAAAGTATAAGTACCTGTTTTATTTATATCAACATTTCCTGTTGAAATAACTTTATTTGTGATATCACCATCGCAGTTATCACTAGCGGTAAAACCATCTTCTTTATATAAATTGCCCAAATAAATAGTAACTGAGTCACTTCCCTTTAAAGTAATAATAGGTTCTTCCTTATCTTCAAAATTAATTTTCCTCTCTATTTTACTAGTATTGCCAGAATTATCTTTAACAGTATACCAAATACTATTTTCTATTTTATTAATAGTGACCTTATTAGTAATATCACCATCATAGTTATCAGTAGCAGTAAATCCTTCCTCTTCATAATCATTATTAGGACAAACCAAAGCTGGATTTTCTCCCTTTAAAATAATAATTGGTTTTTCGTCATCGATAACCTTTATTCTAAAAGTTTTATTTATATCATAAAACAAATATTTAATTTTACATTTTACCAGTTGCACGCCAACCTTATCAGTATTTACATCGCTTACTACTACCAATTCATTAGATAAATCACTAAATAAATTATAACATTTTACTTCTGGTACATATTTACTGCCTAAAGCTGCTTCACTATTTATAATAACAATATTAGGATAAAATATTGAATAAATAAGCATAAAGGTAGTAATTAAAATTAATACTATAAATGATTTTTTCAATATTTTGACCATCATACCACTTCTTTATCATAAACATTATAGCAGATTAAACTAAAAAATACTATTCTAAAACAGTATTTTTATCTGGCTTTACATTCTTTTTGTACACTGTTAATTTATCATTACTGTCAACAGTGGCAAGCAAAATATCATCATAATTTTCATATCCCTGTATTTTCATTTCATGATCCAACCATTTCTTGTCTTTATTAATTGCTTTCATATTATTTTCCATATAATTACCATCAATAATTACATTTGCAATAAGACCACTCTTATCACTTTTAATTTTCATGTCTTTTTTAGTTGCAGGCTTTTCTTTTTCTTTAGGCAGAAAACTAATACTACCATTAATCTCCATAATTGCATAATCAATTTCACTAAGATCAAAATAACCTGCTATTCTAGCCTCTGCAAGCAATTCATTGGTATCAATTTTGGTTTTCCTAAGTCCTGACTCAATAATCTTTCCATTTTCTACAAGAACTGTAGGTACACCAGTAAAAAATCTTCTTGCTTTAATACTTTTTGAAGTAATAATTGATATTAAATAAGCAGCAAAACAAAAAATAAATAATGAAATAAGACCTGCTATTAAATTCTTCTCTAAATCAAGTGAAATATCTGCCGCAATAGAACCAATTGTAATACCTACAATATAATCAAATAAACTAAGTTGTGATATTTGTTTTTTTCCTATCATTTTAGTAACAAAAAACAAGAAAACAAGTACAATAACAGTTCTATAACAAATACCAAATAAATTTTCCATAAAAAACACCTCATAATTATTATGAGATGTTTTTAATTTTATATACCATTTATATTATTAATAATTCCAGTAATTATTAGTATAAAAATAATAATAATATAATTCTTTTTAAAAAAATTATTAATATATTTTAAAGTTTCATTAGTATTTAGAATGATATCAATGCTTAAACCAATACTTAAACCAAATATTATTATAAATAGCGGAATACCTAGAATATTGTATTTTATAGCTGAATCAAAATTTAAGTTAATTATATCTCTAAAACTTCTTGTTAGTCCACAACCTGGACATCGAATATCAAATAGTTTTTTAAATAGACATTCAAATGGAATCAGACCACTTACAACTATATAAATAAATAATATTCCACTAAATAGTATCAGTATATTAACAATTCTTTTCATTAGTCAACAAGATCGTTATCGTTTGCATCTTTGCTAATATTACCGGCAAGTATCATAATACCTTCAATAAGTCCCCATATTGCTGATATTGGACTTAAAATACCACAAGATAAAACTGAAATAAGTAATTGAGCAACTGCTTTACCTGTATATCCTAAATAAAAATTATGAACACCTAAAGCACCTAAAAAGATACCAAATAATCCAGCGGCCATTTTAGATTTTGCATTAGGATCATTATTAGAGCTAGAATTATTTTTTACTTTTACTCCACACTTTAAGCAAATATCTTGATTTTCATTTAACTCATTTCCACAATTTTGACAAAATTTAGCCATTTTTCTACCTCCTTTTTAACAATTTTATTTTATCATAATTAATCTAGTTTGTAAATTTATTTAAAATATTTTTAAGTAATTCTTTTTCTTTTTCCAAATTGTTTCTTTCTTGTTCAACAATTTCACTAGGAGCCCTATTAATATAATTCTCATTAGATAATAATTTTTCTCTTCTATTAATAGAGGTTTCTAACTTTTCTTTTTCTTTAAGAAGCTTTTCATTTTCTTCTTGAATATTTTTACTATTATCATAAATAATATCAATTTCTAATCCATTATATTCAACTACTATACCATTATTAGAAGTATCATTAATAATTTTATCATTTAACTTCAACATATTCATAACAACTTCTCTATCGTTATCATTATCTATTTTAACGACAACACTATAATCATTTCCAATACCAAGCTCTGCTTTTTTATTTCTAAACATCGTAATAAATTCTAAAATATTATTAATATTAGTATTATATATTTCTTTTTTATTATATTCAGGATAATTGCTAATCATAATTGATTCTTCATCACGAATAGGAAGTTTACCATAAATTTCTTCAGTTACATAAGGCATAAAAGGATGAAGCATTTTAAGTATATCTGTGAGAACTCTAATAAGTACACTTTTAGTAGTATTGTCCTGATAAAATTTAGATAATTCTATATATTTATCACAAAAGTCACTCCAAACAAAATCATACAAAGTAGATCCAACTATATTAAATTCGTATTTATCCATACACTTTCTAACTGTATTAATAGTTTCATTAAGTCTAGTAAGTATCCATTTATCTTGTTCTTTTAAATTATCCAAAGTGTAATCTTCTTCCTTAAAATCCTCTACTTTTATTAAAACAAATCTTGAAGCATTCCATATTTTATTAATAAAGTTCCAAGTTGCTTTAACCTTATCTTCATCGTATCTTAAATCCATTCCTGGAGCAGTATTTGTTGTTAAGAAAAATCTTAATGAATCAGCACCATATTTGTCTATTACATCCATTGGATCAATACCATTTCCTAGACTTTTACTCATTTTTCTACCTTGTTTGTCTCTTATTAATCCATGAATTAAACAATCTCTAAAAGGTCTTTGATCTAAAAATTCAAGTCCTTGAAAAGTCATTCTATTAACCCAAAAAGGAATAATGTCGTATCCGGTAACTAATACATTATTAGGGTAATATCTTTTGAGTAAATCAGTATTTTCAGGCCAACCAAGTGTACTAAAAGGCCATAATGCTGAAGAAAACCAAGTATCTAAAACATCATTATCTTGCGTCCATCCCTCACCTTTAGGTTCTTCCATCCCTACGTATACTTCATCACCTTTATACCATGCAGGAATTCTATGCCCCCACCAAAGTTGTCTCGAAATACACCAATCATAAGTAATCTCCATCCAGTGATTCATTACTTTTTCATATCTAGGGGGAACAAAATTAACTTTTGTATCTTTATTTTTTTGGTTTTCTAAAACTCTATCTGCAAGTGGTCTCATTTTAACAAACCATTGTTTAGATAAATAAGGTTCTATCATAACATCAGTTCTTTCTGAAAAACCTACATTATGATTAATTGGTTCAACTTTAATTAAAAGATCTCTATTCTTTAAGTCTTCAACCACTTTATCACGACACTCAAATCTATCCATTCCATTATAAATACCAGCATTTTCATTCATTGTTCCATCGGTATTCATGACCACAACTCTCTCTAAGCTATGTCTATTACCCACCTCGAAATCATTCGGATCATGAGCAGGTGTAATCTTAACAACACCAGTACCAAATTCCATATCAGCATGTGTATCTGCAATAACAGGTATTTTCTTATTTAAAATTGGTAAGATAACATTTCTACCAATATATTTTTGATATCTCTTATCTTCAGGATTAACTGCCACTGCAGTATCCCCAAATAAAGTCTCCGGTCTAGTAGTTGCAACCTCCAAATAATCGTCACTACCTTCTATCATATATTTTATGTGATAGAAAGCACCAGCAACATCTTTATATATAACTTCTTCATTAGAGAGAGCAGTCTTTGCTACAGGATCCCAATTAATAATTCTTTCTCCTCTATATATCAAGCCCTTATTATATAAAGAAACAAATACATATCTAACGGCTTTAGAAAGTCCATCATCCAAAGTAAATCTTTCTTTCGTATAATCTAAAGAAAGTCCTAATTTAGCCCATTGATCATGGATATTTTCTGCATATTCATCTTTCCAAGACCAAGCAACTTTTAACCATTCCTCTCGCTCCATACTTCTAGGATCAATTCCTTCATCTTTTAATTTTTTGTCAACTTTAGCTTGTGTAGCAATACCAGCATGGTCCATACCAGGAAGCCATAAGGTATCAAATCCACACATTCTCTTATATCTAATAATAATATCTTGAATTGAAGTATTCCAAGCATGACCCAAATGTAATTTACCTGTAACATTAGGAGGAGGAATAACTATTGCATAAGGTTCTTTACTTAAATCATTAGAAGTAAAATATCCCTTAGTCTTCCAATTTTCATATTTGTCTTTTTCAACCATCAAATGGTCATATTTCTTATCAAGCATTTACAACACCTATCCTTTTATCAATATAATTATTAAGTACTAACATCACTTGCTTATAAAAATTTTCAATTTCTTCATCCTTAAAAGTAAGTGAATCAAGCATTTTATCTATATAGTTATTCTGTTTAAGTAAATAATAAGAATACCTATAATTAAAAGAATACATTTTTGATAGTACCACTAATACAGTATCAGAAGAATTTTCACTCATTTTAGGACTAATTGTTTTAAATTTTTTAAATTCCTCATATACAAGATTATTAGGGTATGTATTAATTCTTGTATCTACATAAGGATAATTAACAAACAATCTAAAAGAGTCTAAATTGTGAGCATCTTTAATAATTGCACAAATATGCTTTGTCTTTTCATCAATATCACTAGGGAAACCATTCTTATCATAAGCAAAAAGAGCCATTTTTATAATACTATCATATTTATTATCTTTGCTAATTTCTCTAATTAAACCCTTGTTAAATAATATGTCAATTGTCTTTTCATAGGAGTCTTCATTATCTTCATCGATATGATAATTTGGAGTTTTAGAAAAGTTTCCTATTTCATGAAATAATCCAATAAATTCACAGACGGCAATTTCTTCCTCTGAAAAAATACCAAGACCACTAGCTAAATCCTTAGAAATTTCCATAACTTTTAAAGAATGAAAATACTTAGCCTTAATATTAATATTATTCATATCATATTTTCTAACATATTGTTCAAATATTTTCATAATTCTGCTACTTTTCATAAAATACCTCCCAATCCATAATTAATATAAGTATATAATAAAATTGTATATTTTTCAAGTAAAATAGATATTATTCCTGTTTCAACTCATACTAAAGTAGTTACTATTTATGAAGAATAAAAAAATTATAAAAAAAGTAGAGACTTAGATCTCTACTTTAAGGTTTTATAATATTATTTTTCTTTGCTTAACTAAACTTTCTTTTTTATTATCATTTAAAATATTTTTAAATACATTATCTAAAGAATCAATCTTTACTGGTATTTTCTTCATAATACTAATTTCTTTATAAGCAATATAATACCTAAGATTCATATCTTTATCAATATGATCTAATAATTCCTCCGGCATATCAAATTCAACATAATGAGAATAATGACAACATTGATCAAAATCAATAGTGGCCTTAAAAACATCCTCTTTAGTAGTAAAAGCATAAGTATTATTAACATCAGATAGACAATCTTTCCCTAATAAAGAAAGAATAAAATTTTCTCTAAATCTAAATAGTTCTAAAAATTCATCATAAAATTTTAATAATACATTATCATCAAGTGTAGGGGTTATCTACATCATTAATTCTATCAACAAATTCCTGGATCTTTTTATATAAATAATAAAGACTAACAACACTATCAGTATTTCTAATATTTGTTTTCCTTAAAAATACCTTAATACTACTAAGCATTTCTTTTTCACTATTAAAATATAAATACGAATTAATATCATTATTCATAATATTCCTCCTAATGTTTACTTATTATAGCAGTTTCCTTATTTAATTACAAGTATCAATAATATTCTTTATTTCATTAATACATCTATCTAAATCATCATTAACAACAACATAGTCATATTTATCTTTATAACTAATTTCCTTCTTAGCTATTTCTAATCTCTTTCTAATATTATCTTCGGTATCAGTATGTCTATTTTTTAATCTTTTTTCCAATTCTTCAAACGACGGAGGCATAATAAATATCGACAAAGCATCGCTATATTTACTTTCTATTTTCATTGCCCCTTGTACATCAATAATTGCAATAACATTAGTACCATTATTAATATTATTAAACACAAAGTCTTTAGGAGTTCCATAATAATAACCATTGTAAATAGCATATTCAAATAAGTTGTTTTTCTTTATGTTTTCTTCAAATTCTTCTTTAGTTAAAAAGAAGTAATCTTTACCATCAACTTCACCAATTCTTCTCTTTCTAGTGGTCATAGATATTGAATATATACCATATCCATCACTAATAAGTTTATTTACAATAGTATCTTTACCGACTCCCGATGGTCCTGATATAACTATAAATATTCCTTTTTTCATATTTCTCCTATTCTAACATTCTCACATTATTAACAATAACTTGATACTTATCGTATCTTTTCTCAACTCGACCAATAATTTCGAGAATATTACCAGTTTTAATATTATTAAATCTCTTATACACAAGAGGAAACATAGTAAGAGAAACTTCACCGTATTCATCGCCTCCCGTAATAAAAGCCATAACATTATTATTTTTAGTAGTAGTCTCTTTAATATAATTTACTATAATGACTAGTTTAACATTACGATCAAAATAATTTTTAATATTCATGGAATTGACAAAATAATTTTCTCTATATTTGCTAACGGGATGCTCTGTTAAATAGAATCCTATTGTTTTAAGTTCTAAATCAATTAATTCACTCTTTGCATATTCATCATAAACAGTAATTTCTGGTTTTTCGATTTCAATCATGCCTGCATCTTTAGCAATTTCTGCATAATTAATAACATTATCTAAATTTTCAATTAATGTTCTTTTATTATATCCAAACGATATTGCTCCCGCATAAATAAGATTGGTAATAACCTTTCGATTAACACTAGAGCCCCCCACTCTAAGTACAAAATCACAAAAATCAGTAAATTTGCCCTTTTCTCTTTCTTTAAGAATATCATTAGATATTGAAGTACCAACATTCTTAATAATAGACAAAGGACACCTAATAGTATTATTATAAGCATAATACTTATCATAACTTTCATTAACATCAGGAGGCATTATTTTAATATTAGATTGTTTTGCTCTATTTAAATATATATTAGTTTTAGTATCATTACCAATAGCATTAGAAAGAAGACCACATATAAAATATTTAAGAAAATAAGTCTTGATAAAAGCCATTTTATAAGCAATTACTGCATATGATATCGAATGTGATTTATTAAATCCATAATTAGCAAATTTAAGTATCAAATCATATACCTTATTCGCAGTATTTTCATCATATCCATTATCTAGGCATCCATTAATAAATTTAGGTTTTTCCTTTAAGATAACTTCTTCTTTCTTTTTCGACATAGCTCTTCTTAAAATATCTGCTTCTCCAAAGGAATAACCTGCGAGCCTTCTGACAATTTGCATAATTTGTTCTTGATAAATAATAATGCCATAGGTAGATTTAAGAATATCTTCTAAATCAGGGTGAATATAATCTATTTTTTCTCTTCCTTCTCTTCTAGCAATAAAATTATCAATGTTCTCCATTGGCCCCGGTCTATAAAGAGCTAAAGCTAAGGCAATATCATCAAAATCTTTAACCTTAAGCTTCTTTAAAAACTTTTTCATTCCTGGACTTTCAAACTGAAAAATTCCATCTGTATCGACATTATAAAATATCTCTATTGTTTTCTTATCATCCATTGGTATTTTATCAAAACTAATATTAATTTTTTCCTTTTCTTTAATTTCATCTATAACATTACTAATTAATGTTAAATTATCGAGACCTAAAAAATCCATTTTTAAAAGTCCTAAAGGCTCCAAGTAATCTTTAGAATAGGCAGTTGTATATATTCCTAGTTGATTTTTATAAAGAGGAATAATTTCATCAATATCATATTTACTCATAACAATTCCTGCAGCATGAATTGAAATATGTCTTGGAAGGCCTTCCAATTTCAAAGCAATTTCATATAATTTCTTATATTCATCTTTTGAATTAATAAGTCTATAAAATCTTGAATCTTTTATATAAGAATCTTTTAACTCCTTAGAAGTAATTGCTTTTGCCATTTCGTCAATAATTGGAAGTGATATATTCATGCATCTCCCTAAATCTCTAATTACTTGCTTTGCTCCAAGTGTATTAAAAGTAATAATTCCTGTAGCCTTTTTATTTCCATATTTTCTTATAACATAATCAATTACTGAATTTCTTTTCTCACTATCAAAGTCGATATCGATATCAGGCATCGTAACTCTCTCTGGATTTAAAAATCTTTCAAATAATAAATCGTATTTAATTGGATCAATATCAGTAATTCCAACTGAATAACTAACTAAACTTCCTGCGGCGCTTCCTCTTCCTGGACCCACTAATATATTGTTAAATTTAGCATACTTAACATAATCCCACACTACCAAAAAGTAGTCACAAAACCCCATTTTATTAATAACATCAAGTTCATAATTAAGTCTTCTTCGATAAATATCAGAAACATCCCCATGAAGTCGTTTATTAAGTCCTTTGTTACATAAATTTTTTAAGTACTCAAAAGAATCAATATTATCATCATACTTTGGAAGAAGGCCTTCTGTATACCCCATTGTTACATTACACTGCTCGACAATATATTGCATATTACTTATAACATCATCATCTACTAATGAATCAAATTCCTTCTTATTAAGTAAATGTCTATCCTTAAAAGTACTAAGTTCAATCTCTCCTAATTTTTTATCATTTTTTATCATAATAAGATAATCTAGATACTTATAATCATTCTTATCAAGGTAAGATATATCATTAATAAGTACCTTTTTATCTTCAATAGCGGTTTTTTCTTCATTATTAGAGTATCCAATAAAGTAATCATCAAAAATATTTATAATATCAATATTATAATTATTATAAGGCATAATCAAAATAAGGTCATTATGATATAATATTAAGTCATCATTAGAAATATCTCTTTCTGATATAATTGTTGTAATCTTTATTAAATTTTTATATCCTTTGTTATTTTTTGCCAAAAGAATAAATTTTCTTCCACTATTGTTAATTTCTAGTCCGATAATTGGTTTAATATCATTCTTTTTACAAGATAAATAAAATTCATAAGCGCCAAACATATTATTAGAATCAGTAATAGCTAAAGAGGAATAGCCTAGTTCCTTAGCCTTTTTTGTTAAATTATCTATTTTATTCAAACTTTCTAAAATAGAATAACTAGTTTTAACTTCTAAAGCCGTAAACATAACTATCCCTCCTTGTAACTCATACTTTATTATTAATATTTAAGTGTAAAATAAGCAATAAGAACACCTGCTAAGGCAATAATTACAGCAAGTGTGGCTACTCCTGCAAAACCATTACTTTTTGGACCAATGTTTGGCATAGTTTTAACTCTTACTTTTGGTCTATTTGCTAAAGTAATATTTCCATTTGGCATATTAAGTGGTGCTTCATTACTTTCAATAATAACTTTAGATTCACCATTTCTATCAGTAAATTGCTTTTCCATAATTATCCTCACTTTCTTCTATTTTCTGCAACCATTGTAATGTTATCAGTCAAATATTTAATTCTTTCAATAATTCTTCTGGATTTAATCTTGCCTTCACTGTCGCTTCCTGCTAAATGCTCCTCTAATTCTTTAATGCTTAAATTAGAAGTAAAAAATGTTGGCAATGATTCTTGCATTCTATATTGTAATATTGTACCAAGAATTTCATCGCGATTCCAATTTGTTGTCGTCTCAGCCCCAATATCATCTATTAAAAGTAGCTCTGCTTTCTTAGTTTTGTTGAAAATGTTTTTAAAATCATCTGAAAAATTTTCCTTAAGTTCTCTTAAAAATTCCGGATAATAAACAATTGCCACTTTTTTTCCTTTTTTAGCAAGTTCATTAAAACAAGCCGCTACTAAATATGTTTTACCACATCCAAAATTTCCTGTCAAGTATAATCCTTTTGTCTTTTCACCCATTTCATATTTTTTTATAAAAGTTGTAAGCCACTTAATTGTCTCCAGTCTATTTTTATCATCTGTATATATATTTTTCATTGAAGCGTCAAGAATTTCTTTTGGCATATCAACAATCATAACATTATTTTGATATGCTCTTTCTTTTTCCAGTTTCTTCTTGTATTTGCAGGCTATATAAGAAAATACAAGATTATTTTGCTCGAGACTAGGATAATATACATATCCTGTAACAGTATTCTTACATTCCATAATGTTTTTGCAATTTTCACAATTTTTAAGCTCTACTGAACAGTCTTTGATTAAAGAAGTATATTTAATAAGTTCTTCCTTCGGAAGTTTAATTTTATTAACAATATTTTTAAAAGTATCATCTTTATATGCTTCATCAAAATTTTTCTTCAATTCATAATCATTAAAATGATATTTGCTATCAATTATATTTTTCACTTCTTTCATTACTTATACTCCTTTAATAATTCTTCTAATTGATTTTCTTCACCATCATCTACTTTATTTTTTGTAATATCTTTATCGAACCAATCAGGTATTTTTGCATTTCGAATTTCTGCTTTTATAGCCTTTTTAGTTCGTTTTTTATGCTCTCTTTCTGCGGTGTTCATAGCTTCTTCAACAGTTTCAATACCAAGTCTTTGCCATTCACCTGCTAGCGTCTCAACATAATTTCGTGTCAGTTTCTTTTCATTAACATTTAGAACATAGTCAATAAGAACATTGACAACTCCTGGTTTAAGTTTATAATCGACAAGTAAATCTTCAATTAATTTAAGATCTCTCCTAGTTGGTTCACTACCGTTATTTTTACTAATTAATAATTCCCGAGGAGATATTGTTTCAAAGGTATATATCATTTTTGCTCTCCTTGAAGTATCTCCTATTGGTTTTCGTAAATATTCCGGCTGACTATTATCTATAATTGTTGGTAGTATTCCACCATTGTCAAATTGATAATAATTTCTTGCACTCTTTCTTAGTTCTTCCTTATTAATAGTACCTCTTTCATTAAAACATACTTTAATAATATTTGCCATTTTTATAGCATCAATATTATAAATAAACGATAAATTAATAATTAATTCTTTTATTTCTTTTGTAAAAACTCTGGTAGTATCAATATTTTTAGGCATTGAACTAATAAGAAAGTTAAAATCAAAGTTACTATTAATATTTAATTTAAGTTTATTATATTTTCTAATATCTTCAAGTGATAGGTCATACGAAGTCATACAAGCACTCTCAAATACATCATTAAAATTTTTCGTAATATCATGATAATTAGTTGTATTAAATTTAGGAAGTTTAAAAGATTTAACTAAATTATCATATTCCTTTTTACCAATATTACTATATAAAACAACATTAAGAATAGGATGCGATAAAAATTCCATTGCACTAACGGGAGAATATAACTCATAAATATAATTATTAACACTACCTGTTTTAACTAAAGTTTTAATAAGACCAATTGCCTCAAGCTTCCCTCTGTTAGTTTCAATTTCACCAATTGTCATTCGAAGATTTGATACAAGTTTTTGATGAGAAAAATCTTTACTTACTATTTCTGCATTATCTAAGTCAGCCCAAAGGGAAAAATATAACATTACAGCTTCCATACCAATAACCGGAAGATATAAACTAGTAAGTATTTTTCGATCTTCATCGTGTAATATTGTTTTATTAATAACTACATATGTATCAGCGGGTAATAAATTATATCTTTCCATGACAATCACTTTCCTTACACATATTGTATAATAAAAAGAATTAAAAGTAAAGAAAAACTAGCTTCATATTTTTACTATTTTTCATTTTAAAAGTGCTATCTTTCTTATAAAGATACCACTTTCATAATCCATTATAATTATTTATTAATTAATGTATTTTTTTAATATAATAATATCTAATAAAAATTTCTAACAATTTTCTCTTTGTATAATCAAAATACTAACTACTAAAAGCATAATTCCCAAAACAAATATCCATAAATTATACCCCAAAAGCAAGTTGACAATAATATTCCCTGAAATATGAACCATAATTGGTACAATAATATCTTTATTTTTTAAATACAAATAAGAATTAACAAATCCAACAATAGTAGCATAAACAATAGTGACGATATTATTGTGAAAAAAACCAAATATCAAACTACTTAAAATAATTACCATTATCTTTGAATTAAATTTTTCTAATTTATTAATTAAACTGTATCTAAATAAAATTTCTTCAAATACCGGACCAATAATACCAGAACATAAGATATTAAAAGCAATAGGCATTTTATCAATAGTATCAAATTTAATACCAAGTTTAAATATAATCATATTATAAATAATTGCAAGAGCAATTCCGAGAAGCAAATAAGGGAAATATACTATATTATGTGTACTAATTTGCATACTCTTAGATTTAGAAATAATATACATAACCTCAAAAATCATAAGTACAATGCTTCCCCAAATAATAGATTTATCCGTTCCTATTAACAATATTACCCCAATTAAAAGTATATATTGTATAATCAACACTAAGAATATTTCATTTAAAGATAATAATAATTTTTTTAAATATCTCATAATTACTCCATAAAAAAATAAGATAGCCTAAATACTTCTAGCTGTCTTATATATAAATTTAAGCTTTAACACTTGTAACCGCTAATACATTTATAGCTTGTAAACCTTTAGCAGTTTCGATAAGATCAAATTCAACTATTTGACCTTCAGATAAAGTTTTGTATCCATCCTGCTTAATAGCGGAATAATGAACGAAAATATCTTCGCCTTCTGGATAATCAATAAAGCCATAACCTTTGTCGTTGTTGAACCATTTAACTCTTCCTTGCAACTTTGCCACCTCACCTTTCTGTTCTTCCCTACAAGAATATTATAATATACTGCTTAGTGATTTTGCAAACAAATAAGTAAGACAAAAATCGATAAAAAATTCTCCCAAAGTTGAACCTTACTGCAAGCAAAAACATCATAGCATTTTAAGATACTATTAAATAAAATATAATGAATTATAGTTAAAAAATGTAATTAAAATTTTGATTGTTAACAATTTGTATACAAAAAAATAAAGTAGTTTTTCTACTTTATTTCAATATTCATTATTTCTAATAATCTATTCAAATCATTAATATTTTCAAAATAAATATTAATCTTTTTATTATCAATCTTAACTTTAGTACCCAGAATTTCTCTCATTTCACTTTCAATTTGTGAATAATCAGAATTAATTTCTCTTCTAGTAATTGGGGTTCTTTTTTTTATATTTTGATTCTTACTAATTTCTTCAAGACTGTGTACACTCATATTTTCTTTAACAATTTTATCTGCAAGTTCAGAAACCTCTTCTTCATCTTCCATTTTACTAAGTACTCTAGCGTGTCCCATTGAAATCTCACCATTTAGAATCATCTTTTGCACATCTTCAGGAAGATTAAGAAGACCTAAAGTATTAGTAATATGACTCCTACTTTTACCAATTTTTTTAGCTAAATCTTCTTGTCTAATATCCAAGTTATCAATAATACCTTTATAAGCCCAAGCCAGTTCAATAGCGGTCAAATTTTCTCTTTGAATATTTTCAAGTAATGATATTTCACGCATTTCATCATCAGTAAAATCTTTCACAATAGCGGGTATTTTAGATAAACCAGCTAGTTTACTAGCTCTAAGTCTTCTCTCTCCTGCAATAAGATCGTATCCTTTAATACTTTTTTTGACGATAATTGGTTGAAAAATTCCATAATTTTTAATCGACTCAGCTAGTTCATTGAGAGCTTCCTCATTAAAAGTTTTCCTTGGCTGATAAGGATTAGGTCTAATTTCAGATACTGGAATTTCCTTAATATCATTTTCAGTAGCAGTCTCCATAATATTATTTTCAAAAGTATCAAAATCTAACACTTCACTCGAAAATAATTCTTCTAAACCTTTACCTAATGCTTTCTTCTTTTGTTCCATTTCTCTCTATAACCTCCTTAGCTAAATTTAAATAGGCAATTGTGCCCTTATTTCTCGGCTCATATTCTAGTATCGGTTTACCGTGTGATGGTGCTTCCGCTAGTCTTACTAGTCTTGGAATAATCGTATCATACACTCTTTCTTTGAAGAAACCTTTAATACTTTCAATAACTTCAATGCCTAAATTAGTATTAGAAAACATTGTAAGTAGTACTCCTTCAATATCCAAGTTCGGATTAACCTTTCTCTGCGCTAACATTATCGTATTAATAAGCTGCATAATACCTTCTAGTGCAAAATATTCACATTGAACCGGTATAAGTACTGAGTCAGCGGCAGCAAGAGCATTAGTAGTTAAAATACCAAGTGAAGGTGGACAATCAATCAAAATAAAGTCGTAAGCATTTTTAACTTTTCCAAGTTCCTCTTTTAATCTTGTAACTCTATTAAAATGAGCTCCTGTCTCTTTAGCCCTTCTCTCTAGTTCAATAAGTTCCATATCGACACCTGCTAAATTAAGATAAGCCGGAAGTAAACTTAAATTTTTACTCTTTGTTTTAATAATTGACTTTTCTATACTTTCTTTTTTAGTTAAAACTTCATATATACTACTAGATATATCTCCTTTATTAACACCTACTCCTGTTGTGGCATTACCTTGTGGATCTAAATCGACAAGTAATACTTTTTTATCTAAAACTCCCAAAGAAGCTGCTAAATTTATACTAGTTGTAGTTTTACCTACACCACCCTTTTGGTTTACTATTGCAATAATTTTTCCCATAAATGTCACCCTATTTTCCTCAAATATAATTGTATCAAAAAAAGTAAAAAAAAGAAAGAGTTTTAGTAATTTTATTTTATTTCCCTGTAAGCCTTCTAGTCTTTCATGGCTTTTTAGAGCCTAGGGTCTCTAAAAAGAAAATTGAAGCCTAAGGTCTTCAATTTTAAGAGTTTAAATTATATTTAATTAGAAAGAAAAGTGTCTTCCGTTAGAAGGTTCATCATCCAAAGCACTATTCATGATATCCTCTATTGATACGTTACTAGCGGCATTTTTTCTTTTTCTTTCTTCTTCAGCTATAAATGATTGCGCCGAGTTGTAAAACCTATAATATTCTTTCATAAAATCATCACTACTTAACGAAGTCTTATTTGCCATATATGTTCTAGTCATTTCATTAGCCAAAAATTGTATTTTATTATCATCCATTCTTTCTGAAATATATGCCATATAAATCACCATCCTTAACTAAATAATACTTTTAAAATATATGTTTGTCAATATTAAATATAAAGTTTTACAACATGATTTTACATTTTATAACATTCTCTAATACATAAGATTAATTTTCATATAACATGGGATAATTTCATTTTCCAAAGTATATGATAGAAGATTAACACTATCATAAACTAATATTATATGAGTTAATTTAACAAAAAATCTTGACATAATTGAAATAAACATATATAATAAAATAGCATTTGACTTGGAGGTGTTTTAATAATGAAAAGAACTTATCAACCTAATAACAGAAAAAAAGCTAAAAAGCACGGTTTCTTTGCTAGAATTAAAGGTAATGTTTTAAAAAATAGAAGAGCTAAAAAAAGAAAAAAATTATGTGCATAATTTTGTTTTCTTTTTTTCTTTTTATCTAAAAATATAATATGAAAAAGTTAGAAATAATAAAGTCATCTCGTGAATATACTGAAATAATTAATCTAAATAAATCGAAAAAAAATAAATATTTTAGTATCTACTATCGAAAAAATAATCAAGATAATAGGTATGGAATTACTATTCCTAAAAAAACAGGAACTGCAGTAGTTCGTAACAAAATAAAAAGAAGGATAAAAAACATTATCGATAATAACAAAAAAATCGTGCAAAGTGGTTATGACTATGTTATAATTGTTAAGAAAGGTGTATTAGATTTAACATATCAAGAGATGGAAAGAGAATTGTTAAAGCTAATTAAATTATAGGTGATAAAATTGAAAGAAAATAAAAAGACTGTAAAAATTTTATTATTAGTATTAAGTTTAGTTATGCTAACAGGTTGTACTAAAACATTAACTGATGAAAATAAAAAAGCCGTCAAAGATGAAGCTTCAGGTAAGACAATGACTGAAAATATTTTATGTAGACCCACTAATGAAAGTGCCATCAAAATATATGAAGAAAACAATGTAGATATTGATGCATTACCAAAATGTGAAAATTTTCAACCATTTGATGAGTATGAAGGATTATGGACTACCATCTTTGTAAAACCATTAGCCTGGGTTATCATCAAAATAGGGTATTTACTAGGTACAATAGGACTTAGTCAAGGATTAGCAAATGGCTTTGCCATCATTTTATCTTGCTTAGCAATAAGATTAATATTATACCCATTTACTAAAAAAACTGCTATGCAATCAGAAAAAATGAAAGAGGTTCAACCACAATTAGAAAAATTAGAAAAGAAGTATAAAAATAGAACTAGTGAAGAAGACCAAAAAAGAAAAGCTGAAGAAATGATGATGATATATCAAAAAAATAAGATAAATCCAGTATCTAGTTGCTTGCTTTCTTTTATTCAAATTCCATTACTATTTGCTTATTTAGAAGCAATCAATAGAACACCCGTTATATTTGAAAATAAATTCTTAAAATTAGACATGGGAACAACAGTATCTCATGGAATAATGTCTAATTTATGGTATTTATATGCAATACTTCTATTACTAATATTAGCAACATCGTATCTATCATTTAGAAAGACATTAAAAGATCAAACTGCTATGGCTGCTCAAATGAAAGGAACAATTTATTTTATGCTAGCAATGATTGTAATAGCGGCATTTAGCTTGCCAGTTGCATTAGGACTATATTGGATAACTTCTTCAATATTTACAGTAATTCAAAACCTAATTGTGGAAAGAAAGAAGGTTAAGAAGTAATGAACAAATATTATTACGAAGGTAAAACAAAAGAAGCTGCTATTGAATTAGCGCTTCAAGAATTAAAAATAAGTGATGAAGATTTAGTAATCAATAATATTGAAGAAAAATCAGGATTATTAAAAAAATCAGTTAAAATTGAAGTATTAAATATAAATGAAGTAATTTCATTTATCAAAGATACAATAAGTGAAATAACTAAAAACATGGGAGCAGAGGCCAATTTAGAAGTAAGAAGAAGAGAAAATAATATCTCTGTAACAATCTTTTCAGACAACAACTCCATTCTCATTGGAAAAAATGGAAAAAATGTTGCTGCACTTCAATTACTAATAAGACAAATGGTGAACTCAAAATTAAATAGTCCATTAGGAATAATCATCGATGTTGGAAATTACAAAGAAAAAAGAGCCAAAAACATTGAATATCTAGCTAAGAAATTAGCGAGAGAAGCTTATAAAACAAAAACCGAAGTAACGATGGACAGTATGAATTCATATGAGAGAAGAATTGTTCACGAAGCCCTTGCAGAAGACAAATATGTCTATACAGAGTCTGTAGGAGAGGAACCGAATAGACGTGTAGTAATAAAACTAAAAGAGGAATAATCTTCTTTTTTTTTGCATATATTTAAAAAGTGTGATATAATGAGTAGCCGTCAGAAAGAAGGTGTAAAATGAAATATATAGATAAAATAAGTACTATTATCAATATAGATGAAATATATGTATCACTATTAATAAAAACATTTCTTTACATAATAATTATATGGATAATCGAAAAAATAGGTATTAAATTATTAAGAAAAACAAGTGATAATAAAAAAGAATACCAATATACCCAAAAATTTAAATTAATTATGCGATTATTAAGATTATTCATAATAATATTACTATGGGGAAGATATATAAAAAACATCTTAACATTTATCAGTGTTGTATCAGCAGCTTTTACTATTGCACTAAGAGATTTAATATTTAATTTCTTTTGTGGAATATATATTAAAGTCGTTAAACCATTTGAAGTTGAAGATAGAATAGAAATAAATAATTACAAAGGCGATGTCGTCAATATAAACTCAATGAATTTTGAAGTATTAGAAGTAACAAATATTGACTTTACCGGTCAGAGTACGGGAATAATCATTCATTTACCAAATTCAATGATTTTTAATTATCCATTACGCAATTATAATAAAGGATTTAAATATATTTGGAATGAGATAGTAGTAAAAGTTCCTCTGGACTGTGATTTGGTAAAAACAAAGAATATATTATATAAAATAGTTAATTCTAATGATATAATAAAAAATATTCCACCAAAATTAAAAAAACAAATTAATAACATCTCGAATAAATATCGAATTTACTATAACAAATATGAACCAATAATATACACGAAGATAGAGGATGATCATATTTCTCTTCAAATAAGATACTTAGTTCACCCTAAAAAAGCTAGATTTGTTGAATCAACTATTTGGAATAATATAATTGTTGCCTATAAAAATAAGAAAATTGAATTATATAAACAAAAGTAAATAATAAAGTAATTGTCAATAATTACTTTCATTTTTTTCTATATTATGATAAAATACTTTGGAAAGAAGGAGTAATCTATGAATGATACAATCGTCGCTATATCGACAACTACAGGAGTAGGAGCTATATCAATAATAAGATTAAGTGGTCCGGAATCTATAGAGATAGCAAGTAAAGTATTTACTAAAGATCTCTCGAATACCGAATCTCATACGATACATTATGGGCACATAAAAGATAAAGAAGAAATAATCGACGAAGTACTAGTAAGTGTAATGCGTGCTCCCAAGACATTTACGAGAGAAGATATTGTTGAAATAAATTGCCATGGTGGCGTAGCCCCAACTAATAAAGTTTTAGAAGTGCTACTCAAAAATGGTGCTAGGCTTGCAGAACCTGGAGAATTTACTAAAAGAGCTTTTCTAAATGGAAGAATAGACTTACTAGAAGCTGAAGCTACTATGGACCTAATATCATCTAAGACCGATAAAGCAAGAAAAATGTCTATAAACACTTTAACCGGTGAAACATCGAACTTAATTAAAGAATTAAGAGATGATCTAGTAGGTATCATAAGTAATATAGAAGTAAATATCGATTATCCAGAATATGAAGATATCGAAGTTTTGACAAACGAAAAAATAATACCAAGTATCAAATTATTTAAAGAAAAATTAGAAGATATAATTAAAAAATCTGAAGACAGTAGGGTAATCAAAGAGGGTATTAAAGTTGGCATAATAGGAAGACCTAACGTTGGTAAAAGTAGTCTCCTAAATTCACTGCTTGAAGAAGAAAAAGCAATAGTTACGGACATTCCTGGAACTACAAGAGACATTGTTGAAGGAACAATTGTCCTAGGAGGAATTATCTTAAATATAATTGATACTGCTGGAATTAGAGATACAAGAGATGTTGTTGAAAAGCTTGGTGTTGAAAAAAGTATGCATATCATTGATTCTTCAGACTTAGTAATATTTATTTTAAACAATAATGAAGAAATAACCGAAGAAGAGAAAGAACTATTACAAAAATTAGAAGATAAGAAAAGAATAATTGTTATCAACAAAATAGATTTAGAACCTAAATTAGATAAATCAAATTTAAATAACTATATCGAAATATCAGTAAAAGATAATATCGGTATTGATAAAATAAAGGATGAAATAAAAAGGTTATTTAATATCGGAATAATAGAGGCAAATGATATGACCTATCTATCAAATGCACGAAGTATTTCCCTTCTTCATAAAGCACTTAAAAATATTGAAGAAGCCATTATTGAAATAAATAATAATAGCCCCATTGATATTGTCGAATTTAATTTAAAAGATGCTTGGAATAATCTAGGAGAAATAATAGGAGAAACTTATACAGAGGAACTACTGGATGAATTATTTAGTAGATTCTGTTTAGGAAAGTAGGTGAAGAAATAGAAGTATGAATTATGAAGTAATAGTTGTAGGTGGAGGTCATGCTGGTTGTGAAGCTGCTGCCTCCGCTTCTCGCAAAGGACATAAAACTCTTTTAGTGACGGGAAATATAAATAATATTGCCACTATGCCATGCAATCCCTCAATAGGGGGCTCTGCTAAAGGCATCATCGTAAGAGAAATTGATGCACTAGGTGGCGTTATGGGAGAAGTAGCGGATAAAACACTAATTCAAATGAAGATGCTAAACTATGCCAAAGGACCCGCAGTTAAGTCTCTTCGTGCTCAAGCAGATAAAATAACTTATCCAAGAGAAATGTTAAATCTTTTAAGAAAAGAGAAAAACTTGGATATTAAAGAAGGTATGGTTGAAGACTTAATTGTCAAAGATAATACTGTCTATGGTGTTATTTTAGCTACTGGTGAAAATATAACTTCTAATATTGTCATTCTAACTACTGGTACATATTTAAAATCTGATATTTTAATAGGAAGTACTAGAACTAGAAGTGGTCCTCATAATGAAAAACCATCGATGCATTTATCAGATAATCTAAAAAAATATGGTTTTGATATTTTAAGATTAAAGACAGGGACACCGCCTCGTATTGACAGAAGTACCATTGACTTTTCCAAAACCAAAAGAGAAGACGGCGATAGAGAGTATTATACCTTCTCACACACTAATCCTCCTGTTTATGATATAGATAATCAAGAGCCTTGTTATCTAATTTATACAACTGAAGAAACAAAAAAAATAATAAATGATAACTTACATAAATCGAGTATGTATGGTGGATTAGATGATATAACAGGCGTAGGACCTAGATACTGTCCATCAATTGAAGACAAAATGGTAAGATTTAGTGACAAAGAAAAACATCAGCTCTTTTTAGAACCTGAAAGTAAATATTACGATGATATCTATGTTCAAGGCTTTTCAACAAGTATGCCCAAAGATGTTCAAGAAAAAATGGTTCATTCACTACCAGGATTAGAAAATGCCAAAATATTAAGATATGCTTATGCTATCGAATACGATGCCATCTATCCAACACAAGTAAAACCAAGTTTGGAAACTAAAGTATTAAATAATCTTTTTACTGCGGGGCAAATAAATGGAACAAGCGGTTATGAAGAAGCAGCTTGCCAAGGATTAATCGCAGGTATCAATGCCACTCTTAAATTAGAAGGTAAAGATCCTCTCATTTTAAAAAGAAATGAAGCCTATATTGGTGTATTAATTGATGATTTAGTAACTAAAGGGACTAAAGAACCATACCGTATGCTAACGTCTCGTGCCGAATACCGTCTTTTACTTAGACATGATAATTCGGATTTAAGATTAAGAGAATATGGGCATGAAGTAGGTTTAATAACTGGTGATAAATATAATAAATTTTTAGAAAAGAAAAATAATATAATAAAATTAACAAATGAATTAAAAGAACAAAAAATAACAGTAGATAATGAAAAGAGAAGAGTAACTACTACAGTATATGACTATTTAAAAAATCCTACTTCTAATCTAAAAGAAATAATAAAAACATTCAATATGGATTTAAATTATAGAGACGAAGTAATTGAGGAAGTAGAAATTCAAATAAAATATGAAGGTTATATCAAGAAAGTTCAGAGAGAAGCCGAAAAAATGTTAAAGAATGAAGAAAAACAGTTACCAGTAGATTTAGATTATGACAAAGTTCCCAATTTAGCTAGTGAAGCAAGACAAAAACTAAAAGAAATACGCCCAAGAACCGTAGCTCAAGCTATTAGAATAAGTGGCGTTAACCCTTCTGATATCTCAATATTATTAGTATATTTAAGGAAGTATTACAATGAATAAAGAAGAATTCATAAAAGAAACAAAAAAAATAGGTATCGAATTAAATAATCAAATATTAAAAGATTTAGAGGCGTATTATAACATTTTAAAAGAAGAAAATACCAAGTATAATTTAACTCGCATAATATCCCAAGAAGATGTCTATCTAAAACACTTTTATGACAGTTTAACTATAACTAAAATAGTAGATATTAATAATCAAAGTATTTGTGACCTAGGATCTGGTGCTGGATTCCCTGGCTTAGTTCTAGCAATATGTTTTCCAAACACTAAAATGACTTTAATCGAATCAAATGGAAAAAAATGTTATTTTTTAAACACCGTGAAGGAAAAATTAAATTTAAATAATGTAAATATAATAAACACTAGAGTAGAAGAATATGCTAGAAAAAATAGAGAAATCTTTGATATTGTAACTGCAAGAGCTGTCGCTCCTTTAAAACATCTTTTAGAATATGGAGTACCTCTAGTTAAAATAGAAGGATCTTTTATAGCTATGAAAGCAAATATTGAAGGTGAAATAGAAAATATTGATAATTACTATGCTAAACTAGATATAAAAGAAATAAAAAAAATGGTATTTAATTTACCCAAAGAAAATAGTTTAAGAACACTTTTAAAATATCAAAAACTAAAGGTAACTAATCAAAAATATCCACGAAGATATTCTGATATCATAAAAAAGGAAATATAATGAGAAGAAACATAAAATTTCTTCTTTTTCTTAATAATAGTTAATATAAAAAATAATTACTAAATTATAAAGCCAAAATAAAAATTTGACAAAATATCTTGTAAATTTACAAAATTTATAGTATCATTATATTAGAGTAGATAAAAAGAAGTGAAAAGAGGGTATAAATATGAAAATGAATAAAGAAGTAGTAATGGTTAGATTATCTGATATAATACCAAATCGATTTCAGCCAAGACTAACCTTTGATGAAGAAGCATTAAACGAACTTGCTAACTCTATAAAAGAGCACGGTATTATTCAACCCCTAATATTAAGAGATTTAGGAAGCAAATATGAAATAATAGCGGGTGAAAGAAGATATAAAGCCTCTACACTAGCGGGTCTTACCGAAGTTCCTGCTATAATAGGGTCAATGGATGATCAAACGAGTGCCGAACTAGCGCTAATTGAAAATATTCAAAGAAAAGATTTATCTGCTATTGAAGAAGCTAAATCTTATAAAAAAATACTAGATATGGGCAATTTTACTCAAGAAGAACTAGCCAAAAGAATGGGGAAGAGTCAGTCGACAATAGCTAATAAAATGCGTCTACTTTCACTTACTAATGAAGTGCAAGTTGCCCTTATGAATAATTTAATATCTGAAAGACATGCTAGATGTTTACTTCAAATTAAGGATGAAGATAAGCAAAAAGAAGTTTTAAATAAAATAATAACGGATAGAATGAATGTTAGAGATACAGATGATTATATCAAAAATATGTTAGGAATATCAAAAGTTGATTCACCTGGACAAAATTCAAACAAGCCAGAAAACATTTCGAATATATCAGATATACCAAATGCATATGCATCAAGTAATCCTAAGGAAACTACTGATACATCAGAAATTATAAATCCAGAAATAACTTCTCAATCAGAGGAAAACCCTAATGTTTATACACAAACAAATAACGTTGATTTCATAGATATCAGTAGCCTAAATAATGAAGAAACACCAATAAATAATAATATCAAAACCGCTTTAAATGATTTAAATATAGTAAATACTAGCTCAAACATATTTAATGATAATAAACCATCAATTGAAGATAAGGAAGTACAAAAAATGGAAAATACTCCAAATATATCTGACTTAGAGTCACAAATATTAACTGAACCTAGTGCAGAATCAAAAAGTAACATATCAAAATTAAAATTAGCAACCGCAATAAGACTAGCAAAGGATACTGTCGAAGATATAAAAACGGCCGGCTACACTGTTACAATGGAAGAAGTAGATAGTCAAAAAGATTATCAAATAATTATAAAAGTTCAAAAATAAGAATAAATAAAACAAATATCACTCATAATTAAATAGAAAGGGTGATATTTTTTAATGAAAAAAACAATTCTTTTTTTAACAATAATTGTCGCATTTTTAATATATAATGAATTAAAAGAAGACACAGTAATTATTCCAGATACAGCTATAAGATTAAGAGTAATTCCGAATAGTAATTCATCACTAGATCAAAGTATGAAAAATAAAGTTAAAGAATATCTTGAAAATAATACATATCAAATTTTAAAAGAGGAAGATAATATTGAGGAGGCAAGAAAACTAATTAAAGATAATATTCCAGAGTTAGAAGAAAATATAACAAAAATATTTAACGACAATAATTACAATATGAACTATACAGTAAATTATGGATATAATTATTTTCCTAATAAAGAATATCGCGGTATAAAATACAACGAAGGATATTATGAATCAATAGTAATAAGTATTGGAGAAGCACAAGGAGACAATTGGTGGTGTGTCTTGTTTCCTAATTTATGTTTAATAGATTTAGAACAAAAAAATAATGTCGAATACAAATATTGGATTGTCGAGACAATAAATAAAATATTTTAATAAAGAGGGCATATAATTAGATAGGTGATAGTAATTGAAAATAATAACCATTTTCCTAATAGCAGTAAGTCTATCTATGGATGCCTTTTCTCTAGCTTTAATTTATGGAACTCAAGGTATAAATAAAAAAGATAAAATAATTCTCTCTCTAATAGTGGGTATATATCATTTTATTATGCCTTTAATAGGTCTTAGCATTGGAATCTATATAACAAATAAATTAATAATAAATGCAAGTATTTTAGTAGGGGTAATTTTATGCCTTATTGCCATCGAAATGATAATATCAAGCTTTAAAGATGAAGAAGAAAGATTTCTTCTTACTCTACCCGGTTATTTAATCTTTGGATTATCAGTAAGCGTCGACAGCTTAACAACTGGAATAGGGCTTCCCGCTATTGCAGAAAATTATTTTTTAACTGCAACTATCTTTTCAATAACAAGTTTAATTTTTACTTACCTAGGTTTAAATTTAGGAAATATATTAAATAAAAAATATGGAAAAGTATCAACTATAATTGGCGGCAGCATTCTTTTTTCTCTTGGAATAATATATATATTTAAATAAAGAATTGTCAAACATCTGTCAAAAAAAAGTCTAGTAATTGACTAAAAAATCATTAAGCATTACAATAAAATAGAAAAGAAAGGAGTATGTATGCCTAAGATTAAAATAGAAGGCGGCCATAAACTAACTGGAGAAATAGAAATCAGTGGTTCCAAAAATAGTGCTGTGGCTTTAATACCAGCGGCTATTTTATGTGACGAGGTCGTAAAAATAAGTAACATTCCCAACATTTCCGATATCGATTCATTAGAAGAAATTCTAACTTATTTGAATGCTCAAATTGATAGACAAGATAATATTTTAACTATTGACTCTTCTAAAATAATAAACAAAGAAATACCAGAAGAAATGTCACAAAAATTAAGAGCGTCGTACTACTTTATGTCATCGTTATTAGGTAAGTATAAACATGTTGAAATGTATTTTCCAGGCGGTTGTTCCATTGGAGAAAGACCTATTGACCAAACATTAAAAGGATATCGAGCTTTGGGGGCAGTCGTAACAGAAGAGGGAAATAGATATATAATTGATGCCGAAGAATTAAAAGGAACTAAAATATATTTAGATATGCCCAGTGTTGGAGCCACGATCAATATCATGATTGTAGCAGTTAAAGCCAAAGGAAAAACTATAATCGAAAATGTTGCAAAAGAACCTGAAATTGTAAATGTTGCTACCTTTCTAAATAATATGGGTGCAAAAATCCAAGGAGCTGGAACAAATGTTATTACCATAACTGGCGTTGACTATCTTCATAAATCATTTCATGAGGTAATTCCTGATCGTATTGAAGCAGGAACTTATGTTATCATTGCTTCATTATTAGGAGAAAATTTAAAAATAAAAAATCTAATTCCTTCTCATATTGAAGCCTTAATCTCAAAATTAATTGAAGCTGGTGTTCAAATGAATGTTGAAGAAGATTCAATAACTATCAATAGTGGTAATAAATACAAAGCAGTAAATATTAAAACATTACCATATCCAGGGTTTCCCACCGATCTCCAACAACCAATTATACCATTCTTAACCCAATGTCATGGAACAAGTATTGTCGAAGAGACAATTTATGAAAATCGTTTTCAAAATATTTATGATACCAATCGTATGGGAGCAAATATTATGGTGAAAGATAATAAAATTGCTAAAATAAAAGGAGTCACTCCACTTCGTGGTAAAAATGTAACCGCTACCGATTTAAGAGGCGGAGCTTCGATGCTTATCTGTGGACTAGTCGCAGATGGTATAACTACGATTGATAATATTAAATACATATTAAGAGGATATGACGATATTTGTCATAAATTATCCAAAGTAGGTGCTAAAATAGAAATAATATAAATATACTTTATTAGGTGAAATATGAAAAAAGTATTTTTAATATTAATTCTTTTTTTATCGTGTTATTTTATATATAACAATACTATTGACAAAAAAATATATTATTTAACCATTGGTGATTCTCTATCAAAAGGAACAAATCAATATGGAGTAGTATCATATGGATATAACGATTATGTTAAAGATTATCTATCTTCTAAAGATCTTCTAGAAGATTACAATCAAACATTTACAGATAATGATTATTATATAACTGATATCATAAGAATATTAGAATATAATGAAAAAAAAGATAATTACTCATTAAATAGATTAATCAAAAAAGCTGATATTATAACAATATCACTTGGAATGAATGAACTTTACTATAAATTAGAAAAAAATAATGAGAATATTTATGCATATATAGATAATATGATAAACGACTATAGTAAAATATTTGATTATATAAATCATTTTCATCACAATCAAATATTTATTCTAGGATATTATAATGTTTTAGGTGAAAATAATGATATATTTGATTATGCTAATTACCAATTAAAAGAAAAATGTAATAAAAATAATTTTACTTATATCGATTTATCTAATCTTTTTGATAATAATCCTAATTATTTTCTTAAAACTGGTAATTTTATTCCAAATACTAAAGGATATCAGAAAATTTCACAAATAATAGTTGAAAAATTATCAAATAATTGATATAATATACCATGTAATTTTATTACTATGACTTTTTGTCATGGCGGAAGGAGAGAAAAATGAAAGCAAATATTCATCCAAATTATGTAGAAGCAACAGTTACTTGTGCTTGTGGAAACACATTTAAGACTATGTCAACAAAAGAAAATATTCAAGTTGAAGTATGTTCAAAATGTCATCCTTTTTATACAGGAAAACAAAATTTAGGTTCTAAAAAAGGACAAGTTGAAAAATTCAATAAAAAATTTGGTTTTACTACAGAAAAATAATGTTCATATAACATTATTTTTTTTTAATACAAATTACTTTAAATTATAAAAAAATTCCTTCATTAATTTACATTTTAAAATATACATGATATAATTAACATAAGTGATGAAAAATGAACAGTAAAAAAATCAAAGAAAACTTTAATAAAATATTTTTAAATATCAAGGACGACTATTTATTAGTAACGTTTTTTATTGTGTTAAATTTAATAAATAGTATAATAATACGATTAGTAACAGTTAAAAATGGTTTGAGTATTTCTCCATTATTAGTTGATTTAAGTTTCTTAATCATTATATCTTTAATATCGCTTTTATTCAAAAGAAAAAAAAGAATAAAATATTTTATCACAGTTTCAGTAATTCTTAATATAGTTTGCATAATCAATAGTATTTATTATCATTATTATAGTTCATTTGCTTCAATATCATTATTAGCCACTGCTGTATTTGCCGCTGACGTAAGTGATGCTATTGTAGAAAATGTACTAAAACCTATTGATTTAATATATATTTGGCAATCTATTGCCCTATATATATTTTATCGTTACTTAAAGAAAAAAAATTACTTTAAATATGAAATAAAACAAGAAAACAAAAAAATAATAAAAAAGGGAGTTTTAACATCACTATTCCTCTTTTTAATCGCAGCATTTTTCATGCCTTTAAATGCATGGGCAAGATTATATAAATTATGGAATAGAGAATCCGTAGTGATGAATTATGGAATTTACGTTTATCAATTAGATGACTTTATACAAAGTTTAACACCAAAAATAAACAGCCTATTTGGACACGATAGTTCCCTAAAAAAAGTTTCTGACTTCTATGAAGAGAATAGTTATCATGCTAGTCAAAACGAATACAAAGATATTTTTAAAGGCAAAAATGTTATCGTCATTCATGCTGAAAGTATGCAAACATTTCCAATGAATTTAAGCTTCAATGGAGAAGAAGTAACACCAAATTTAAATAAAATAGCAAGTGAAGGGATCTTTTTTAGCAATTTCTATTCACAAGTTGGTGTAGGAACAAGTAGTGATGCTGAATTTACATTCAATACTTCACTAATGCCTTCAACAAGAGGAACAGTCTTTGTTAATTATTTTGATAGAGAATATATAGCTATTCCAGAATTATTAAAAGAAAAAGGATATTATACATATAGTATGCATGCCAACACTGGAGAATTTTGGAATCGTAATACCATGCATAAAAATTTAGGATATGATAAATTTTATAGCAAAGATTCATATATAATAGATGAAACCATCGGACTTGGACTCTCTGATAAATCTTTCTTTAAACAATCAATTGACATAATGAAAGATATCAAAGAAAAAGAAGGAACACCATATTATGGTCTCTTAATAATGTTAACTAATCATACCCCATTTAGTGATTTAGAGCTTATGGATGAGTATCCCACTACTATCGATGTAGATATAGATAATCAAACAGTGACTAGAAATTATTTAAATAACACAACAATGGGCAATTACTTAAGATCTGTTCACTATGCTGATCAAGCTATTGGAGAATTTATAAATAATTTAGATAAGGAAGGCTTATTAGAAAATACCGTTTTAGTTATTTATGGGGATCATGATGCTAGATTAGATTTCGATGACTTTAATCTTTTATATAATTATGATCCAATAACTGATACTATTAAAACTGAAGAAGATGAAGGATATATTCCATATAATAAATATAATTATGAACTAGATCGCAAAGTTCCCCTTATAATTTGGACAAAAGATCAATCATTTAATTTAGACGTTAATATACCTATGGGAATGATAGATGTACTTCCAACACTTGGAAATATGCTTGGAATTCATAGTGAATATCAAATGGGAAAAGATATATTTGAACTTAAAGACCCGGATAATATGGTAGTATTTGTTGATGGCTCTTTCTTAACATCAAAAGTTTATTATAACTCACCCAAAAGTGAAATATACTCTATAAATAATGAACCAATAACTGAAGACTATATTAAAATTAGAAGTAAATATGCTTCAGAATTAATAGAAATATCTAATGACATAATTTCTTATGATTTAATAAAGGAGTTAAAATCAGTTAAACTTAGAAACTAAGAATAAGGTTTATCATGTTATAACAAAAAATGAAAGGAAGCGAAAATAATGATAAAGTTTATAATATGTGAAGATAATGTTGATGCTTTAGAAAGGGCAAGTCAAACAGTAACAAAAACAATGATGAAATATGATATTGAATACAAAATATATAAGTTTACTAAATACGATAGCAAATTAAAAGAACAAATAAAAGATGAATTTAATACAAAATTCTATATACTAGATATAGAATTACCAATAGTAAGTGGTTTAGAAATAGCTTCTGAAATAAGAGAAGTTGATGACGATAGCACAATAATATTTGTAACAGCACATTCAGAATGTAAAAACGATATCTTCTATTCAAGACTACAAGCAATAGATTTTATATCAAAATATCATCGATATCAAGAAAGACTAGAAGAGACTATAAACCATGTTCTTCAAAAAATGTATAAAAATAAAACATTAGATTTTGCATACAATCATGTATATACAAGACTTCTCTATAAAGAAATAAATTATATAGAAAAATCACCATTGCAAAATAAATGTGTAATTCACCTAGTTAATGGAGAAGAAAAATATATAGTTACATCAATAACCAAATTAAAAGAAAAGTTAAGCCCAATGTTTTTTCAAACTCATAAATCATGTTTAGTAAATTTAGATAATATAAAGCATATAGATTTTGCAAAATTTACCATTTATTTTAAAAATGGTGATAGTACCAGTCTTTTAACACCTGCTGCTAGAAAGGAATTAAGAAAACATGTTGGATGTTATTAAAATATTTATAAGTAGCATAATATTAATTGTTAGCTTTTATATATATTGTAAAATAATAATAAATGAAAAGTTAAAGCTAAATAAGATTCACTTATTATTGCTATCTTTAGTTGTATCAATTTTAAATACAATGATATATCAATATATGGAAGGTTCTTTGAAAACAATATTCATTTGTTTGCTATATACATTCTTTGTAAAATATGTATTCAAGCTAACATTTAGTAGATCAATTTTTATAAGTATAATATTTATTATGCTTACAGTAATTCCAGACTTATTAATTACAACAGGCTTAATTTACATTTTTGGCATTAGCAAAGAATATTGTTATTCTGTTTTTGCTGGAAGTATATTGGGAAATTTATTAGTTTCAATCTTAATGATACTAATTACCTATATACTTCGAAAACCACTAAGAAAACTTGTTAATTATAATATATCAACTAGTAAAAAGATTGTCTTAATATCTATATTAACAATAATATTTATTTCTATTTTCTTTTATAAATTTGCAATTGCATATGAATTAAATAAAAGTGTTATAGCTTATTTAGTTGCAATGTTTGCTTTTATGATTGTTTTATTCTCTTTGTTTAAAGAAAAGTTAGACAATGAAATAGTTTTAAAAAAGTATGATGAATTACTAGATATTATGAAAAATTATGAAAGTGATATTGAAGAACAAAGAACACTGATTCATGAAACTAAAAATGAACTTATGACCATTAAATGTAAAATTAACGATAAAGAAAAAGAATCAACGATTATTGAATATATCGACAGTATTCTTGGTGATAAAGTAAGTAGCAATATGAGTAAATATTCTAAATTTAAATATCTTCCATCCAATGGATTAAAAGGCTTCTTTTATTATAAATTTATTGAAGCTGAACGAAAAGGAATTAATGTTTCTATAAATATTTCTAAGAAAATTGAAAATTCATTTTTGAAAAATTTAGATACAAAACATTTTAAAGAATTAGTTAGAGTAATTGGTGTATATTTGGATAATGCCATTGAAGCAAGTTTAAAATCGGAAGATAAAAAGTTAGGTATTGAAGTATATTTAATTAACGATTGTGCTAAAATAATTATTTCAAATACTTTTGAATCTGATATTAATTTTGATAAAGTTGGTAAAGAAAGATATAGTACTAAAGGAAAAAATAGAGGACACGGTTTACTTTTAGTAAAGAAGATATTACATGAAAATGATCTTTTTGAAGCTCAAAATACCATTACTGATAAATTGTATATTCAAGAGTTAAAAGTAAAAGAACCTAAAATCGCATAATAAAAAATTCAGCTTAATATAAACTGAATTTTTTTGTTTAGAAGAAGTTAATTATTTGTTAAGCATGCATTTAGGCATTTTAGGTTCATCTATAAGCCATATTAAACAAGCCTTAGTTCCTGCTGATGCTGATAAAGAGCCAATCCAAGATAATAGTGATGCAAACATTTTTATACCTCCTTTTTTTCTTTTATTTTGCCATATTAACTGTAAGAAACATTGTAATTTTTATAGTTATTATATGGTAATTGAAACATCCTATATATTAAAGGATGGATCATCAAGGTAGCTTCAAGTAATCCTAAACATAAATAAGTACTGATAATATCATTTCTAAATAGTATAATTAATATTAAATAAATTGAACTAGTAATTATTGTTATAATTTTATATATTTTTCTCTTTTTTACATTAATAAGTGGCCTTTTATAAGTATCAGCAGGTGCGTATTTAATTAAACATATAAATGAAATTAAACTAATTATTAATTTTACATATATATTAATATCAACATATTTACAAAGAAGCCCACCACCTATAAACATAATAGAAGAAATTATTAAACAATGAATACTTTTTTTTGCATGCATACCAAAAGCTGTTGTCCTTATAATGTTATAAAATATTAATAAAAGTAACATATCTTTAAATATTCCAAGAATAAATGCCAAAGCAAAAATTATTATGGTTTTAGTAAATGTCAAATATATAGCTTCCAATCCATAAGCAATTTCATCAAGCTTATCTTCGTCATAATTGGGATATTTCTTTTTAATATTATTCATTGAAAATTCTAAAAATCTTTTCTTCATTTTCTTCTCACAAAATAAGTATATCACTATTATTTAAGATGATTTTATTTCTAAATCTAATAGATAATGATTTTATTACATTTTTAATTCAGTTAACAAATAATTAACTTTAATTTAAATTAAACTTTTCAAATTATTAGTTTATCAAAAGCAATATTCTATCTTGTTATAAATAAAAAAAAGTAGTATAATATAGTAGAGGTGGAAAAACAAATGGAATTATATCAATATATAATAATAGTAGCAGTACTATTAATAATTGCTCTTGCGATAGTGAAAATGAATAAGAAAGATTTAAAATTAGAATTAAATAAATTAGTGGACCTTTTAGGAGGAAAAGAAAATATTCTTGACACCGAAGTAGAAATGTCTCGATTTAAAGTAACCTTAAAAGATATAACAAAAGCTAATAAAGAAGGAATATTAAAATTAGGTGCTAAAGGTGTTGTTGAAATAGATGATCAACTTAAAATAATTTTAGGATCTGATGCTAAAAAATTAAAAAAATATATTGATGATTTAAAATAAGTCAAAAAAGAACAAAAAGTTCTTTTTTTTGACATTATTCGACAAAATTCGACAAAAATAAAAGTTATAATATTTTTGAAGTAAGGGGAAGGTGAATTATGATATCAATCACTGTCGAAGATATTATATTAAATATAATACTAATAATTTTTCCATTATTAGTATATTTAGTTTTAGTATGCTATAAAGAAGAAATAAGCAAGTCATATAATAATTTTTTATTAAATATAGCGCTTTTTACATCATTATATTTATGTCTTCGTTTTGGTATAACAAGTAACAGTAGTAAAATATTATTATTTTGCAACATACCAATAGTAATAGCTTATATGAAAAAACGAACCTCATCAGCGATAGTACTATCAATAATAAATATAGTTTATTGTTATTTTATGTTTAATGAATTATGTCTTATAACTATTATAAAGTATACATCTTACCTAATATTATATATGTGTGCTAATAAAAGAAGATTAAGTACGAGTGGCTTTATTCTTTCAATAGCAGTATTGCAAGGCTTTTTCTTATCTTTTGAATATTTTTTTAGAGAAGTTACCACAGTATCAATAAATGATTTTATAGAATTAATATTACTAGTGTTTATCTATTACTTTGTTACCTTTTCAGTTGTTTATATATTCAAAGTAATAGAAAAAGTACAATCTCTAAACACTTCAATCAAACTATTAGAAAAAGATAAGACTATCAAAGATGCTCTATTTAAATTAACCCACGAAATCAAAAATCCTCTAGCAGTATGCAAAGGATATTTAGAAATGATTGATTTAGAACAAAAAGATAAAACTATTAAATATATATCTATAATGAAACAAGAAATTAATCGAAGCCTTAATATTATGAGTGATTTTCTAGAGTTAAATAAAATCAAAGTAGTAAAGGAACAAATAGACTTAAATCTTATTCTCGAAGATGTATATGATTGTTTTAAAATAATAACGAAAAGTCATAATGTAAAATTAATATATAAAGACCGCGAAGATGAGGAAATATATTTTATGGGGGATTATGAGAGATTAAAACAAGTAATGATCAATTTATTAAAAAATAGTTATGAATCAATAAATAATCAAGGAAAAATAGAAATATCTAGTAATATCTATAAAAACCACATTGACATTATAGTAGAAGATAACGGTACTGGAATGAGTGAAGAAACATTAGAACGAATAAAGGAAATGTTTTATACTACCAAACCTACTGGTAGTGGACTTGGAGTAGCATTATCTAACGAAATAGTAAAAGCCCATAATGGGGAACTAATATATTCCTCAGAATTAAATAAAGGAACGAAGGCCACGATAAGATTACCATATCAATAATCTTATCTTTTATTATTTAAAAATATTTGATATAATATTTAAAAAAAGATGGAGGTAAATATGGAAGATATATTTTTAAAAAATTTACCATCTATAGATTTACATGGCTATGATATAGAAACTGCTAGAGTAGCCACTAATGATTTTATTGATGATAATTTAATTATGAAAAATAGTAAAATATTAATAATTCATGGAAAAGGAAAAGGGTTAGTAAAAAAATCAGTTCATGAGGTATTAAATAATCGAAAAGAAGTTATTAAATTTCATACTGATAACTTAAATGAGGGGTGCACAATTGTTTATTTAACTGTTGACAACTAATATCTTGTATGCTATAATAAAAAACAATTTTAGGGAAGGATTATATGCTAGAAAACAAAGAAATTATTAAACTAATCAATGAAATAAATACGCTTATTAAAAGTATTATGTATATAATTTTTTTAATAATAATTTGTTTGATAATTTGTTTCTTAGAAAGTATTTAGCTATAATACCACCAAATAGGGAGGTTTTTTATGGAAGACGAAAGAAGAATAAACTGGCTTAGTTTATTTATCAAGATTGTTATTATATTTATTTTTGCATTAATAATAATATGGTTAGTATCAAAGATAATAAACAAGAATAAATTATCTGAAACTTTTAATAACAATATAAATAATATGGAGAAAGTATCGATCGAATATTTTAAAGGAATAGATTTACCTCTAGATAAAGGTAAGAGTATCAAAATAACCTTAGAAGAATTAATCGAAAAAGAATTAATCGTTTCTATTAATAATGATGGAAAAAATATTTGTGATACTAAGAATAGTTATTCTAAAATAACTAGAGAAAAGAAAAATTATATTGTCGAAACAAAATTAATATGTGGTAAAGAGAAAAACACCATTACTAAAAAATTTGACTTAAAAGATTGTCGAAATTGTAATAACAGCGTAGAAAAAGATAACTCAGAACAAAAAGAGACAAATACTAAATCTCAAAATAAAGATAGCAATGCTGGTACTTCTAACAATAGTAGTTCAAATAATGAAAAAGATACATACTATGAATATGTCAAAGAGTGGACAACATATACAAAATGGATGAGGGGAAGTACAACTGGTACTAATATTGAAAATAAATATGAGTACTATGGTATTGATCAAAAAACATATTATACAATAGGATTTATAAAAAAAGATGATATAAATAAAAGTTCTATAACTTATACTTTAAAATTAGATAACGTACCAAATAGCAAATACTATTTTACCACAGTAGACGAAGTAAGTTATTTTAATTCTAATGATGAAAGCGAATATTTAAATGAAAAAAATGTATCATTATACAACAACAAAAATATAAAAATTCCAAACGAAATATCTAGTTATTCGTTAAAATATAATAACTTTGCTTATAAATTATCGCCTTATTATAGACAAGGATCATTTTATGTCAATGTTACTATATATATTACAGATATTAACAATGTAAAAACTTACTATGACAGTAATATAAAAGAAGATATTTACTTAATACCATTAAAATTAAATATAAAATTTGCATCAAATGAAATAACAAGTACTAAACCATCAGGTGATTATGAAACAATATCTTATTATAGATATGTTGAAACAAACAGAGACGTAATCTGGTCAACAGAAGATTATGTTGAAGGATATACCAAAACAGGAAATACAAAAATACAATAAAAACTAAGATAATTTCTTAGTTTTTTTCATTATTATTTAATATCTTATCAACAATACCATAATTCAAAGCTTCTTCACTATTCATAAAATAATCTCTTTCCGTATCATGATTTATAGTTTCCAAATCCTTACCAGTCATCAAAGATAATATTTTATTTAGTTTCTTTTTTAGTTTTAATATTCTCTCAGCAGCTATTTTAATTTCTGTTGCCTGACCTTGAACTCCTCCCAGTGGTTGATGAATCATTACTTCCGCATTAGGAAGAATATACCTTTTTCCTTTTTTTCCAACTGCAAGAATAAAAGCTGCCATTGATGCAGACATTCCCACACATATTGTTGATACATCGCTTTTAATAAAATTCATCGTATCATATATAGCCATACCATCAGTTATACTACCTCCTGGAGAATTAATATATAAACTAATATCATTATTATTTAGACTATCTAAATAAAGGAGTTGCGCCACAATGATATTTGCAGTATTGTCAGTAATTTCTCCATTTAAAATAATAATTCTATCTTTTAAAAGCCTTGAATAAATATCATAAGCCCTTTCCCCTGTTTCATTTTTCTCAATAACCATTGGAATTAAATTCATTTTTATCACCCATAAATAGTATAATTTATTGATACATTTTATATACGAAAAAAAGTATGACAAAAAATGCAAATTATATGATATAATAAATTATAGAATAATAAGGAGGACAACTATGCAATCTATAATAGTAACCTTGGATAACGGTCAAAAAAAAGAATATGTAAAAGGAATAAAATTAAGAGAAATAGTAGAAACATTAAAAAAAGAGTATCCTGAAGGAGTAATTTGTGCAAAATATAATAATCAAATAATAAACCCTGAAGATTCTCTATATAAAAGTGGTATATTATCTTTATATGATATTAATACCAAACAAGGCAACAAAATATATGAAAAGGGCTTAATTTACTTATTTGAATTATCGGCATTAGAAGTATTAGGCAAAAATACCGAAATAATTGTCAAACATTCAATAGATAAGGGAATCTTTTGTAAAATTGATAAACCAGTAACTTCTGATGAAGTATCAAAAATCAAAAAAGTAATGCAAGAAAAAGTTAAAGAAGCTCTTCCGTTTAAAAAAATAGAAACCTCAAAATCCGAAGCTATCGAATACTTTAAAAGTATCAAAAGAGAAGACAAAGTAAGAACTCTATTTTATAATACTTCTAATTTTGTTACTTTATATCAACTAGATGATATGTATAATTATATTATTGGAGATTTACCAAATGATACATCAATACTAAAATATTTTGACCTATCATTAATAAAAGATAAAGGAATAGTAGTTCGTTTTCCATCAATATATGATAATGGCCAAGTAAAAAAATATACGCATCACGAAAATTATTTTAATAGTCTTGAAGAATATTCTACTTGGGGAAATAATTTAAATATTAATAATTTAGGTGAATTAAATGATTTTATAATTAATAATAATGCTGGAGAAATAATTCAACTATCAGAAATAATGCAAGATTATAAACTACTTACTATTGCAGAACAAATAGTTTTAAATAAAGAAAACTATAAAATAGTATTACTATCAGGACCATCAAGTTCTGGAAAGACAACAACATCAATGAAATTATCTCTTTATTTAAAAAGTTTAGGATTAAACCCAACTCATTTATCAATAGATGATTATTTTCATGAGAGAAGCGAAACACCTTTGGGAGCAAATGGTAAACCAGATTTTGAATCTTTAACAGCTGTGGATACTAAACTATTTGATAATCAAATAAGCAAACTATTGAAAGGCTCAAAAGTAACAGTACCAACTTTTAATTTTGTCGAGGGAAAAAAAGAATATAAAAGAACAATTCAATTAAAAGATAATGATATTTTAATAATAGAAGGTTTACATGCTCTAAATGAAAATATTCTTACAAATATTCCTAAAAAGAAAAAGTTTAAAGTATATATAAGTCCACTTACATATTTAAATATTGATAACGATAATAGAATAAGTATGACTGATTTAAGACTTTTAAGAAGAATAGTAAGAGATAATAGAACTAGAGGATATAGCCCCTCTACAACACTAAATAATTGGTCGGATGTTAGAGATGGCGAGGAAAAATATGTTTTTCCATATCAAGATAACGCTGATGTTATTTTCAATTCTAGTCTTGCCTATGAATTAGCAGTTTTGAAAACATTTGCAGAACCACTACTATTTACCATTAAAGAAGATGATCCAGAATACTTGACAGCACAAAGACTGCTAGAACTTTTAAAATGCGTTCTACCAATACCTAGTGAAACTGTACCTCAAATATCTATTTTAAGAGAATTTATTGGAGGAAGTTATTTTGAATAATAAAAAACATATAATTTAATAGGTGTATATATGAATAAATATAAACTATTAATAATATTATGTTTTTTTCTTTTTACCTTATGTCTACCTAGAGTAACTGCTACCATTAAAGATTTAAATTTACTTGGAAAAGTAATTGTTCTAGATGCTGGACATGGTGGCCCTGATCAAGGCGCCAGTAGTGGTCAAATTATTGAGAAAGATTTGAATCTAATTCTTGTTAAAAAATTAGAAAAGGAACTTACATCACGAGGAGCAATCGTTTATCTAACTAGAGAGAATGATGATGATTTATCCACAACAATTGTTAATAGAAAAAGAAATGATCTTTATAACCGCGCCAAATATATCAATGATATATCACCAAATATGTACATATCGCTTCATTTAAATTCCACAACATCTCCATCTTGGAGGGGATTACAAATATTTTATACTACTCAAAATAAAGAAAACAAAAAAATTGCCTCCACTATTACAGATTACTTAAATCAACACTTTTCAAATATTCGAGAAATAAAAAAAGATAATACTTATTATATGTACAAGTTCATAAAAACACCAGGAGTTTTAATTGAAGCAGGTTTTATATCAAATCCAAGTGATAACTATTTATTAAGACAAGAAGATTATCAAAACAAATTAATTGTTTTAATCACCAATGCCATAGAAAAATATTATCAAAAAGATTAAAAAATCTTTTCAAAAAATAAAAATAAGTGTATACTTATAATAGGTGATAGTATGAAAAAAGTATATCTAAAATATGATGAATACACTCCACCAGTCGAATGCGATTACGGATTTATAAAAGAAATGATATACTTAGGCTTTTTATATCCTATAAAAAAAGCAAATTATAAAATGTTTTATATAATGTTAATGACAGAAGTTGCAGTATCTGTTCTTATTATGCTCTTTATTCCATTTAAAATAGGAATCGTGATTTGCCTTCTAATGATCCTTCTTATCAACACATTATTTGCTGCCAATTACAATATGATAATTATTGAAGAGTTATTAAAAAAAGGTTATGTCCCTCTTGATTATAATTCATCGACATTATTAATAAAAAAAGGAATATATTTTAAGTTACAATAACTTATTATATATTCTTTTTAAATTAAAATTTAAAATACTTACATTCTAAATTCAAACTACAATCTTTCCCTGTAGCATAATCTAAATTACCAAATAAATTTTTTATTCTATCACTATCAATATTTTTCCCTTTTAACATTTTATCAACTTCATTAATAATATTGATAGCTTTCTTTATCGCTTTAATATAAAGTTCAGTAAATGAAAAATCATATTTTTCATTTATATCGCAGGGATGGTTCCATACATCTTTGCTATTATTTAAATAAAATAATTTAGAATTTGGATGAACATGAAAAGATAGCTCACTTTTCTTTACACATCTATTTTTACATATAAAGTCCATAATTTTATATATACATTTTTTGATTCCATATCTATCATAATTGAATACAAAATAAAACCTTTTCATATCCATAATCGATTTATAATAAATATCGCTTCCATTATCAAAACCATAAACATCCTTAATAACATTATCAATTAAATGTTTAAGTTGAATATTTAATTTTTTAATATTAAAAATATTTTTATAAACCTTATAATCTTTAGGTAAAATATTTTCCCTATTATATATCAAATATATATCAATATAATATTCCATTTCTTCGTGAAGACCATTATATTTATAAGTTTGTTTATTTTTTTTGTCATATATTCCAGTATTATATATAGTAAGAGGATGAATAGTAGTATCTAATACAAAATGACAGATATGACCATATAAATAAGCCATAACCTGACCGTTAGAATAATATTTTTTATCATTAATATAATTAATTAGTGATAAAAAATAGTCATTAATCTTTTTGTGATGCATAGAATAATTTATTTTATATATTTCTTTCGATCTTTTAGTTAAATGAAAGTCGTAAAAAAAGTAAGGATCTGGACCTTGAGAAAACGTTTTAAGATCTTCAATATTATTTTTAAGCTTATTTTTGATGTTTTTATCAATCCTATTATAAACATCAACACTAAAATAACTATGTGTCACTGAACTTGGCATATTATCTACCCCAAATTAATTGTATCATATAATTATGGTAAAAAAAACATAATTATTCGAAATTCTTACCATAATTATAAACTAAAATGAGAAAAGAAAGTGAAGTGATAAAATTTATGATACCGTTTTTTAAAAAATATATATCATTTTTATAAAATTTGTGTTATACTTTAGTATAGAATAATGGGATGTGTGATATAAATGATAAAAAACTTTAAAACAATTAATGAACAAATTGAAATTTTAAAAGATAAAGGTCTTATTATTGAAGATGAATCTACAACTAAGGACATATTGCTTAAAGAAAATTATTTCTTTATCATGGGATATCGACATCTTTTTATGAAATCATCTAAAGAAAATAAATTTATTCCTGGTACAACTTTTGAAGAATTATATGCATTATTTACATTTGATAGAAATTTTCGAAATATTATATTTAAAAATGTTTTAGTTATTGAAAACCAATTAAAATCAGTTATATCTTATCAATTATCAAAAAAATATGGTTATCGTGAAAAAGACTATTTGAATCCTAAAAATTTCACTTCTGATCATGACAAGACAAGACGAGTAAGAGATTTAATTGATAAAATGAAAAGACAAATAAGAATAAATGCCTCCTCACACAATGCTACGATGCATTATATGAACAATTATGGTTATATACCACTGTGGGTGTTAGTTAAAGTATTATCTTTTGGTATTGTTTGTGAGTTATATACCATACTAAAAAAAGAAGATCAAATAGAAATATCGGAAATATTCAATACCACACCATCAGTACTCGAGGATATTTTAGTAATTCTTTCAAATTACCGTAATCTTTGTGCTCATGAAGATATTGTTTTTGAACATAAAACAGAAAGAATAATACCAAATACCAAGTACCATGAACTTATGAACATACCTAAGATGGATGATGAATATATATATGGTAAAAATGATCTTTTTGCAGTGGTAATAATATTTAAAATATTACTAAATCAAAAAGATTTTAGATTAATGATGAAAGAAATTGAATATGAAATAGAACTTTTAGATGGTCGAATTGATTCAATTTCAATAAATAAAGTATTAGATAGAATGGGATTCCCAGAAGATTATATTGAAATAATAGGTAGGTGACAAATAAAAATGAATAATAAAAAAAGTAAAATAGTTTTACCATTATTAGTTTTCGTAGCTTTTATAGGTGGAGCAATTTGGTCGTATTTAGTAATAAATCAACTAAATAAAGGATCGACAGTAACTACCGGAAGAACTGGTAATTATACAATAAATGAAAATAGCATATCTTCCGCTGTTGATAAAGTGTATGACGCTACAGTCGTTGTGGCAACTTACAAGGATGGTAAAGCAGTTTCAACAGGCACTGGATTTGTTTATAAGACAGAAGGATCTACAGCCTATATAATGACAAATAATCATGTTATATCGAGCGGAAACTCTGCCAAAGTAATTTTTAGTGATGGCACTTCTGCAGATACAAAGATATTAGGCGGAGAGACATATTCAGATATAGCAGTTTTAACAGTGAGTTCAGCAAGTATTAAACAAGTTGCAACTATAGGAAATACTGAAGATATAAGATTGGGAGATATTACTTTCGCTGTTGGAGCACCTCTTGGTGATACTTATAGTGGCACAGTAACAAAAGGAATATTATCTGGTAAAGATCGATTAGTTGAAGTAAGTTTTAGTGGAACAACTTCTGATTATTACATGAAAGTTCTTCAAACTGATGCTGCTTTAAATCCTGGTAACAGTGGTGGACCATTATGTAATGTTAATGGTGAAGTAATAGGAGTCAATTCTCTTAAATTAACTGAAGAAAAAACAAGCGCTACAACCAGCTACAACGTTGAAGGAATGGGCTTTGCTATTCCAATTGAAGACGCCTTGTATTATGCTGAAACAATTGAAAAAGGTGAAACCGTAAAAAGACCATATATAGGTATAAGTATGTTAGATATTACCGATAGCTACTATTTATGGCAATCTGGTATAACTTTACCAAAAAATATTGATAGTGGAGTGGCCGTTTTAGAAGTTGTATCATCATCACCTGCTGAAAAAGCAGGATTACAAAAAGGGGATATTATAATCAAAATAGATGATGAAGAAATTACTTCTGTAGCTAAACTTCGTTATGAATTATATAAACATTCGCCAGGTGAAAAAATAAACATAACTTATAATAGAAACGGTAAAGAGAACAAGACAGAATTAACACTAGAAGAATCAAAATAAAAAATTTTTGATTAAAATAAAGTCAAGGTTGAAGAAGAAGACAGTTTGCTTAGAACCTTGACTTTTTTTATTTTATTATAAAGTAATTAACTTTAAACTTTATATATAAAAGTAACAAAAACTATTGTATTTTACATTTAATATTTGATATAATAAAATAGACATAAGAAGAAAGGTGAGAAAATGGAAGAATATAAAATAACAGTACATAGCGATAATGAAACAATTGCTATAGCTCAAAATATTGAATCAGAAAAATTTCCAGGAATGGTTATTTGCTTAAATGGAGATCTAGGAAGTGGAAAAACCGTTTTTGCTAAAGGATTTGCCCATGCTATGGGAATTGAAGAAATAACTTCACCAACATTTACGATAATAAAAGAATATAATGGAGAATTGCCATTATATCATATGGATGTTTATAGAATAGAAGATACCAATGAAGAATTGGGTATTGAAGAATACTTCGATAAAGGAGGAGTAACTATCATTGAATGGGCAAATATTATTAAAGACATTCTTCCTGAAGAAAGACTAGATATTAAATTTAAAATAGTAGATGAAAATACAAGAGTAATAGTACTAAACCCTCACGGTGATAAATATATAAATATTTGTGAGGCAATAATATGATAAGTTTATTTATAGATACATCACTTTCTGATGTATCTATCGCCCTATTAAAAGAAGGAAAAGAATTATCTTGTATTCATAATAATATTCCTGGAGAACATTCAATTTATGTAAGCAAATACATCGAAGATATATTAAAAGAAAATAAAATATCCCCAAATGCTGTTGATGAAATAATAGTTGTAAATGGACCTGGATCTTTTACCGGTATAAGAATAGGAGTAACAATTGCTAAGATGTATGCCTATCTTGAAAAAATAAGAATTGTAACCATAACATCATTACAAGCACGTATAATAGGGTTGACAGGTAACTATTTTTTATCAAAGATAGATGCCAAACACGGTAACTATTATATTGGTTTATATGATAAAGATTATAACAAAATAATCGAAGAATTTGCACCATTGCAAAAGGTAGAAGAATTAATTAATCAGTATAATCCCACTATTGTGGATTCATCAAAAAAATATAATATTGAAAAGATAGTTGAATATACTAAGAAAATGAAAAATATGAATCCACATGGTGTAAATCCAATATATCTAAAATTACCAGAGGCTATGGAGAAAAAATGATAATAGAAGTATCAAAAGAAAATGATGTTCCATTTAGTAAACATGCTCAATATATAGAAAATGATAAAATTGTTGGTACTTTAGATTATTCACTTATATATGATCGCATTGAGATTGATAACATTCAAGTAGATGAAAAATATCGAGATCAGAAAATAGGAACAAAATTAATGAGCTATTTAATATCGATAGCTATTGAAAATAGAGTTGTAAATATTACACTCGAAGTAAGAAAAAGTAACAAAATTGCTATTCATCTCTACAAAAAATTTGGCTTTCGTGAAGTAGCCATAAGAAAGTATTATTATGGAGATGAAGACGCAATATTAATGGAAAAACAGGTGATGTAAATGAAAGAATTATACATACTAGCAGTGGAATCAAGTTGTGATGAAACAAGTATGAGTATTATCAAAAATGGTTGTGAAGAGATAGCTACTGTTGTTTTAAGTCAAATCGATATCCATAAAAATTATGGTGGCGTAGTACCAGAAATAGCAAGTAGAAATCATATTGAAAACATAACCATTGTCCTAGAAGAATTATTAAGTGAAGCAAATATGACAATAGATGAAATAACAGCAATTGCTGTAACATATGGTCCTGGTCTAATAGGAAGCTTATTAATCGGTGTACAAGCTGCTAAAACAATAGCTTTAGTAACAGGGAAACCACTAATTCCAGTTCATCATATAGCGGGCCATATCTATGCTAATAACTTGGAAGAAAGATTAAAATTTCCATTAATAGCCTTAGTAGTAAGTGGTGGACATAGTGAATTGATCTATATGAAAGAAGACTACTCATTTGAAAGAATTGGCGGCACTTTGGATGATGCTGTTGGAGAATGCTATGACAAAGTAGCTAAAGTACTAGGATTATCATATCCAGGAGGCCCATTAGTAGACAAATTTGCTCACGAGGGAAAGGATACTTATGATTTACCATATCCCTTAGATGATAAGAGTTATAATTTTAGTTTTAGTGGAATCAAATCTGCTGTTATAAATCTTGTTCATAATGAAAAACAAAGAGGAAATGAAATAAATGTTAAAAATCTATGTACTACATTTCAAAACAGAGTTGTAACCATTCTAACTAAAAAGACAATGCGAGCGCTAAAAGAATATAACATAAATAATTTAATAGTAGCAGGAGGAGTATCTGCAAACAAAGGACTAAGAGAAAAATTAACTGAAGAATGCCAAAAAGAAAATGTCCATTTATCATTTCCTAGAATGAGTTATTGTACAGATAACGCTGCCATGATAGGAGCAGCAGCCTATTTTGCCTATCAAAAAGGCATACTAGCAGATCAAACATTAACAGCAATGGCTACCGATACATTATATAAATATAAATAAAGTTCAAAATTATGAACTTTTTTTATTTTATCTATTGCATAAAAAAAAAAACTATTATATAATGTAAATATAATAGGATAGGAGGAAACGAAAAATAATGAAAAATGAATTACTAAAAAGAATAGGGTTACTAAGTATTTCTACTTTAGCTGTTATATCTTTCGTCACTCAAGCAAAAGCTGCAGAAGAAAATAAAGTATGTCAAGAAGTAAAATACACAAATTATTATTTCTTTAGTGAAATATATACTGAAACTAATCTTAATGAAATTATTAATAGTGGAACTGAAAGATATCATGGAACATTTTTTCCAGCATTGCCAGAAAACATAATAAAAGGAAGTATAGAAGAATCTAAAGTATGTTTAACAAGTGATGATAATGATATGTCATGTATTAAGAATGAATTTGATTTGGATAAATTTTACACTAAATATAAAGCTATTTTAACATCAACTAACAATCCTACAACAGTAAAATTTACAATAAATGATGATAATCTAACAAATAAAGAAGGTTCAAGCACTTATATTACTGAAGGAAAAATATCATATTATTTACATGGCACATGGTATGCAACGGATGAAACAGGAAAAATAACTGGAGATTCTACAAAAGTTGTAAGATATGACAGTATTGAAAATTCTGAGTTAAAAACAGGCGCTATAATTCCAGATACAACAACTATTAAGCCGACTATTAAAGAAGGTGAAGAAACTATAAAATTCTTGATAACAAGAAAAATTACAGCGGCTAACAAAGAAGGAAAAACAGGATTTGTTCTACCATCATATAGTGAAACTGACAAGACATATTTAACTCCAGCACTATATAAAATAACTTATAAAGTAGAAGAGTGTACTAATAAATATAATGCCACAATAAACTACTTAGATAAAGAAACAAAAAAAGAAGTACACGATCCATATAAAGATAGTAAACTTGATGATGGATATACTAAGCCAGTAGATTCACCTGAAATAACAGGATGTACTCCTGATAAAGAAACAGTTGAAATAAAAATAAATGGTAAAGACTTTGAAGAAACAGTATATTACAGTTGTAAAACTGAAACAATCAAAGACAATCCTAAAACAGGTTCAGCACTAATCTTTACTGCCTGGACAGTAGGAATTGGAGCATTAGGATATTCGGCATACTATTTTTCTAAAATGAGAAAAGAAAAAGAAAGCGGAAATGACGAAGAATAAATATTATATATCAAAAGATTATAAATAATTTTTATAATCTTTTTTCTTTTAGACTACTCTATTACCGAAATATCTTTTTTTTACATAAAATAATAAAAAAGAGGTGATTGTATGGATTTTATTAACAACAATACTGAATTAATAGTTACATTACTTACTATGATTCTTACATGGATACTAGGTTTTATATCAAAAAGATGTCCATATATCAATAACAATCTTATAATAATACAAAATATAGTTGTTGGTCTTAGTGTTTCAATATTCTATTTTATAATAACTAAAGATTTTAATCTAGCTATATCATTAAGTGGTATTTTTGCAGAAACTGGATATAATCTCATTCATAACATAGAAAAATTAATAAAAAATGATACTAATAACAATTATGACAAAACATATACAAATAATTAAACAAATTTACGATACAAAAGAAACAAATATATGTATATAATAACAAGAATAATTACAATAAAAGAAATGAAAATGGTAAAATAAAGAAACAAAAAATTAATTAATGAATTAAAGAAAAAGAAATTAAAATCTTTTTCTTTTTACCCTATTGATCTATAAATTAGTATAATAAAAAACTAAAAAAGATAATTTTCATTTCTTTACATCTTAATCTAATAATGATAAAATGAAATAAGAAAGATGAGGTAAAAAATGCAGGAATTAAATAGTGAACAAATGAAAGCTGTCAATCATATAAATGGCCCTATGCTAGTTTTAGCAGGAGCGGGTTCAGGGAAAACAAAAGTATTAACAAATAGAATAGTGGGTTTAATTGAAAATGGTATTAGTCCTTTAAATATATTAGCTATAACCTTTACCAATAAAGCAGCAAAGGAAATGAAAGAGAGGGTTATAAGGCTAATTGGAGCAGAAGCTTATAATATTCAAATATCAACATTTCATTCATTAGGATTAAAAATTTTAAAAGAAAATTATAATCTTTTAGGATATGAAAGAAACTTTACTATTATTGATAGTGATGATGTTTTAACAATAATCAAAAAAATAATGAAAGATTTAAATATGTCTAAAGATTATTATAATGCACGAGAAATAAAAAATAAAATAAGTTCTGCTAAAAATGAAATGATGGGACTTGATGAATTTTCTAAAGTTGAATTTGATCATAAAGTAGTGGAAGTATACAGACAATATCTGAAGAAATTAAAAAATGGAAACTCTGTCGATTTTGATGATCTACTAATATTACCAATTAAATTATTTAAAATATATCCAAATATTCTTGAACAATATCAAGATAGATATAAATATATTTTAATCGATGAATATCAAGATACTAATGAAGCCCAATATATTTTCAGTAAATTACTTTCAGCTAAATATCGTAATATTTTTGTAGTAGGTGATAATGATCAAGCAATATACGCTTTTCGTGGGGCAAATTATAAAAATATATTAAACTTTGAAAAAGACTATCCCGAAGCCAAAACTATTCTTCTAGAAGAAAATTATCGTTCTACTAAGACAATATTAGATGCCGCCAATAGTGTTATAAAAAACAATAAAGAACGAAAGGATAAAAAACTATGGAGTAACAATCCTATTGGTGAGAAAATAAAATACAAAGTAGTAGGAAATGAAAAAGAAGAAGCATCTTTTGTTGCTACTGAAATTAAAGAACTTATAAATCAAGGCGTAAATGAAGAAGACATTGCTATTCTTTATCGTACCAATGCCCAGTCACGTGTTGTCGAAGAGGAAATGCTAAAGAAAAATATTAAGTATCGAGTAGTAGGTAGCTTCTATTTTTATAATCGAAAAGAAATAAAAGATTTACTTTGCTATTTAAGATTAATCAATAATCATAAAGATGATGTAAGTTTACTTAGAATAATAAATACTCCAAAAAGAGGAATTGGTGAAAAGACAATTGATAACTTAACAAATGCAGCGATAGAAAATGATACATCATTATTTGAAGCCATCTCATCGGGAAAAGAGTTAGAATTTAAAAAGTTAATTGAAGAATTAACCAAGGAAAGCGAAAACTTGTCATTAACAGAACTTGTTGATAATATTTTAGAAAAAAGTGGTATAAAAAAAGAGTTAATGTCATCTAAATTACTCGAAGATGAAATAAGATTAGAAAATTTAAATGAATTTAAAGGTGTTACTAAAAGTTATGAAGAAGAATATGGATCTGCTACTCTTGAAGACTTTTTAGATGAAATATCATTAGTTAGTGATATGAGCGAACATCAAGATGGAACAAATAGAGTAAGCTTGATGACCGTACATTCAGTTAAAGGATTAGAGTTTGATTATGTTTTTATTGTCGGCATGGAAGAGGGAATATTTCCCCATTATAATGCCATAAATGATGGAAGTTTATCTGCTATTGAAGAAGAAAGAAGATTATGTTATGTAGCTATAACAAGAGCTAAGAAAAAACTATATATATTATCCGCAGAAAGTAGAATGCTTTTTGGTAATACAAATAGAAATAAACCTAGTCGTTTTATTGATGAAATAGATGAAAAATATCTTGATATTGAGAAAAACAAATCATTTAATAAGATTGTCTCAAAAGTAAAGAAAAACATTGATAAAACAGTTGAATATGAAGTTGGAGAAAGAATTAGTCATACCGAATTTGGAGAAGGAATCATAATCAGTATTGATAAATCTATTCTTACTGTTGCATTTCCTCATCCAATTGGAATAAAAAAATTAATGAAGGGACATCCAAATATTACAAAATTATAGTTTAAAAAGCAAAGAAATAGAAAATAATAGTATCTATTTCTTTTTATTTGAATATAATATATTGGAGGTAAACATGGATTATAATATTTTAGTAAATAAGGATAATCCTCTACCAAGAGCACATATACCAAATAATTTAGTAATTACCGAAAGTAAATATAAAGATAATATATATATAGATGTAAAAGTTAAAGAGGCATTTGATAAGTTAAAAAACGAAGCTTTAAAATATAAATATTATATCGACATTGAAAGTGGATATCGAGATTATGATTATCAAGAAAAAATATATAATAAATTACTTGAAGAAAAAGGATTTAGTTATGCCATAACACGTATAGCAGAACCAGGTAAATCAGAACATCAAACTGGACTTGCATTAGATTTTTGCATTTATCGAGATGAAAAATGTTATATTGAACATGAAATTGAAGACTTTCAAGAAACTAAATGGATTCATCAAAATTGTCATAGATATGGTTTCATATTAAGATATCCTGAAGGGAAGGAAGATATAACTAAATATAGTTATGAACCGTGGCATCTAAGATATGTTGGAAATATTGCCAGATATATATATGATAACAATTTAACATTAGAAGAATACAAAGAAAGAGAGTCTAAAAAAATATAGAATTTCTTTTTATCATTTCATATTCCATGGCTCATTATTTTATAAAAATTATGATCTAAAAAATCATAAATTTGACATTTCACTCGTAATGTTGTATTATATTATGACGTGAAAGGGGGAATTTATTGTTTATGAATAACTTTGAAGAAAATTATAGAATATTATTATCTGAATTAAAAGGATTGAAAGAAGAAGAATATAAACTGCAAACAAAACTTTTCAATAAAAACCTAGAACTTTTTGGCAATGGTATCGAATCCAATAATTTAAACAAAGAAATACAAACTTTATTAATTACTAAAGAGGAAAAAAATGAAAAGAAAATTTGCCATATTAATAACATGGGAGTTATTGCTGAGTTAATAATTAGTGTGATCGTATTTACGATTGGAGTAATGTTTACACTTCAACTATCAGTTACTTACTTAGAAAATTTAATTGGAACTTTAATTACAGGATTAATGACCTTTGGAACCTTTAAAGGAACTAAATTATTAATCGAGAAAATAATTAAAAGAAAAATAAAAAAAATACTTACTAGTGAAAAAAATTTAGAGATTGAAAATCAAATTAAAGCTAAAGAAGAACAACAAAGTGAAACCCTTGCAAGAGCAGAAAAACTAACAAAAGAAAAAGATGCTATTTCATTTGATTTAGAAATTACTGAAGAAAAAATATGTCAAAAAGAAAATGAAATATCTAGTTTTAAGAAAAATACAGACATTATTTTTTCTAATTTAGAAAATAATTATGAAAAAAGCAAACCATATACAAAAGTAAAAACAATTAGTAAAAATTAGGTGTTAACATTTGATTTTTTCATAATTTTAAGTGCACTTAGAAATATCACTTTTATTTTCTTGACAATTATCAGTAGATAGTATATTATAATACCAAAAAGGAGAATAGAATTTATGGATTATAATAAAGAGACAATGCCGTATTCTGAATTAAAAGAAGAAGCACAATTAAAAGAATCTTTACTTCAAACAAAAGTAGAAATAATTAACTGTAGTTGTTCAAAAATAAAAATAGATAAAGAACTTCAAGAATTATTCGGAGTAAATGAAGAAAAAATTGAAAATAAAATTTATACGATAAATAGTATATGTTCACAAATTAAAAAAATAATAGTATTATTAGTAGGCTATTTCCAATTATCGATAATTCTAAATGCTTCAACTTTTATAGAAATTATAATTAGTTTTATTGTAAGTATATTATCTTTAGTGATAAGTTTTGTTGGAATATCAGAAATATGTCAAATAATAATACAAAGAAAAATCACCAAATTAAAAAATTCAACAAAATATATAGAGATTGAAAAAACAATTAGGGATAGACAAAAACAAAAAGAATCGTTAGAAAAAAAAGAAAAAGAATTACTTAGAAAAAAAGATAATATCACAGCAAATTTACAAAACACTAGGAAGAATATATTCCAACAAGAATTAGAAAAAAAAGAAGATAATGGTTTAACCATACATGATTTACCAAAAGAAAAAGTGACAAAACCATATACCAAAACAAAAATAAAAAAACAAATATAAATCTATATATAAAATTTTAAGTGATATTTTTTAATATCACTTTTAAATTATAATAAAAAACAAAAAGTTGTTTTAATACATATTATTTTTGAGTGTGTAAAAAAATCTGTGTAAATGATATCTATCCATGACATTTCGGAAGCTTATATCAGCTTCCTTTTACTTACCATAATAATAACATAAATTATTTTATTGTAAATGGTAAAATAAAATGTAGGAAATCGGTAAAAATAAATGTCGGTTTTCC
>CAMEJC010000003.1 GCA_945919295.1 uncultured Mycoplasmatota bacterium
TCAGAACGTCGTGAGACAGTTCGGTCCCTATCCGTCGTGGGCGCAGGAAAATTGAGGAGAGCTATCCTTAGTACGAGAGGACCGGGATGGACCTACCTCTGGTGTATCTGTTGTCACGCCAGTGGCAGCGCAGAGTAGCTATGTAGGGAAGGGATAAACGCTGAAAGCATCTAAGCGTGAAGCCCCCTCCAAGATGAGTTTTCCCATTGCTTAAAGCAAGTAAAATCCCAGAAAGACTAACTGGTAGATAGGCTAGAAGTGGAAGTGTAGCGATACATTGAGCGGACTAGTACTAATAGATTGAGGATTTAATCCCTAAATTATTTAATTTGATTAACCGCATTATCATGTTTTCAGAGAACTATTAATATATTTTTGTAAAATTATATTGGTGATTATTGCGAAGTGGTTCACCTGTTCCCATCCCGAACACAGAAGTTAAGCACTTCAGCGCCGACGATAGTGGATTCTGCTAAAATAGGACGTTGCCAATATTTTTTTTATTTTATAATCTAGAAAAGCAAAACTTTTCTTTTTTTATTTTAATATTTGTATATATTTGACATAAATATAATTTTTTCCGAAATAAGTCTTGTAACTATAAAAAAAATATGTTATACTTACCACAGAATAGATGATAGTCTCTCTATCATGTAAGGAGGAACTCATATGAATAAAAATTTTATAGTACAAGATAAAAACAACAATATACAAAAAAATGCCAATGCTATTATAAAATTTAATTTTGAAAATAAAGATTATTTAATTTATAGTATTGAAGAAAATGAAGAAAATAGACAAATTTTTGTTTCAAAATTAATTTTAAATTCAGAAGGAAAATATTTTATTGATAATATTTTACCTGAAGAAAAGGGAAAATTAAATAATATTGTATACAACATTGTAATATTAACACCAACTGAAGCCAAGAAAGGTACAGATGCTTTATCATTAATTAATGGATTATCAGATAAATTCTCTGTTAAATTATCTAATGAAATACCAGATTTAGGAGAGCAGGAGTATTTTAGTAATTGTTCTATTGCAATTACAAGTAAAATACTTGTTGAAGATGCTATTAAATTTTATGAGGAAAATTTAGCTAGTAAAAATATAACCAATCAAGAAGAAGTATCAAATCCAACTTGGACTTTACCGATTGAAAATACTAATCCAGAACCAGTTGTAACTGAATCAGCATCAATTGAAAGTAGTCCTATAACTCCAAATATTGAACCAGTTGTTCAAAATATTCCTGTTAATACATTAACAATTAATGATTCCTTAACACCACACGTTCCAGAAACACAAAACAATACTTTAGAAGGAGTAATTCCTAATTTAAATGAAACTCCAAATATTATTCCTACTGAATTAAATTCAAATAACGTTGTACCTCAAAGTACAACTATAGAACAACAAGTATCACCACAACTGGCACCAAGTAGCTCTAATCAAGAACCTCAAGTAATTCAATCTAATAATCAACTTGTAGATAATTTACCAAATCCACAAATTGATAAACTTGGTGGTAATGTTGCAATTGTTTCAGACCCAAGTCTTGAAAATGTCGGTGTAGCAGTACAACCTAATGTTGGCAAAATGAAAAAAGCAGGTTTCGCTATTAACAAATATATTATAATAGGTACTGTTTGCTTATTGTTAGCAGTAGCAGTTGTAGTAGTAACTTATATATTAATACAAAAGAAAACTACTGGGGTTTAGAATAAATACAACCACAGTAATTTTGCCTATAAAGATTATATTTTTGAGATAATAAGATGGATTGTTTATATCCATCTTTCTTTTTAAAATCTGAATATAACCAACCAATAGAATATTTATTTTCTAATTCCTTGCCAATTTCATTTATCCATTGAGAATTTTTATATGGACTAACAGATAAAGTAGTACAAAAATAATCATAATTATTTTCTTTAGCTATAATAGCTGTCTTCTCCATTCTCATTCGGTAGCAGACTTTACATCTATTTCCTCTTTCAGGTTCATTTTCAAGTCCTTTAACAAGATCATTATAAATATCATTATCATAATCACAATCCATTATATCTATATTATTTTTAATATTAGATTTAATATCATTAATAAGTCTTATCTGTTCATCCTTTCTTTTTAAATATTCATCATAGGGAAAAATATTAGGATTATAGTAGAGTATAGTAATATCAAAATAATCAGTTAAATAACTAATTACATAACTACTACAAGGTCCACAACAACTGTGGAGTAGTAGTTTTTTCTTTCCACCTAAATTGTTTAAAATATTTTCACACATTTGACTATAATTTTCTTTCATAGATACTCACCCCAAATAAGTATCTATATTATATCATAATAAAATATTTTTTTCATATAATTTTCTTGAAAAATACATTTCAAACTGTTACAATATTAATGGAGGCTATATTACTATGAAAAAAGAAAAAAACATTCCCTTAAAAAACTATATCATACTAGCGGTGGTTCTAATATTATCGATTATTTTAGTTATTTATTTTTATATGTGGTATAACGCATATGAAGAAAGTAAATTAAATACCATGATTATGGATAAATACCTTCAAGTAATAAATTATAACGAGTTAAATAATTATTTAGTTGAGAACAAAGATGCAGTTATATATTCATCTGTCCTAGAAGATCAAAAGATAAGAGATTTTGAAAAAAAATTTAAAAATATAATTATTAAAAATTCATTAAATAATGATATTTTATATTTAGATTTAACAGAAGAACTAAAAGATAAAAATATAACTAAAGATATAAAAGAAACATATAATATAAATAATCAAGATATTACTAACACACCATCAATAATGATCTTTAAAGATGGAAATCTATATAGTATTTATAACATTAAAAATAATAATTATAATATTAATAATTTAGTAGATTATTTAGAGGAAGAAGATATAATAAATGATTAATATTGTTTTATATGAGCCAGAAATACCAGAAAATACTGGTAATATAATGAGAACTTGTGCTGGTACCAATAGTAGACTTCATTTAATCGAACCACTTGGTTTTGCCTTAGACGAAAAAAAAATAAAAAGAAGTGGTGTAAATTATATTGACAAAGTAAATTATCAAAGATATTTAGATTTTGAAGATTTCCAAAATAGCAATCAAGGAGAATATTATTATTTTACAAGGTATGGAACAAAACCATATAGTGAAATAGACTTTTCTGATTCAACTAAAAATATTTATTTAATATTTGGTAAAGAAAGTACAGGAATTCCAAAGGAAATACTCCATGATAACTTAGATAAATGTTACCGAATTCCAACAAGCGAAAATGTAAGAGCATTAAATTTATCTAACTGTGTAGCACTAGTAACTTACGAAGCGTTAAGGCAGCAAAATTTCAATAATTTGCTTACATATGATCCTTTTAAAGGAAAAGAATATCTAAAATAAAAAATCAAATTACATAAACCCTCATTTCCTAGATATTGAAATGAGGGTTTATTATTAATAATCAGTATTATTTATTTTTTTAAACATTACATATGAAACTATAGATAAAATAATTAATATAACAAAAGAAATAATTTTAAAAGTACTAAGACCATTTTTCTTATTATTTACCTTATCAGATTTTGAAACTATCATATTTATATTAGGATTATTACCTTCCTTCATAACCCAAGTATAAGAATTACCATTAACTTTATCAGCATTATTAAGAGTAACTTTATTATCAGTAGTTATATTGACAAATATTTCATCAGTATAATTACAATAAAAATCACCAATAGTCATTAAATAATGATAATCATCGTTAATTTCAAATTTAAAATCTTGAAAACACTCAGACAAAATTCTAGAATTATTAATAGTTTGCTCATTATAAGTAAAAGTATAATTATAATCAATAGAATTCTCATTTTCATTCAATGTCTTATCATATAACAAATTATCATTATCAATAGTAGAAGCTTGGTCAAATTTTATTAACTGATATGCTAGACTAATATCCGTTTGATTATCAGTAATTTCAATTTCATTATTTAAAACATTACCAGTGATAGTTTCACGAAAAGAATTATTTTCAATTTTTAAATTATAATTAACACTACAACCGGTTAAAAATAAACAGGGCAAAATAAACAATAATATTTTTTTCATATGTCATCTTCTTATTAACTAATACCAAGAACCATATCCTAATATACTTTTTGAATTTAAAGGATATTCATTTTTACTTACCTTATGTGAACTATTTCCTTCAATAGTATATACTCTTTGATTACTAGCTTTTTCCACCATTCCAGTGTGTTCAGCAGCGGAATAAATAGAATTAAAATCCATTTTTTTATTCCAAGTATTATCCCAATCAAAAAATATATAATCACCTTTTTTAGGAGTATAATTACCACCGTATTGTTCTGCAGGATGAAACTCCAAATGACTTTGATTTACAAAAAACATTATATTACCCGTTGTTGAAGCATAAGAAGTAAAGCTTCCATTTTGCGTTATAATATCATCAAAAAGATTGATATTATTAACAGTAGTATGTTTCGATACCCATGTTACAAAAATCGCACACCACCGTACATTATTCATATTTAAATCTTTACCATATTTATTATTATCATTATCACCTTCAGTAGTACCTACTTCTTTAGTAGCCACACTAACCATCTCATCTGCTAACTTCACATAAATACTTCCTGAAGGACTATTATTATTTGAATTTTTCTTTTGTTCTTATTTTCACTATCTCCAGATATAACCGCTTTGCTAAAATCTATAAGTAGTAAAATAATAAGAATAATAGGAACTATCATAAATACAATATTGATAAGAAGACTAATAAAATATATTACTTTAAGTACTCCTGGATGTTGACATGTCTCTAATAAAAAATACACTTTATATCACCTATATTAATTTTACAATAAAAAACAGAATCAAATTTCAAATTCTGTTTTTATTTAATAAAACCATTCTTTTTTAATTTATTAATAATTTTTTCTGTCGATACATCTCCCTCAATTCTAGTAGCGGTAGTTTTTTCCTCTCCGTCGTTAAAGAATATAGTAGTAGGAGTGCTTCCATCAAAACTAAATTCTGTTTTAAATCTTTCGTAATTCTCTTCACTAAAAGTATCAACATCAGTATAAAAAATATCTATATTATACTTATTTGCAATAGTTTTCAATTTAGGTTTATAGTCTTGACAATGTATACAATCACTCGCAGACACACATAAAACAAAACTCTCATTATTATTAACCTTATTAATTACTTCCTCGTAACTTAACGAAATAAATTTATCTTTTTCAAAAAATAATTTATAACCAAAAAATAAAATAACCAACAAAACTATTATTCCAAAAATTATATAGTATATCAACTTTTTATTTTTCATAATTAATCACCAATATAATAATAGCATTTTTTTAACAAAAATGCAAAAATATCTTCCAAAAGTAGAAAAAAAATGATATAATTACCTTATGATAGAGGAGGCTACATATGAAAAAAAATAAATATCTATTATTTACCATAATGATTTTATTTTTAAACATTTCATATGTAAATGCTGAATGCAGTGATGAAGAACTTAATCAAATAACAAAAGAAATAGACAAAATAGAAATAACATATAAACATCTAGGAGAAGTAACAAAAGAAGATGGTAGCAAAGTTTATAATGAATTCTTAGTCACCGCTAAAAATATACCAGAAAACGTATATGTTCATCTAAGTCCTATGACTGAAGAAAATTTTGATGAAACAACAGAAGATTTAAAAATAAAACTAACAACTGGTACTTGGTATTACAATATGTATTCATCAAAGTGTGAAACAGTAGTAGATACTATAACCGTCAAATTACCGACTTTTAATATTTATTCTCTAGATCCATTATGTGAAGGAATAGATGGTGAAGATTTTAAATATTGTGGCAAATATTATGAATATCAAATAGATAGAGAAACATTTGAAAGAAAAGTAAAAGCCTATCGAATAGAACATAAAATTGGACAAGAAGATACTACCAAAGTAGAAAAAGAAAATAATTTCTTTCCAAAAATATTAGATATACTTAAAGATAATTATCTATATATACTAGGTGTACTTGGAGTATTACTTATAATAACAATTATAATAATAATCATATCAAAAAAGAAAAAAAGAAAAATATTACAATAAAACTAAATAGGAGGAATTAAAATGAAAAAGATAACTATATTATCAATAAAAACAATCTCAATATTCATTATCTCTCTTTTTATCTTAATTCCTAATATTAAAGCTAAAGAAGTTTGCAGTTCTAAAGGTAATTATCAAGAATGCACAGAATCTATAGATAGCTATTTCTTTATGTTAGAATCAAACAACTGTAGTAATGGTAAATGTAATGTTCCTTCAACTACAAATTATACTGCTTATTATATAAATCCAAGAAGTGATGAGATAAAAAAAGGAGAAAAACTTGAATACACAAATATAACACTTCAAAGTGATCGTTGTTCTAATAATGACTGTATGACGTACTATGATTTTTATACCAATTATTTAAAACTAGATTTAATAACTAATTATACATCTTTAGAAGGATTAAAAACAACATTGTCCCCATATCCATCTAAAGAAGGGGCGTCTAAAGTTATAAATTATAAAAAAACTGAATTAGAATGTTCTACTAAAGCATACATAAACAACTCTACTACCGAAGAATATTATTTACGAGGTTGCTATTCTGAAAATGAACTAAAACTTAAATCAAATAAATCAGATAATGACGGCATAAGTGAAAGTAGTAATAACCTGAATAATACAAACTATGACATATATAAACTTTGTGGTCAATCAATTGAAATCCCTTATAATAATGATATTAATAACAAAATTAGCACATGTGCAAATAAACTAATAAAAGCAACTGTTCCGGATTTGAGTGCTAACGAAAAAAAGAGCGAAATGACTATAGAAGATAATACTATCTTAACAACAATTGTAAGAAATGGCCAAAACAATATTATAATTACCCCAAGCAATACTGACGGAAATGAAGTAATAAAACCAAAAACAGGTCTTACAGAAACAAACCAAGTATTATCACCTGCTTTATTCAAAACACCATATCATCTAACTACTAACAAATGCCTTCCAGATAAAGGAAATAATATTGAAGAGGCAAGTTGTAATTCTGGAAATGATGAAATTATAACAAGTAATTGTGATAAAAAAACAATTTTAATAAATAACGGCGAAAATTCAGCTGATGTTTCAATAAATCAAACTGCCAGTGTTGCCAATATATTAACACCTACATCCATCTATCAAGGTGGTGGTTTCCATTATGGATTTATCTATTATAATACAATCAAGTGGGACTATGCTGATACTAACCAAAAAAATCATCTTACCAATGATGAAAAAGAAGAATTGAAAACAATAATGAAAAACAAATTATTAAGTATTGAAGCTTTTACTGATAAATTAGATGTTCAAGATGTCACATTTGGCGGACAAAATCCTAATATAACATTTGTAAAAAAGTGCCAACGTTTTGGAGAGTTTACAGCAGGCAATGAAGTAACAACAATTTGTACAATATTCCTTCCTAATTCAACAATTGAAGACTACACAGGAAAAGTTACTTATAATAGTGATATATCCAATAATAATGGAATTAGTAATAAATACTATACGCCGCTTACTTATAGTGGAACTTATTCTGTATACGCAACTTTAAAGAATTTAAATGTTCTAAATACTACTAATGATAGCCAATTTAAAGATTTTGATTTAACATTTGATGATCCAGAATCATGTACAGTAGATGTTTACAATAGATTATATGAAAAAGATTCAACTAATTATAAATTTATCTATAGACCAATAGATCTAAACAATCCATTCCCAGATAGAAATGCTGGAGTCAATTGGTATGAATGGTATAGTGAACCTAGTAACAAGAAAAGATTACAAGAAAGTTATTCAAAATTACAATATCAAGTTACACTAGATAATCAAACAGTAGCCAAAATTAAAGATTATAATACTAATCATAATTACCTAGAATGGGATAACATAGAAAATGGTGAAAGCAAATTTATTGATACATACTTTTCTACTAAAAGAGAGAATCTAGGTGATGGTTCATGAAATGGTCATTTACAGGAGTAGGATTAATTGTCTTTGGTTTAATTGGATTAACCATTATCATGCTCTTTGAACAAATAACTACTAGTAATGAAAATGATTATTACTTACTAAAAGAAATAACAAATGCTGCGATGGTTGATTCAATAGATATTGCTTATTATCGTGAAACTGGTGATTTAAAGATAGTAAGAGAAAAATTCGTTGAAAATTTCACAAGAAGATATTCTGAATCAACATTATTTATTGGAACAAGTTATGTAATTTCCTTTTATGATATTATGGAAGTTCCACCAAAAGTTACAGTATTAATAGATACCGGTCTTGGACAATATCGTATTTTTAATGATGTTGATAATTACAATGTTCAAAATACCTTAACAGGAATTTTAGAGTATGTTGGAGAAAAAACCAAAACTACTATCAGTAATATAGAAAATAATGATAATGTATATACTACTAAAGAACTCAAAAAAATTTATTATTCAATGCCAAAAGTGAATAATAAAGGTGTAGTAACAGTTAACCAGCCAATAAATCTTCCAAAAGAATTAGAACAAAGTAATATCAAAATTACTAAATTAGAAATAGAATCAGAAGGAGCTACAAATAAATTAGAAGATATATTAATGGCAAGATTGTTACGCGATATTGATTGGGCTAAAGCGTCAAGTGGTGAAATTCCAACTAATTATTATACTGAAATTGATACAAGTGAATATGCAAACCAATGTACCGTGAAGAATATAGCATACTATGATTGTAATACTGGAAAAGGAACGAAAAAAGATGGCATGTGTACTGAAAAATATAAAGATAAAATTTGGATATATTGGGATGGAACAAGCCAAATTGACAAAAATCTAGTATTAAAATTAAAGGTAACATTCGCATATGATGAATATGAATATTAAATTAAGAAGAGTTTAAATAAAAAGGAGGAAAAAATATGAATAATTTAAAAGCTTCTATGAAGAAATTTCTTGGTAACAAAAATACAGTTACCATATTAGGGGTAATATTATGTTTAGTAATATTATATATTGGTTATAATTATCGTATCAACTCTAAAGTTGAATTAGTTCAAGTACCTTATGCTAAAGAGACAATCCAACCAAGGACTTATATCACTCAAAGTATGATTGGTACTATGAATGTTCCAAAATCATTTTTGGTAGGTAAATATTATACAAGAACTGAAAATATTGTTGGTAAATATTCAAATTACAATACAATAATTGCAGAAGGTAGTCTTTTCTACACTGATCTTGTTGTTTCTAAAGAAGATTTACCAGATTCAGCATTTCAAGATGTACCAGAAGGATACACTGTTATTAACTATCCTGTTACTTTAGCAAGTACTTATGCTAATTCAATGGCACCAGGTAGTTATATTAATATTTATTATAAATCATTAAATGATAATGGTGAAATAATGTTTGGTAAATTTATTAGTAATATAAAGGTATTAGATGTAAAAGATTCATCAGGTCAACATGTTTTTGAAAATAGTGAAGAAACAAGAACGCCTGCTTATATGTTATTTGCAGTTCCTGAAGAAACCCATTTACTTCTTAGAAAAGCTTTATATCTAGATGAATACGATGTTGAATTAATATTAATACCAAATACTGCCACTTTAACAGATGAAGATAAAAATACTGTTAGAGTAAGTAGTGATGATATTGAAAACTTCATTAATTCAAAAACAGTATTTGTTTCAGTAAATGATTTACCTGAAGTTGAAGATAAAGTAAAAGAACAAAATGAAGACAATACTACCAATAATCAATAAAGAATAAAATAAGGAGGGGAAAAGTATGGATGAAATGTTTACACAAATTGATTTTGGTCCATTAAAACCATTCCTTGAGAATGATGACGTAACTGATATATCATACAGTAATGGTGGACAAGTTTGGTTAAAGACATTATCACAAGGTGTATATCGAGTTGAAAATACTGGAATAGATAATCCTTTAATGGAAAAAATAGCCTTTCAATGTGCCAATTCAATGGGTAAATCATTCAATATGGCCAATCCATTCCTCGATGCAGAATCTGCTGAACTTCGTATGAACTTTGTGCATGATTCTATTGCTAAAAATGGAATAGCTTGTCTAATAAGAAAAACACCAGCTAAAATAAGATTAGAAAAAGAAAAAATAATTGCGGAAGATTATATTAGACTAAATATTCATGATTTTCTACTTAAGTGTGTTGAAGGACACTGTAATATTATAGTAAGTGGAGAAACAGGTTCAGGAAAAACAGAGTTTGTTAAGTATTTAGCGGCTCATACAAAAGAAAATGAAAAACTAATAACCATTGAAGATACTCTTGAATTACACTTAGATCGAATCTTTCCCCATCGTGATATTGTTGCTATGAAAACCAATAATATTGCCTCATATTCTGATGTATTAGTAACATGTATGAGACAAAATCCAAGATGGATCCTACTTTCCGAAGTAAGATCAGCTGAAGCTGTTATGGCAGTTCGTAACTCGATATCATCAGGACATAATATTTTATCGACAATTCATGCTGATAAAGCCGAATCAATACCAAGTAGAATGTATAGCTTACTTGAAACAAATCAAGATGTAGGTCAATTTCTAGCTACCATTCATAGATATGTTCAATTAGGTGTACATATCAAAGGATATTATAGTCAAAAATATAAAAGATTTCATAGAGAAGTATCTGAAGTAGTAGAGTTTTATGTTACTGAAGATAATAAAGCCGAATATAAAATTCTTTATAAAAAGACTCCTGATGGACATGAAACAATTGCTAATCCAACTAAGTATCTAATTGGATATTTAGAAAGTCAGGGTGTTATCATGCCAAATGATATTCTTGTAAAAGAACAGTTTCATGAACAAACTACTAATAATAACTTAAGAGAAAACAACTTTGTAGTAGACAATAGTGGTCAAAGTATTATGTCTAATGTTCGAAGTAACATTACACCTAATAATATTGAAAGACAAAATATAAATCAAAGTACTTTGATTAATAATCAGAATCTTGTTAATAATCAAAGTCAAATAAATAATAATATACCAAATATTTATGCTAACAATCCAAATATACCTAAAGAAGTAAATATGACTAGCATAAATAATGGATTGCAGTAAAAGGTAGGTGAAATAATGGAAATAATTTTAATAGGACTAATTATTGTATTTATAGTTTCTTATCGAACAAAAAAAGGTGAATCAGTATATAAATTTATTTCTGAACAAGCTGTAAATACTTATAAAAAAATAGAACCATATTCTTTTAAAATAATGCGAGAAAAAGTAAAAGAATTAGGATTAGAATATACTCCTAGACAATATTTATTTCAAATCGTAGCATTTGCTGGATTAGCGGGAGGAATTAGTTATCTATATTTTTATAATTTACTTATATCAATAGTCTATGCCATAATCGCAGTATCATTTATTCCATATATAACTTATCTAAGATGTAAAAGACAATATAGTGAATATATATTTGAACAAGTACAAGTATATTGTACTAATACCATAATGGAATTTGCTACAACTCAAGCATTTGTAAAATCACTTGAAGGAGTAGTTGCCTCTGGTATCTTAGAAGAACCACTTTTATCAGATGTAAAAACAATGATAGCCTTATCATATGAAAAAGGAGATGTCTATGATTCCATAAAATATATGGATACCAAATATCCTTACTATATGGTAAAAAATATGCATCAATTATTCTTACAAGTAACAAAAGAAGGTGCTAAAGATACTCAAGAAACATTTGAAAATATGCTATCAGATATTGATATATTAGTCGAAGGAGTATATCGTGATAGAACAGATAGAGCAAATTTCCATAAACAATTTTTAACTTTCGGTGTAGCTTTATATGGATTAATAGCATTAATTCAGATATTAATAAGTCAAGAAACATACATTGCTATGTTAGATAATATAATAGTTAGATTACTAGTACATGGAATAGTAATAATAAATAGTTGTTTTCTTCTTGCTGGAGAAAAATATTACAACGAGAATGTAGGTGCTGAATAATGTTTATAGAAATGTTAATTATAGCCATAATAGTAATATACATCTTCGTTGTAAATGGTAAAATAAACACTAATGGTATACTAAATAATAATAGTAAATTATGTAATTTACTAAAAGAAAAAGATTACGATTTTCTACTTATTGCTAAATATGGTGATCGAGTATATGATCCTAATGAAGTATTTATGAAAAGAGTAAGAAATGGCATTTTAACATTCGCAGCTTTAGTATTTCTTTTCATAACAAAAATGAGTTACTTAGGATTAATAATAGCCCTAGTAATAGCCTTTTTAGTATATAAAAATCAGTATTTAAGTTTAAAAAAATGGTATAGACAGCATTTAAATTACATTGATTCATTATTACCATATTATCTTAAAACATTAGAAGTTTTAATTCATCACTATACAGTACCAGTAGCAATAGCAAAAAGTATAGATGATGCTCCTGAAGTATTTAAACCAGGGTTAAAGCGTATGATTGAAAAAATAGAATCAGGAGATTCTTCAATAGATCCATATATGGATTTTGCCAATGAATATCCTGTAAGAGATTCAATGCGTATGATGAGATTATTATATCGATTAGGACTTGGAGAGCAAGAAAAGAAACATCAGCAATTAGTTTCATTTTCAAAATCAGTATCATCTCTTCAAGCAAAAGCAAGAGAACAAAAATATCAAGCTAGATTAAATGCAATGGAAAGAAGAACAATGATTATGATGTGTGTAACAGGATTTGGTTCTCTTGGATTACTATTGATTTCAATATTTATGTTAATGGGAAATATGATGTAAATATTTGAAATATATAAAAAAGAATAAAAAAATAATATATGAAAGAAGGTGAAAAGTAATGAAAGAAGCAACAGGTGAAGTATCAATGACTGTAATTGTTATTGTAGCAGTAGCAGTAATTGGAGGTATCTTAGCAGCATTATGGCCAAAAATAACTACTTGGATAAATAATGCTTGGGGAGGTAATGCAGATAATTACTGTCCAGCAGGACAAACTTGGGATGAAACAGCCGGAGCATGTAAATAATTAAAACAAAGTAGGTGATAAATAATGAGAGAAGCATTTGGTGGAACTTTTACAATTCAATTAATATTAGTATTCTTAGCTATTTATATAGCTTTTATAGCGGTAGCTTTAAACTATGCTAAAGCATTTAGAGTAAAGAATCAAATAATCAATTTAATAGAACAAAATGAAGGAATAGAAGACACAGAATGGACAGATCAAAGTGGAGTAATAGGTAAAATAAATACCTATTTAGGACAAATGAGTTATTATGTTGATTTAAATAAAATATCAAATAATAATAATAATAATAATTTACATTGCTATGAAAAGGGATATTGTATTGAAGAATATAGTTTAAACAGTACTGATGGAATAGATAGCGTATATTACAAAGTAACAACATATGTAAAGATAGATTTACAAGTATTTCGTCTAAACTTTACTATTCCAATAACAGGAGAAACACGTAAAATAGAAAGGATTACTAATTAATAATGGATACAGTCATATCAAATAAATATAGTAGTATACTTGGTTCTTTAGATATTGAAGTATCAAAAAGATTAGAAGGAGAATACGAAGTAGATGAAATAATATCTACCTTTGGTAATTATTTCTTTAACAAAATGTTTTTAGATATAACTGCTATTAAAGATTATAAAGATTTAACTAATTTACAAAAATTATCAATGAGTATCAATATGGATAAAGTAATATTACTTTTAGATAAAGATGATGCCATAAGTGATTCAAAAATATTTTTATCAAAATTAGTTAATATGGGTATATATAATTTTACTAAAGATCCTAAAGATTTAATGTATTTATATACCAATCCTAATATTTATCGTGATGTAGCATATCTTCAAAATATCGAAGATGATCAAAGTTCTAATAATACCAGTGCTATCTCTCAAGTATCTCCTAATAAAAAAGTATTAGGAGTAAAAAATATCACTGATTCTGCTGGTTCAACAACTCTAATATATATGCTAAAAAAAGTATTAAGTGATTATTATAGTGTTATGGCATTAGAAATAAATAAAAGAGATTTAACTTATTTCAAAGATAAAGATACTCTTACTGTTAAAGAAGATGAAATCGATACTGTTATATCAAAATATAGTAGTGTAGATATATTTTTATTAGATCTAAATAAATATAATAAAGAATATATATGTACCGATGTATTATATTTAATAGAACCAACTACTTTAAAATTAAATAAACTATCTTTAATTAATCCTAAAGTATTTGGAGAATTAAAAGGAAAAAAAGTAGTACTTAATAAAAGTCTATTAAATGAAGATGAAATAGCAGATTTTGAGGTTGAATCTGATTTAAAAGTTTATTATAACATGCCACCATTAAATGATAAAAAAGATAATAGTAATATCATTTTACCATTACTAGAGAAATTAGGCTATGTTAAAGCTGTTGAAACAGAAGAAGAGAAAACTAAAAAAAACAGATTATTTGATTGGTTCAAATAATCTATTTTTATATTAAAGTCCGGTTTTGATTTCAAAAAGTCCGGTTTTCTATAAAAATTGAAATAAAGTGACAAAAATCTTGTTAATATAGTGTATAATGTAATAAGTAATGGAGGCTATATAATATGAAACTAAAAGATTATGATAAGGTAGAAAATACAAATATAGATTTTAAAGAAAAAATCGAGAGCCTCAGAAATAATTGCAAAATTATTAAATACAGGATTAATAGAAGAATCAACTTCAACTAGATATAAATTTAAAAAATAATGTTTTAATGTAAGATAATGTAAATATTTTTGTCTTTATATCCTAAACAATTGACTTTTTATCATATTTAGTGTAATATATAATTATAGTTTAAGGAGGAAAAATATGACAAGTGAGATATGTGGAAGTTTAGGTCCAGTTCTAAGAATAGTAAATATAATTATCAATATAATATGGATTGGTATACCTATAATATTAATAATTTTAGGATCTATTGATTTAGGAAAGGCTGTTATATCAAGTAAAGAAGATGAGGTGAAAAAAGCTAAAAAAGCATTCATTAATAGATTAATATATGCTATTTTAGTATTCGCAGTAGTGTGGATAGTAACATTTATTTTTGATCAAGTAGCAAAATTAGGATTAGATGATGCAGATACTGCTTCATGGAAAAGCTGCTGGAGTGAAATTAGAAATATAAAGCCAGCATCTTAAAACAAAAAGTTTATTATTAAGAAATCAAAAAATGATTTCTTTTTTTGATTTTATATGCTATAATTAAATTATAATAAATTCTTATGCAGAATTGGAGTGAAAACCATGAAGAAAAAACTATTTTTATTAACTACTTTTTTAATATCTTTTGTTATGTTTAGTAGTAGTGTTAGAGCAGATGAATATCCAGAACTTAGTTGTCTTTATAATGGTAATGAAGATTGTTCACATTGGTGGACTCTTGGAATAAATTTTTGTGTGCAAGGAATGACATTAATAACTCAATCAGCATCAGGAGATATAAATATATATTATACTAAAGATCCTATTACTAATAGAAGCGATTTATATAATTACCCAATTAAAAATGCAAAACTTTATAAGTACGATAAATATGAAGATAAAAATAAGTTGTATTCGAGTTCTCAAACAGATCATAAAAATCAATTTAAAAATAATGGATGTCCTAAATATGTGAATTATGATAATGGTAGAGTTGAATACACATATGATGAACCTGAAGAAGGCAAAAATTTCAGTAGTTATTATCCACTATTATCAACCGAACCAATACCTAAATCGACTACTAATAATTCAAGCAAGGAATTAACATGTAATTATCCCGCCCTTAGTTATCAAAAAAAATTAGAAATAGAGCAATCATCAAATGGCGAGATAACTACTATTTATGATGGCGATGAAAAAAAACTCAATTTACACAATGACAATTCCGAAGAAGATACGGGATATAATGTAAAAACAGGAAATTTTGATTTCTGCCCAATATGTGCTAATAAAAGCGGTGATGATGTATATTTTTATAATGGTGAAGAAGATGGTAGTTGTAAAACCAGTTATGCTGGATTTAAAAATACTGACAATAGTGAATGGATATATACATGTAATTATGCAATGGTTGACGATGCTAAATCCACTGTAACACTCTATTATAATGAAGAAAACTTTAAAATAGAATTAACTTACACTGATCAATATAAACATATTGTATCATATGGATTTACTGCTTCAGAACTATGGAATAGTAATAGCAATTCCTGTCCTTCTTTTATTTATTCAAATTTTCAAGCACAATATAGCGATTTAGATACATTTTATTTAAAAGAAAAAGGGCATAAATATCTTCTAATATCAAGTAGTGGTGGAGAAGAAAAGAAAGAAATTTCAGGAGGAAAGGAACCAGAAAACTGCAAAGAATTAATTGGCGAAGATGTAATAGAAATAATTAATGAAGTAATGAAAGTAATTAGAATTGTTGTTCCAATATTATTACTTATATTTGGAATAATAGATTTCTTTAGAGCAACATTTGCTAATGGAGAAGATGATATGAAAAAATCGAGAGATAGATTCTTTAAAAGAATAATCGCGGCAATTATTGTATTTCTTGTTCCAATATTTGTTAATTTGGTTTTGAAAATTTCTAATACTGTGTGGTCCGATATTAATCAAGAAACATGCATAGAAGAATAGTAAATAAGGAGGTAAATATGATAAATATATTAGTGGATTGGCAAGATGTCAGTAGCGGAATTATTGCCGCACTTCGAATGCTTTTATTAAAAATTTGTGATCCTATTTACAGCTTGATTACTTTTTGCTTTGATATATTTGAAGATTTTGGTAAAGTAAGATTATTTGAAAATAGTGATACCATTTCACTTATATATACAAGAGTAGGATTAATATTAGGATTATTTATGATATTTAGACTTACATTTGCCGCTATTGAATATTTAATTAATCCTGATAAAATGACAGATTCAAAAGCTGGCATTGGAAACATCATAAAAAAAGTTTTAATTGTAGTAATTTTGTTAGGAAGTACAAGATTTTTGTTTAATTTTGTTTATAATCTTCAAAATAAATTAATTGACAGCAACATCGTGGGAAATATTATTTTGGGGCCTTCATACTCTTCAAATGAAAAAGTAAGTGCTGGAACAAACATAGCGTGGTATACATTTTCACAATTTTATCGACTCAATGATGAAATTGAAACAGTTGGAGCAGCAAATGAAGAAAATTATACTATATGTCAAATTTTGCTTAAAACTGCAACAGAAAACGATTCTACAGAAGGAACTATAATACAAGATTTTAAAAGTAACCATTCTCTAGAAGCTACAGAATATTGTGTAAATTTACAAACTGATGGTAAATATACGCCTACTTATTTAAGAGAGACTACTGATAAAGTAAAACTAAATATTATTGATTTTAATGGTTTTATTTGTTTGGCGGTCGGTATAATTTTATTATGGATAATAGTAACTTATACAGTTCAAGTTGGCGTAAGGGTATTTCAACTTGCATATTTAGAGTTAATAGCTCCTATACCAATAATGATGTATTTAATGCCAAATGGAGAAGAAAAACTAAAAAAGTGGGGGCAGCAATGTTTAACAACATTTTTAGATTTCTTTATCAGATTAGCAATTATGGATTTTATAATATTAATATCAAATTCTTTAATTGAATTAACAGATCAAAGTTTTCTCGGTAATTTTAGTACTGATGGCGTATGGAGTGATGGCTATATTATAGTAATACTTATTGTGGCTTTATTTATATTTGCTAAAAAAGTACCAAACTTATTAAAAGAAATATTCCCTTCAACAGGAAGTGCCGCCGGTTTCGACTTTGGATTAAAAATGCCAAAAGAAGCCAAACAAGTTGGCTTATTTGGTGCAGGTGCTGTACTTGGCGGAGCAGGAGCAGCAGCATCCAACCTTCTTCATAGCACGGCAACCGGTATCAAAGGTATTAAAGATGCACAGGGAACTGGAAATAAATGGAAAGCTGGTCTAAAAGGATTTGGTAAAGGATTTTTATCAGTTGCCGGAGGAGCAGCTAGCGGAATGACCCATGGTGCTAGAATTAAAAATATGCGTGGAGTTGGTGAAACTATTAAGACTACTAATCAAAATAGAGATAAGAGAGATTTGAAACAGGCGGCAGGATACAAACCATGGCATGCTGCAGGCGACAAAGTATTAGGATTTGCTGGACTTGATACTAAAGCAGATACCATGATTAAAGAAGCACAATGGCAACAGCAAGCAGCTGAAGCAAGTAGAAGTGCTATTTGGAAAAATGCTGAAGATTTAGTTAAAAATGGAACTTTGAGTTATGAAGATTATTCATTTGCTAGAAGCTTAAGACAAGATAAGGATAAATCGGGAAATACTATTTGGAGAGGATTAGATAAATCTGGAAAAGAAATTACTATTAAAGATGTTGATTTGCAAGCAGAACTTGCTCGCAGAACTACAAGTGGTATTGATTTATCACAAGAGGTTAGAGATAATGCTAGTGTTGATGAACGTATAAAAAAAGAAGGAAAGAAAATTAAAGGTTTAGAAGCAGCGAACGATGCCGCTAAAAAATAAATAGAAAGGAAGTGTGATAATAGTGAATGGTTATTTAGTACCTGCTAATGCTAAAAGGGGTACACTAATACTTAATATATTTAGACCATTTGATTTAATTATGTTTGGAACGGGAGTAATAGTATCATTATTAATGTTAGCTATTGTTCATTCAGATAGTACTTTAATGATACTAATATCTTGCCTACCAGCAGGTATAACAGGATTATTAGTTGTTCCAATACCTAATTATCACAATGTTCTATGTGCAATACAAAGTATATTTAGATTTTATTCAGAAAGAAGAAATTATATATGGAGAGGTTGGTGTTTTTATGAAAAATTCGCAGTCGATGACAAGTCAAAAAAGTAGTTCAAAATATACAGAAGATTGGTTACCAATAAAATCAATAGCTAATGGATATATTCTATTAGATAATAAATTAAAAGTAACTGGAGTTAAAATAAGACCAAGAAATATCTTTATTCTTGATCAAGGAGTTCAAGATAATACTTTGATAGCTTTAAAGAATTTCTATAATACTATAGATTTTGAATTTTGGCTTATTTCAGCGGATCGTCCTGTTGATTTAAATAATTATTTAGCTAGATTACAATTACTATATAATCAAACACCTAATCCTGCAGTTAGAAAATTAATAAATCAAGATATTGATAAAGCCAATACTTTTATGAATAATAATATTACAGATACTGAGTATTACATTCTATTTAAAGAAAAAAATGATGATTTAATTCAAAAGAGACTTAGAACCTTGATAACTGGACTTGCTAATTCAGGATTAGAAGCTAAACAAGTATCTAATGATGATTTAAGAATAATAATAGATAATTTTCTTAATAGCGGTATGACAACTAATTTTGGGACGGTGATTTCATAATGAATTTAAAAAGTGAATTAGCTCCTAAAGGGATGCAATTTAATCCTTCAGATTTTGTTATAAGTGATAAATATGCTACAATTCTTACTGTAATTTCTTATCCAAGATTTATTGGACCAGGATATTTATCTAACTTAACTAATATGTCTGGTGTTAAATTAGTAATTAAACATATACCAGTACCTTTTTCTGTTTTAGCTAAAATGTTAAATAAAGAAATATCTGATTTAAAAAGTAGATATCAAGAAGAAAAAGACAGAACTATTCAAGAAAGAATAAGACAAGATGTTGAATCATTAGAATACTTTATTCAGCAGTTTACTGCTTCTCAAGCTAAAACATTTGATTTTCAAATGCATATTATGGTAACTGCTAATACTAGAGAAGAACTCGAAATGAAAAAAGTAAATCTTAAAAATTATATGGATGCTATGGAATTAAGAGCAATTCCTTTAAGGTTTGAACAAGAAAGAGTATTAAAATCAATTCTTCCTATTTTTGATAAACAACCGATTGAAGATCGAATAGGAACTCCAATGCCATCACCTACAATGGCTGCGATGTATCCATTTATCTTTGATAGTATTAAAGATGATGGTTTATCGACACTACTTGGTGTTGATTTCTCAGGTGGTGTTGTATTATTTAATCAATTCTTATATCAAGTAAGAAAAGAGAGCAATCGAAATAATGCTAATATGATTATTTTAGGTACATCAGGTAGTGGTAAATCAACCGCAGCAAAATTAATCCTTCGAAGTCATATTAGAAATGGGTACCAGATAGTAGCGGTCGATCCTGAAGGTGAAATCAGTGAGATGACCAGAATGTATGGCGGTGACGTTGTCGATTTAGGTAAAGGTGGAGAATATGGTATGGTAAATCCACTTGAAGTTATTATGGATGCTGATGAGACAGAAATAAAAAATGGACTTGGTTATACAGTATTAAATAAAACACTTCAATCACTAAAAGCTTTTATGAAATATTATTCTCCTGATATAGAAGAAGATGTCTTAGCCTTATTCAGTGAAGTAGTTCAAGATACATATGCTAGATTTGGTATCACATTTAATTCAGATTTTTCTAAATTTACATCTAAAGATTATCCTACTTTCAGTGATGTTTATATAACAGTAACTAGTAAATTAACATCTATGACTGAAAAAACTCATGAGAGAGATGTTATGGAAAGACTTGAATTAAAATTAAGACCATTAGTTAGAGAATTACAGTATTACTTTAATGGTCATACTTCAATAAATACTGAAAGTGACTTCTTAGTATTCAATATCAAAGAACTTATGAATTCTGATGTTAATATTAGAAATGCATTACTATTTAATGTTCTTAAATTTGCTTGGGGATTATGTCTAAATCCTAATGTTAATACTGTTTTATCAGTAGATGAAGCGCATGTCTTATTAGGAGCAAAAAATGAATTAGGAGCAGAATTTTTAGCTCAAGTACAAAGAAGAGCTAGAAAATATAATACAGGTACCATAATAATAACGCAGCAACCTTCAGATTTTGTAGCAGATGGTATATTAATGCATGGTAAAGCAATATTTGATAATTCTTCGTATTATTTAGTTATGGGATTAAAGAAACAATCAGTTGAAGACTTATCAATGTTAATAGATTTAAATGATAATGAAAAAGAGGCAATTAAAAGATTTAGCCAAGGTGAAGCTTTATTTGTATGTGGAAACAGAAGAATGCAAATAAATGTTATAGTAACTGAAGATGAATTAGAGTCATTTGGCTCAGGTGGTGGATTATAAGCCATTGTTAGGTGGTGAGTATTATGGAGGAAAACAGGAAGCAATCCTTTTGGAGTAAATTACCTTTAAAAACAAAAGCAATCATTATAAGTGTAGCTATAGGATTCATTTCAATCATGCTCTTCCTAATAGTAATAATCACACCTCTAATGGTTTTAGGAATAATAGATGTTGAAGGAATAGGTAGTAGTAATGTAGGATTGTCATATTCAAATATATCTTCTGCGAATTCCTTTTGGTGGCCAATCGGTAGTAATGAAACTGAAGAAATTGATGGAGTAACTTTTGCCAGTGGAAATCCTGAATATATCAATATATCTTCCGAATTTGGATATCGTGAAACACCATATCCAGGAGAACACCAAGGAATTGACATAGCATCAGGTCAAAATTGGGGTGAAGGAAATATAATAGCGGCAAAAGATGGAAAAGTCATATACCCAACCGAAAATGATCCATTAAGTTGTGTTTCGAATACTGATGTAAGTGATAGATGTGGTGGTGGATATGGTAACTATGTTATGATTGAACATAGCGATGGAACTGTAACATTATATGCCCATATGTATGAAAATTCTATTACTGTAAGAGCAGGAGATACCGTAAAACAAGGCCAAGTTATCGGCCTAATGGGTAGTAGTGGTCAATCAGAAGGAACACACTTACATTTCGAAGTAAGAGTAAATGGTACTCAAGTTGATCCACTAAACTACGTATCTTCAGAAGATCCAAGACCTAAAGGAATGTTTAACCTAATTTCAATTGAAGGTGGTTATGGCAGTGCTGAAGAAAATAAAAGTGTTATGTGTAAAACATTAATAAATGCTGGATACTCTAATAACGCAGTAGCAGGAATATTAGTTAATGTTAGTCACGAAGGTGGTTTCCAAACTAATAACATGGAGAATTGTTATGAATTTAATCAGTGCTGCCGAATAAATGGCAAGAATTATGGCATGTGTACAAAGTCAAGTAATGATCCACTAAGAAATTATGCTAATGATGAATTATATACAGCTGCTGTTGATAGTGGTGATTATAGTAAAGAAAGTTTTTCAAGTGATAGTGTAGGGTATGGATTAATTCAATGGACGTCAGAGGGAAGAAAACAAGGACTATATGAATTATCAAAGAGTGAAGGAAAATCCATTGCTGACTTAAATATTCAGATAAACTATTTGTTCAAGGAAATTATGGGTGGTTCATATCCAGTTACTTGGGAAGCACTTACTGATGAAACTGCCAGTGCCACTGAAATAGCAACAAAATTTTGCCTTGATTTTGAAAGGCCAAGTTCAAAAGAAACCGAGTGTCCAGCGAGAGCAGCATCAAAATCAGCAGCCTTCGTACAATATGTAGAAAATGGTTGTCAATAAAGGAGATAATATGAAAAAAGATGATATTAAAACAATGATCGTAGTACTAGTAATATGTATAATATGTATGATAATTATTTTTATTTTCAATAGACAATCAAAAAATGAATCTAACAATCAATTAGAGACTGTAAGCAATAGTAATATGTATTTTATGGCAATAAATTATGTTAATTACTACGTAAATAATATATCGATGCAAAATGAAAAAGTTATCTATGATATTTTAGATAAAACATTTATCGAAAAAAATGGGATAACTCCAAATAATGTATTTAAAAAAGTTAGTAGTTATCCTCAAAATTCATCTGTTAAAGTAAAAAAAATGGATTATTTAAATATTGAAAACGATTATATATTTCATATTGAAGGAATAGTTTATCAAGATAATATTGATGGTAGAACAATCATTGATAATAATTTTTCAATAATTATAACAGTCAGTAATAGTGTTTCCGCATTTTCAATATATCCTATAACTAATGATAAATTAGAAAAAATAATTAATGATATTAAAAAAATTAATATCACAAAAAATGACAATAATGGCCTAATTCCTGCAGAATTAGTAAATAAAGAAAAAATGTGCATATTATACATGACCGATTTTATAGATAATATATATAATTCAAACGATAATGGTTATAGTCTATTAAGTAATAGTATGAAACAAAAATACGAAACATTAGAAAATTATCAAAATATCATAAATTCTAATTTAGATAAAATAAGTACAGTAGCGGATAAATGTAATGTTAGAAAGAAAAATGATAATAATAAAATTTATACCGTTATTGATAAGAATAACAATACCTTTACATTTACAGAAAATGCTATAATGAATTATGTAGTTGACTTTGAATTAAATAGTTATGAAGGATAATACATATATATTTAACACAAGTTCTGTTATGAATTACAAATTATCATTTAGTTTTGACGAGATAGAAGATTAAAAATAAAGAAATAAATTATACATTCTCCTTAATAGAGAATGTTTTTTCTTTAAAATATAGACACTTTATTTTTTACTAATTTTGGTTTACAATTTCAACTATTAATGCTATAATAATGTTAGTAATTTTGGAGGAAGAGTAATATATGAAAATTAAAGTAGAAAAAAAAGATTTAATAATATTTTGTGCTTTCTGTGTATTCTTATTATATCTTTGTGCTATTGGAGTATTAAATGCCTCTAGTATAGCAACAGAAGGGAAATTTTATGGTTTTTTGCCATTTAAAGCTTTTACCTCAAGATATATTGGCATGACATTATTTTTGTTTTTAGCTACAATAGTTGGTCTATTTTTTGCAGTTAAATCTTATATTTTTGATCGTGATAAAGGTTTTGGATTCTCTGTGGGGTCAAAAAAAGAAAAAGGATATTCTAGATGGGCTACTGATAGTGAATTTAAAAAAGGTTTAGATGTAGTCAATATAAAAGATCAAAAAATAAATGCCGCTGGTATAGCCCTTCACAGTAAAAAAGGACAAATGTGGGTAGATAATGGTGAGTCCCATTATTTAGTTATGGGTGCTACTGGTTCTGGTAAATCAGAAATCGTCGCTAAACCAATGATAAAATTACTTGCTAAACATGATGAATCTATGATTCTAACCGATCCTAAGGGTGAATTATATGAAGAAACAGCTGAATTATTAAAAGCCGCAGGATATAATATTATCACTTTGAATTTTAGAGATCCTCAGCACGGTAATGCTTGGAATCCAATGAGCCTACCATATCAATTATATAAAGAAGGAAATCAAGATAAGGCCATAGAACTATTAGACGATTTAGCTTTAAATATTTTATATGAAGAAAAATCAAGTGGGGATCCATTTTGGGAAAAGACTGCTGCCGATTACTTTACTGGATTAGCCTTAGGACTTTTCGAGGATGGAACAGAAGAACAAATAAACTTAAACAGTTTAAACTTAATGTCTAGTTTAGGAGAAGAAAGATTTGGAGGACCTAATAATAATTACATTAAAGAATATTTTAATGGAAAAGATCCATCAAAACCAGCCTATATTAATGCTTCCGGAACTGTCTTCACTGCCGATGAGACCAAGCAAGGAATTATAGCCACATTTAAACAAAAAGTAAAACTGTTTTCATCGAGAGAAAATTTATCCGAAATGCTTTCTTATAGTGATTTCGATATGCGTGAGATTGGAAGAAAAAAAACAGCGGTCTTTCTAATAGTGCAAGATGAAAAGAAAACATTACATCCACTTGCTACCATTTTTATCAAGCAATGTTATGAAACACTTATCGATGTAGCTCAAGAAAGTGGTGGAAAACTTCCCTTTAGAACAAACTTTATTCTAGATGAATTTGCCAATATGCCTCCATTAAAAGATGTAACAACCATGGTTACCGCCGCTAGAAGTAGATTAATAAGATTTACATTCATTATCCAGAACTTTGCACAATTAACTCAAGTTTATGGCAGGGAAAATGGCGATACTATTCGAGGTAACTGTAATTTAGTATATTTAATAAGTAGTGAAATTGCTGCTCTTGAAGAAATAAGTAAGATGTGTGGAGAAGTAAAATCAAAAGAAAAAGAAAAAACAGCTTCGACACCACTCGTTACTGTAAGTGATCTTCAGCGATTAAATAAATTTGAAATAATCGTTTTACGAAGTAGAATGTTTCCATATAAAACAAGATTTCAGACTAATTTTGAAGTTGATTGGGGAAGAACATATCCTAAAGGCGTGCTTCCAGTTAGAGAGAAAAGACCAGTGGAACTATTTGATATCAGAGAATTTGTTAAAGCCAAGAAAAAAGAAAAAATGGAAGCAATGGGAAGTTTTGAACCTTCCGCTAATCCATTTATGGGACCAAATCCATTCGGTGGAAATCCATTTATGGGTTCAAGTCCATTTGGTTCATTACCAAAATTCCTAGATGATGAAAAAGAAGATGTAATTTCTAAAGGTAATGATAGTTTTAACATTGATGATCTAGTTAAGAAGATCGATGCCAAAATAGCAGAAATTGAAAAAGAAGAAGAAGAAACTAAAAATAAAAATGATGATATTTCAATTAAAGATTTAATTCCAAATAAACCTATTGAAAATAATAATAGGGAAGAATCTTTAAATAATGTCATTGAAGCAGACAGTAAAGAAAACAAAGAAATTCAAACCATGTATGAAGATAATACTGCAGATGATGATTTCTTTGATGATTTCTTCTCAGACGATTAAAATTAGATATTAGACAAAAAATGAATATATAGAGTTGTTGATAGAATAAAAAGCGGTAAAATACTTACAAAAAGGAGAAAAAATGTATAATAATCAAGACTTTTTACAAAAATATCTAGAAGAACTATCAGAAAAATTTCCTACGAAAGAATCAGCAGTCAATGAAATAATTAATTTAAGTTCCATTTTAGCCCTTCCCAGAAGTGTTGAGCATTTTATGAGTGATCTTCATGGGCAAGCTGATGCATTTGAACATATTTTAAACAATGCTTCTGGTGGTATTCGCTTTCGAATAGGACAACTTTTTAATAATACACTAACTAAAGAAGAACAAGACGAATTAGCCACTATAATTTATTATCCAAAAGAAAAAATGTCTCAAATTTTACCCCAGGTAAAAGACATTAATACCTGGTATACATCTAATATTTTAAGAATTATTGAAGTTACCAAAAAGTTTTCTTCACGTTACACAAGAAGTAAAGTTAGAAAATTATATAATGAAAATTGGGGCTATATTTTAGATGAATTACTAAATAACAAAATAGATGAAGAAAATAAAGAACAATATTATCAAGCAATTATATCCTCTATTATTGAGTTGGGTTATGCAGAACAACTAATTATTGAATTATCATCATTAATAAAAAAATTAGCCGTCGATGAATTACATATTGTCGGAGATATTTACGATCGTGGTCCAGAACCACACAAAATAATGGATTTATTAGAAAAATATCATTCTGTTGATATTGAATGGGGAAACCATGATATTTTATGGCTAGGTTCATCCCTTGGTAGTAATATCTGTATTGCGGGTGTTATTACTAATAGTGTAAGACACAATAATTTAGAAATCCTTGAAGATGTTTATGGAATTAATTTAAGACCACTCGCCAACTTTGCTGAAACAACATATGATGATGCCCTTATTTGGCGTCCTCGAAAAACCGCCGAAGAAGATTATTATAACTTAAAACATGTAAGGCAAGCAGCAAAAATTCATAAAGCTATATCAATTATTATGTATAAATTAGAAGGTAATTTTGCTTTTCTTCATCCTGAATATCTTATGAGCCATCGCCGTCTTTTAGATAAAATAAACTATCAAGATAACACTATTAATATTGATGGTTACATCTATCACCTAGAAGATACAACATTTCCCACTATTGATAAGAAAAACCCCTATAAATTAACAGAAGAAGAAGAGATAATTATAAATGATTTAGTAAAATCTTTTCTAAATAGTGAAGCTCTTCAAAGACATATGAAAATCTTTATAGAGAAGGGTTCTATGTATAAAATAGAAAATAATAATCTTATGTACCATGCTTTAGTACCATTAAATGCTGACGGATCACTAAAAGAAGTTTCATTTGAAGATGGTTCCTTTAAAGGAAAAGAACTATTTGATTATTTAGATACTAAAATTAGGAAATTATATTATAATAAAGGCAATAGTAGTCAATATGAACTAGATTTAATGTGGTATTTATGGTGTGGACCTGATTCTCCTTTCTTCGGTAAAGATAAAATGACTACTTTGGAAAGAGTTTTAATTAAAGATAAATCATCCCATAAAGAAAAAAGAAATTATTATTACCAATATCAAGAAGATATTCAAGTAATAGAACATATCATGAATAATTTTGGACTTATTAATACTCAAAATGCCCATATCATCAATGGTCATATTCCTGTTGAAAAAATTAATGGTGAAACTCCTTTGAAAGCTAACAATAGGGTAATTGTTATCGATGGTGGCTTTTCAAAAGCTTATCAAAAAACAACAGGTATAGCGGGTTATACCTTAGTATCGGGTTCTACTGGGATGCGAATTATTGCTCATGAACCATTTACATCTACTGAAGATGCTATTATTAATAATCAAGACATTAATTATTCTATTGATATAGAAAGTAACTCAGCTAAAAGATTGACTATTGCTGATGTTGATAAAGGTCTTGAAATTCAAAAACAAATTAATGATTTAAAATTACTAATTTCATATTATGAATCAGGCTTTATTAAAGAAAACCATACTTATAAATATGTTAAAGTACTTAATAAAAAACCATTCAAATAAACAAAAGAAGTTCTTAATTACAGAACTTCTTTTGTTATATAAGTAAATTACCTTTTAGTCGATGAAAAATTTACCAGACAAGTTATAAACATTATAAGTATTAACTACTAAATAATACTTAACATTTTATTAAAGATCTAAATGATATAAATCCAAGTAAAATTTAATTGATTTTTGTGTTTATTAACTTTTCACATCTTTATAAAAAGTATATATTATAGTGAGGTGTAAGTATGAATACAATTTCAGTTGAAACATTAAAAAAATTAAATAATCCCATTATAATAGATATAAGAGATAATTATTCATATAATATTTCACACATAAAAAATTCAATAAATATACCTTATTATAATCTTTTAAACAATTATTCTCATTATTTAAATAAAAACAATACCTATTACCTCTACTGTGAAGAAGGTAAACAAAGTTATGAAATAAGCAAAAGATTAAATTCATTTGGATATAAGACAAAATCTATTGAAGGTGGTTTTTTATCTTTTAAATAACCAAATTATTTTACAATAAAAACATATATATTAGTATGAGAATGATTTTGAAGAAAACTAAAAAAAAGAAAAATGGATTATTAATAACTATAGCAATACTTATATCTGTAATGACGATGACATTTCTTTTTATAAATTATTATTCAAAAAAAGCCCTCCCTCTTATTCTGTCTTATGCTGAAGCTGAGACAAAAAAATTAACTATATTAGTTATCAACAAAGCTGTTACTAAGCAAATAAATGATATGGATACTGATGAACTATTTGATATAGCCTATAATAAAGATGGAGAAATAACATTAATTGATTTTAATTCTAAAAAAACATCTAAAATATTAAGTACCATGACTAGTCTAGTAGAATTAAATTTACGAGCAGTAGAAGAAGGAAAAATCGATATGTTAGAACTGCCAGATAACAGCTTAAGCGATTACAACATGAATTTATTAGAAAAAGGAATAATCGTCGAAGTGCCTCTCGGAATAATTACAAATTCTAGTCTATTATACAATATCGGACCCAAAATACCCGTCAAATTATCTTTAGTTGGAGATGTAGTTACAGGTTTTAGTTCCGAAGTAGTAGAATATGGGATAAATAATGCTCTATTAAAATTGATGATTGATATCAAAGTTGATACAAAGATAATCCTCCCAATTGTCAGTGATCAAATAACCATTGATTGTAGTATTCCCATAGCCATGAAAGTGATTCAAGGCAAAATTCCGAGTTACTATATAGATGGATTTACTACAAAATCAAACATAGTCGAAGGAAACTAAACTGTCTATCGTTGTAAATAGACAGTTTTTTTCCTTTACATATCTACTTTTTTCATATATAATAAGGGTATAACAAGGTGATAAAATGAAATTAACTACTGACGTTGTAAAAAAAATATCAAAAATAAAAAACGAACCCGAATGGATGTTAAATTTTAGACTTACAGCTTTAGATGCTTTTAATAAAAGTAATAATCCATCATTTGGACCCAAACTAGATATCGATTATGAAAGTATAAATTATTATAAAGAAAGAGAGAATAATCTAACTGATAATTGGAATAATATATCATGTGAAGTTAGAAATCTCTTTGATAATTTGGGAGTAATATCCGCTGAAAAAAAATTTATGGGTGGAGTAGGAGCTCAGTATGATAGTGAAGTAATTTATCATAATATGAATAAAGAATTAAAAGAAAAAAATATAATCTTTTTAGATACCGATACTGCTCTAAAACAGCATCCAGAAATATTCAAAAAATATTTTAATAAACTAGTTAAATATAACGAAAATAAATTTACTGCCTTAAATGGAGCAGTATGGTCAGGTGGAACTTTTATTTATATTCCCCCAAATACTCATTTAGATAGACCACTTCAAAGTTATTTTCGCATAAACAGCAAAAATATGGGACAATTTGAAAGAACTCTTATAATTGTTGATGACAATAGTTCTCTTCATTATATAGAGGGCTGCACCGCTCCAACATATACAGAAGATTCTCTTCATGCTGCAGTAGTAGAAATATTTGTCGGTAAAAATTCCACTTGTAGGTATACTACTATACAAAACTGGTCGACTGATGTTTATAACTTAGTTACCAAAAGAGCAATAGTTGAAGAAAATGGATTAATGGAATGGATTGATGGTAATATTGGATCAAAAACCAATATGAAATATCCATGTTGCATATTAAAAGGAAATAATTCCCGTGGTAGTTGTATAACAGTAGCAGCAGCAGGATCAGGTCAAATACAAGATAGTGGTGCCAAGATGATTCACTTGGGACAAAATACAAAAAGTAACATTGTATCTAAATCTATAGCTTCAGGTGGTGGCTTAGCAACATATCGTGGTGAAGTAAAAATATCCAAGAATGCTATCAATTCCAAAGCAGCAGTGAAATGTGATACTTTGATACTAGATGATATTTCAAAAAGTGATACCATTCCCACTAATATTGTAAATAACAATTCATCATTCCTAGAACATGAAGCAACAGTATCAAAAATATCGGAAGACAAATTATTTTATTTAATGTCAAAAGGAATCAGCGAAGAAGCTGCCAAAGAACTAATAATAATGGGATTTATTGGAGTCTTTAGAGAAGAATTACCAATGGAATATGCCGTTGAGTTAAATAGACTTTTAGCACTTAATATAGGAGATAAATAAATGAAGAAATTAATTAAAGTAATATTTATATTATTAATATTAGTTCTTTTAGGATATTTCATATATGTAAACTATATAAAAGAAGAAATACCCAAAAAAGAAACTGAAGAAGAATTAGCGTCAATATCTGAATATTTTATATATGGAAATCACTTAAATATTAAAGGGAGTTTAGAAATTACTGATAAAAATTATCAAAGTATAGTCTTAACATTGTATAATGGTAAAGATAAAGATATCAAAGTGAATACCGAAATTGAAGATAATAAAATAAATTTTAATACATCCAAATATATAAATGAGGGAATATATTTAGATGATTTAGAAAGAGGTACATATTACTTATTTTTAAAATTGACTTATGAAAACCCTGAAGAGCAAGAAAGACCAATTGAAAAGTACTACATTTTAAAAAATGAAACCAATTATAAAGAAACTACATATTATACTTTATCAAAATACAATAATATAGTATTAATAAATTCACAAAATGACTATGGTACTATATCTTTCAATATAGAAGAAAATAAAACAAATGATGACATATATGATATAACAATTGATCCAGGACATGGTGGCATGGATGGTGGTGGATCATCAGGAGATTATAAAGAAACAGATTTTACTATGGATATCAGCAAAAAAATAAAAAGCAATCTAGAAGAGGCAGGTTTAAAAGTAAAACTAACTCATGAAGAAGATGAATTAACAAAAAATGATATCTTAGATGAATATAATGAACATGGAAGGGCAGTAATACCCAATGAAGTAAAATCAAAATATACTTTTTCTATCCATATCAATAAAAATACTTCATCACAAGTAAGAGGTATTGAAGTTTATACCGCTGATAATATAAATTATGATTTAGCAAAATCACTTGCTGAAAATATAACAACAGAAACAGAACTTGATTATTCATCAAACAAACTATACAAAGTATACAATAGTGTTTATACACATAATTTTACTGAACAAGAAATTTCATCTTCATTAAAAGGATATGAAGAAAAAAATCGTGTTCCTTATAATGTAACAACTAATTCTAATTATCTATATATGATAAGAGAAACAGGAGGATACATGACTGGTGCTTATGTCGATGATAGTAACCCGGATTCAGTAGGAGTAAATCCATATTATAATAGTAATATTGGTAATGAATCTTATTTATTAGAACTAGGATATATTTCGAATTCAAAAGATTTAGAGATACTATTAAAGAGTAAAGAAAAAGTGGCTGATGCCATTTCCGAAGCTATCAAAGCAGAATTAGGTTTATAAAGTGTCAAATTTGTGTCAAATGAACAATTTAAGTAAAAAAACTTTTTACCCCCCTAAAAAGCAACCAAAAAAATTTTCAAAGACTTAAAAAGTCTTTTTTTAAAGAAAAAAAAGTTCAAAAAAGTCTTTTAAGAATTTGTATTGAATTTCAGTATATGCTATATTTCCTTCGAAAGGAGGTATTATGGTTAATCAAATTGTTTTAGTAGGAAGAATCGCTCGAGCACCAGAAACAAAAACAACAGAAACTGGTAAAAAAGTGGCAACTTTAACTCTTGCTGTTCCAAGAAATTATAAAAATGCTAATGGCGAATATGATACTGATTTCTTGGATTGCACATTGTGGTCAGCAGTAGCAGAATCAACAAGCGAATATTGTAAAACGGGCGATATGATTGGTGTAAAAGGCCGTCTTCAATCAAGAATTATTGATACGCCTGAAGGAGTAAAAAAAAGAAAAACAGAGATAATAGCAGAAAAAGTAACATTTCTAACATCAAATCCTTCGCGTAAAAAAAATGAAGAAATAGATGAAGAACAAAAAGCAGATTAAATTCTGCTTTTTACTTTTAAATATTAACTTATCAGTCAACCATTACTTTTAAATCAATAAAAAAAGTTAACATATTGTTAATTATATATACATTTCAATTATTTTGTTATAAAATAATATTAACAAGCAGATAACTAATTAATAAGGAAGGAACAAAATAAAATGATTGGTAAAAGAGTAAGAGAATTAAGAATGGAAAAAGGGTTATCGCAACAAGAATTAGGAATAGCAATTGGAGTTACCAAGGTATCAATTTGCGGATATGAAAACGGTACTAGACTTCCCAATTTGGAAAAATTAATAAAACTAGCAGACATATTAGAAACCACTACTGATTATCTATTAGGAAGAGAAGTTATCGTAATGAATGAAGAGAATAAAACTTACATTGGTTCTATTTGTTATGAAGATGTATGTTTTATACAAGAACTTAGACATTATCCTAATTTATATAATAAATTACTCAAAGATGCTAAAAGATCTGCAAGTATCATAAACAAAAGATTAATAAAGTGAAAGAAGGAAAATTATGTTAGATATTAGAGATTTGTATGAAAAAGATTTTATTGATAAAGAAGTAACAATAAGCGGATGGATAAGAAATCACCGAAAACAAGCTCATTTTGGTTTTATTGATCTATCAGATGGAACTTATTTTAAAAATTTACAAGTTGTATATGATGATGGTCAAAACGACTTTGAAGAAATAACAAAACTAAAATTAGGTGCTGCTATTACCGTAACAGGAAAATTGGTTAAATCACCCAAAGAAGGACAAGAATTTGAATTAAATCTAACTTCGTATGTTCTCGAAGGAGAGTGCTCAGATGATTATCCATTGCAGGCTAAAGGAAGACCAACAAGAGAATTTTTAAGAGAAATAGCTTATTTAAGACCAAGAACAAATTTATATAATGCAACATTTAGAGTTAGAAGTGTAGCAGCTTATGCAATACATAAATACTTTCAAGAAAATAACTATGTATATTTCCATGCTCCTTTAATAACATCATCTGATTGTGAGGGAGCAGGTCAAATGTTTGAAGTAACAACTTTAGATTTAGATAGAGTTGCTAATACCGGTAAAGTTGATTATACTAAAGATTTCTTTGGAAAAAAAGCATCTCTTACAGTATCAGGACAATTAGAAGCAGAAACATTTGCCATGGCTTATAAAAAGGTATATACTTTTGGTCCAACTTTTAGAGCTGAGAATTCAAACACTAAAACACATGCTTCCGAGTTTTGGATGATTGAACCAGAAGTAGCATTTTGTGACCTTGAAGGTGACATGGATATAATGGAAGATATGCTTAAATACGTTGTTAAATACGTTTTAGATAATTGTTCAAATGAAATGGAATTTTTTGATAAATTTGTTGAGAAAGGATTAATCGAAAAATTAACTAAATTAGTAAACAGTAAATTTGTTCGAGTAGATCATGAAGAAGTAATAAATATTTTAAAAAAAGCAAAAGTAAAATGGGAATTTGAACCAGAATATGGTGAAGATATTGCTAGAGAACACGAAAAATATATTACTGAATATTTTGGTGGACCAGTCTTTATTAAAAATTGGCCAAAAGATATAAAAGCCTTTTATATGAAACAAAATCCAGATGGCAAAACAGTAGCAGCAGTTGACCTAGAAGTTCCAGGAGCAGGAGAATTAATGGGTGGAAGCCAAAGAGAAGAAGATTATGATAAATTACTAGATAGAATGAAAGAGTTAGGTATTGAAGAATCATCAATGGAATGGTATTTAAATTTAAGACGTTTCGGAGGTTGTGTTCATTCAGGATTTGGTATGGGATTTGAAAGATTATTAATCTATTTAACAGGAGTAGATAATATCAGAGATGTAATACCATACCCAAGAACTCCAGGTAATTGTGATTACTAAAAAAATAGTTAGAAATAACTGTTTTTTTTGTTAAAAATTACCATTATATATTGCATATATTTGTTAATACTATAATTAGAAAGGAGTAATTTTTTATGAAGAAAGCTTTATTAATAATTGCAGTAATCGCAGTATTATCAGGTTGTGGAACTACAGAAACATTAACTTGTACGACCAACAACACTGTAGGTACTTTAACTTCAAAATCAACATATAAAATTGACTATATGAATAACGAAGTAAAAAAATTAACTGTCACTTATGAATATAATGATAATCATACAGATGGCGTTGGAACAGGAACAGATGGTACAACTGATGATACGGACACTGACAATGATGGAATTATTGATGGTGTCGTAGGAGAAGCACTAGATGATGTCGTAACCGGAGTTTCTGATGGTATTTTAGATATAGCAGGTATTAAATCAAGACATAATGCAAGATTTGGAACATATACTAATACTGAAGGATTTATGACTAAAATTGATAATGATAACGATAAAGATTATAAAGTAACTTATACTTACGATTTGTCAAAGTTATCTGATACAGATTTAGCAGCATTTGGTATAGATAGAGATTTTAATACTCAAAAGACTACTTATACTAATCGTGGTCTAACTTGTAAATAAAAATATAAGATATTAAGTGTAACCAAAAAAGTTACACTTTTTAATTTTTAAATAGAGTTGTCATTTTGAGACATTTATGATAAAATTATATCGTATGATAAATAATAGAAAGAGGGATATAAATGACAAAGTATAAAACAATGGATGCTAACGAAGCGGTCGCTAGAGTAGCTTATAAATTTACCGAAGTAGCAGGCATTTATCCAATAACACCAGCTTCTCCAATGGCTGAAAAAATAGATGTTTTAAGTAGCGGTAGCGAAATAAATTTTTGGGGTAATCCTGTTAAAGTGGTCGAGATGCAATCCGAAGCAGGAGCAATAGCTTTAGTCCATGGAAGTCTTCAAAGTGGTATATTATCAAGTACATTTACAGCAAGTCAAGGACTACTTTTGATGATACCAACCCTATATAAATTAGCAGGTGAAATGTTACCAGGAGTTATTCATGTTGCTGCAAGAAGTTTGTCTACCCATGCCCTTAGCATTTTTGGCGATCATCAAGACATTTATAGTGTAAGACAAACTGGAGTATGTATGTTATCATCATCATCTCCTGAAGAAGCATACCATATGGCAATGATTGCTCATCTATCAAGTATTAAATCATCTCTTCCATTTATCAACTTTTTTGACGGATTTAGAACAAGCCATGAAATAGATAAAATAAAGGAAGTCGATTTAGCAAAGATAGAATCCTTAATTGATAAAAAAGCTCTCAATTCATTTCGTGAAAGAGCTATTAGCAATTCTAAATTTAATACTAGGGGAACTGCTCAAAATGATGATATTTATTTTCAAAATACCGAAGCAAGAAATAAGGCATATGAAGAAGTAGTAGAAATAGTAGAAAACTACATGTCAAAAATCAATAAAATTACTAAAAAGAATTACAAATTATTCAATTATTATGGCGATCCTAATGCAACTTCTATAATTATAGCCATGGGATCAGTATGTGAATGTATTGAAGAAACCATTGATAAATTAAATACTCAAGGATATAAAGTTGGTTTAGTTAAAGTTCATTTATATCGCCCATTTAGCATCAAACATTTATTAGAAGTCATTCCCAAAACAGTTCAAGAAGTAGCAGTATTAGATAGGACTAAAGAAGCAGGATCATCTGGTGAACCATTATATTTAGATGTAGTTAATGCTTTAAAAGACACTAGTATCAAAGTAATTGGTGGAAGATATGGCTTATCATCAAAGAATACAACACCTGCAATGATAAAAGCTGTATATGATAATTTAAAAAAAGAAAAGAAAAATAATTTCACTATTGGTATAAGTGACGATGTAACAAATTTAAGTTTAGACTATGATATTAATTTTAAATTAAATAATAATAATTATCAAATGTTAATCTATGGCTATGGATCAGATGGAATGGTTTCAACCTCTAAAGATATATTAAAAATAATTGGAGATAATACGAGTAAATTTGTTCAAGGATACTTTCAATATGATTCAAAAAAATCTGGTGGTGTAACTAGAAGTCATATCAGAATATCTGAAAAAGAAATAAAAAGCACCTATTATATAGATAATCCTGATTTTATAATTGTATCTAAAGATACCTATATGTATAAATATGATATTTTAGATAATTTAAAAGAAAACGGAATTTTGCTTTTAAATACAAGTCTTAAAGAAGAAGGTTTAATAAAATCACTTCCTAATAAAGTAAAATATTTACTCTCTACAAAAAATATCAAATTTTATACAATAGATGCTTATAAATTAGTAGGAGAATTAGGATTAAAAAATAAAATAAATACCTGCATGGAAATATGTATCTTTAAGATAATGAATTTATATGATATAAATAAAGTAATAACCATTATGAAAAAAAATAATAAAACAAGATTTATTTCCAAAGGTCAAAATATTATTGATATTAATAATCAAGTTATCGATAATTCCCTAAAATATTTAAAAGAAATACCAGTAGAAGAATCTTGGAAAAATCTCGGATTTAAAGAAAATAAAAAATTAAGTTTCAATGAAACAATAAATTTACTTAAAGGAGATACACTTCCAGTAAGTAGTTTCTTAGACAAAAAAAATGGTGTTTTTGAAGGTGGAACAACCAAAGATGAAAAAAGAAATATAGCGGAGAATATTCCATGCTGGATACCAGAAAATTGTATTCAGTGTAATCAGTGTGTCTTCTCATGTCCACATGGAGTAATAAGACCATTTTTATTAGATAAAAAAGATGAAAAAATAACAACAATACCTTCAATAATGCCTAAGGATAAAGAATTTACCATCGGTATCAATTATGAAGAGTGCACTGGCTGTGGCGTTTGTGCAGTTACATGTCCAGGAAAATTAGGGCAAAAAGCTCTTACTATGGTGTCAAACACGAAACACGATGAAGACTTTGACTATTTATTAAAAAACAATGTCAATGATAAATATAAAAGCCAATTATTAACAGTAAAAAATGTTAGCTTCAACATGCCAAAATTCGAATATTCTGGAGCTTGTGCCGGCTGTGGAGAAACACCATATATAACCAATTTAACACGAGTCTTTCAAGATAATTTAGTAATTTCTAATGCTACAGGGTGCTCATCAATTTATGGAGGAAGTACTCCAAGTATGCCATATAGTGTTCCATGGGCTAGTTCATTATTTGAAGATAATTCCGAATATGGTTATGGCATTCTAACAGGTATCAATTTAAAAAGAAACAAAATAAAAAAATATATGAAAGAATATCCTCGTAACAAAACATTTAAAAAGTGGATTGACAACATGGATAATTATGAAATTTGCAAGGAAGTCAAAGATCATATTGATTATAAAAAACATCCATTCCTAAAAAATATGCAAGATTATATTGTACCAAAATCACTATGGATAATAGGAGGTGATGGTTTTGCCTATGATATCGGTTATGGAGGTTTAGATCACATCCTATCTAAAAATGAAAATATTAATATTTTAGTTTTAGATACCGAGGTATATTCCAATACTGGTGGTCAATCATCAAAGTCGTCTAATATTGGATCTATTGCCTCTTTCACTTCAAAAGGAAAAGAAAATTATAAAAAAGATTTAGCCCGTATTGCTATGTGTTATCCACATGTTTATGTTGCCTCTACTAATATAGGATATAATAAAGAGCAGTATCTGAAAGTTTTAAAAGAAGCTTCAGAACATAATGGACCATCACTTGTAATTGCCTATAGCCCATGTATTGAACATGGCATTAAGACAGGTATGGAACATTCTCAATCAAATGCCTATTTAGCAACAAATTGCGGTTATTTCTTAACTTTTAGATATAATCCAAACAACAAAAAACTAATTCTTGATTCTAAAAATCCAGATTTCACAAAATATGAAGATTATCTAATGACCGAAAATAGATTTGCTAACTTAAAGAGAGTAAATAAAGAAGAAGCAGAAGAAATACTAAATAGACAGAAAGAATGGGCTATAAATAGATACAATTACTATAAGAAAATAAGTGAGGAATAAAATGGAAGAAAAAGAGTTTGAAACAGTTATACCGAAGGATATTAAGCCAATTGAATATGAAAAGGTTATTGAATTATCATTTGAAGATACTCTTAATTTAAAAGACGTAATTAAAGAAATTGAGGAAAAAGAAAATGAGTAAAAAAATAGATCAATATTTGAAATATATTTATTATTCAAGTCATGATTTAAATAATATGTATACCATTCTTGCACGTCTAAATCAAAATAATAATAGTTATGAATGGCTAAATAATAGTCTTATCAATGAACAAATATCTATTAAAAATAATTATGTTCCTAATACAAGAGGATATGTATTTCCTTATGAAAGTTGGATAGGTTTAAACGTGAAAAGTGGTAAATCTTTTGAAGAATTTATAAATGATGTGAAAAAAAAATCAATTAAAATATATGTTTCTTTAGATAGAACAAAAGTTAAAGAAACAACTGATAAAATATTTAAATTTTTATCTGATAATAATATTGAATGTCAGAGTGAAATAGGAAAAAATCTTAGAGTAGATACTTTGACCATTAGAGTTTGTAATAAAGAAGACGTTAACAAAGTAATTAACTTCATAAATGATATGGATTATACTCCTAATGTATTTCCTAATCCTTTTCTAATGAATATGGGAAAAGTAAGTATAGCAAGAGATGGCGGTATATTATCTTATAATCAAGTGTTATCTAATTATATAAGTGATTATTTCTATTATAATACGAGTTATAATGAAAATCATAATGATTGGAAGGATGTAAATTGTGCTGATTTCATTAAATTTCTTGAAAAAAAATTATTAGATATAAATAAAGAAAAAGAACCTGATTTATACATGATAACAGATATAATTTGTCGAAATGCAAGTGGTACTTTAACATTAGAAGATATACTTAATTATGGTGAAATTAAAGAAAAAACTACCACATATAGTTATAATAAAGAATTTAGTAGTAATATAGATAAAAGCGAAGAATATAAAATTTTAATTACAAAATTATCTGATTATTATGATAGCCATAGAGAATATATGATTAATGAAAGAAAAGAAATCTATGATAATGGTATTGATTATGCACATGCTGTGATAGAAAACTATTTGAGAACAGGTAATATTGGTTTTTTTACTAGAAAGCATGGAAATATTAGAGATTTTGTTCAAAAAAATTTTGATGTTTATACAATGAGAACAACTGTTAATAATATAGGATGGAATAGTATAATAGAAGCTTCAAAACAAACTATTCTAAAATATAATAGTACAACAAATATTACCGGAAAATCTAATGAAAAAGGTATTATTGAAAGGATATTTAGAGGGGAATATAAGTTAGAAAACGGTCAAGGTATTTTCAATTTATTTACTAATAATAATAATGCCAGAAGCCGTTTAGGATATTTAATTTCACCAAGCATGGCTAGGAATATATTAATTAGCAGATTAAATATTGATCCATATAACTATAATCCCACTTATAATGAATTGGAAAATAATATATCAGAGATTATAAATGTAATTTTAGAAGAACTTTCCTTATCAAGAAATAGCAAGATAATTTGATAAAAAACATCAAGTCAAATAAAAAAATATTTTTGTCTGATAATGTAGAAGTTAATAGAGCTAATTTTAAAAAGATGGTATAAATTAACAATATTTTTATGCCATCTTTTTTTGACAAAATTCACTATTTATGATAAAATTATATTTACAAAAAAAGAAGTTCTTTTTAATTGACAAAATATTTATTTTTTGAGATAATTTTAATATAGAGGTGATTGTATGTACAAGGATAAAATTACTTTGACAATGCAAGATATTTTGGAAAAAGAATTCAAAATAGATGCCCGTGGTTACAGACTTCAAGAAGTAGATAAATTTTTAGATATTATCATAAAAGATTATAACGAATATAATAATATAATAAGAAATTTAGAAAAAGATAAAAAATTACTAATTGAAGAAAATAGTGCTCTTCGCAATGAAGTGAGAAATCTAAAATCAAGTATTGAAGCCGCTAAAATAGGTGAAAAAGAAATAACAAATGTCGATTTATTAAGAAGAATATCACAACTAGAAAAAATAATTTTAGGAAAAGAGCAACAATAATTTATCTGGGTAAATGCTGCATATAAATATGTAGAGGAAAGTCCATGCTCGCACTATCTGCGATGATAGTAGTGTTTGTGCTTAGGGAAAAAATAACCTAAGGCAGGAAACTGACGGCTTTTATTTTATCTAAGGGAAACTATGATAAAGTAGATATAAAAGTGCCACAGAAACGAGTCTATTAAGAAATTAGTAGAATGAAACGAGGTAAACCCCACAAGCGAGAAACCCAAATTATGGTAGGGGAATTCCCAATGAAGAAATGAATTCAAAGGGAAATGACAATAGTCATAGATAAATATTTACCGCCTAGCAATAGGTACAGAACATGGCTTATAAGATTAATTATTAATAAGGAGAATTATGAAAAATATTGGACTTAAGTTAAAAGAAAAAAGAGAACAAAATGGGTTATCTATTGAAGAAGTAGCAGAAGATTTAAAAATGAGACCTACGCAAATATCAAGTATTGAAGAAGGAAAAACAGAGGATTTTAAAGACGTTTTTTATCTAAAATACTTTATTAGAGATTATGCAAAATATCTAGGACTAGATAGTGAAAAAATACTTGACGAATTTAATGAATATCTATTTGATGTAACATCAAAGATACCCGTTGATGTAATAAATCAAGCAAAAAAAGAAAGAAAAGAAGATAATAATAAACAATCTTCACCATATACCAAAGAAGTAAAGAAAAAATTAAAAATTTCTAAAATAATTATTGGATTAATAATAGTAATTATCATAATAATAGTAGGTTATATAATATTAAGTAATCATAAAGGAAATGATTTTAGTGACAACAATATAACATATAGTATAAGGAGATAATAGGAATGAATAAAGCAAACAAAATAACAATTTCAAGAATAATATTATCATTGATAATAATTACAATATTACTATTTCCCTTCGATGAAGTAGGATTAGAATTTCCAACATACATATTAAATGGAAATATAGTGATTGATTTAAAATATATAATAGTAGGAATTTTATTTATAATAGCATCACTTACTGATTTCTTTGATGGATATATAGCAAGAAAGTATAATATGGTAACTGATTTTGGTAAAATGGTAGATGCCATATCAGATAAATTACTTACTAATTCAGTATTAATAATATTAGCTTGTGATGGAAAAATTTCCACTATTGTAACAGTCATAATTGTTATGCGTGACATCATTGTCGATTCTATTAAAATGGTAGTAGGAAATAAAGGTGCTGCAGTTGCAGCTATAAAAATAGCCAAAGTAAAGACCGCCACTCTTATGACAGGTATTGTCTTAACTTTATTCTATAATCTACCATTTGAATTGATTCCATTAAGAGTATCTGATTTCTTACTAGCATTAGCAGCAGTCCTATCCATAATATCAGGAATTAAATACTATATGATGGCAAAGCCATATTTACAAGATAAATAATACTTTAACAGTATTATTTATTTTTTACAAAAAAGCGAACAAATGTATCAAAAGGTATTGACAACAAAAAAAAATTATTGTACAATTATAATGTAATTAAGGAAAGCGTAAGAAAGAGAGGAAAGCATGGCAAAAAATACAGAAAAAGACACTGCACTAGCTCAAGTTTTAGCAGACATTGAAAAACAATTTGGTAAAGGTGCAATAATGAAATTAGGAGAACAAGAACATAAAGAAGTAGAAGTATCTCCTAGTGGATCATTAAGTTTAGATATAGCGTTAGGAGTAGGTGGATATCCAAAAGGAAGAATAATTGAAATATATGGACCAGAATCTTCTGGTAAAACAACATTTGCTCTTCATGCTATTGCAGAAGTTCAAAAGACAGGAGGAAGAGCAGCATTTATTGATGCAGAACATTCATTAGATCCTGTTTATGCTCATAATTTAGGAGTTAATACTGATGAATTACTATTATCACAACCAGATACTGGTGAACAAGCCTTAGAAATATGTGATGCTTTAGTTAAAAGTGAAGCAGTATCTATAATTGTAATAGATTCAGTAGCAGCCTTGGTACCACAAGCTGAAATTGATGGTGAAATGGGAGATTCTCATGTTGGTCTTCAAGCTAGACTAATGAGTCAAGCATTAAGAAAATTATCAGGTTCTATTAACAAAACTAAGACAATAGTTATTTTTATTAATCAATTAAGAGAAAAAGTTGGTATAATGTTCGGAAATCCAGAAACAACTCCTGGTGGTAAAGCACTTAAATACTATTCATCGGTTAGGTTAGATATCAGAAGAGGAGAACAGTTAAAACAAGGATCTGACGTTATAGGAAATAAAACAACAGTCAAAGTTGTAAAAAATAAAGTAGCACCACCATTTAAAACAGCTATTGTTGATATCATGTATGGAGAAGGAGTATCAAAAGAAGGAGAAATTCTTGATTTGGCTTCTGAAGTTGGTATTGTTGAAAAAAGTGGTGCATGGTATGCATATAAAGGAAATAAAATAGGTCAAGGAAAAGAAAATGCTAAAATCTATTTAAAAGAAAATATCAAGATAAGAGATGAAATAGAGAAGTTAGTAAGAGAACACTACGACATCTCTAACGATAAAAAAGATGCAAAAAAAGTAAAAAAAGAAGTTGAGGAATAATAAAATATTCCTTTTTTCTTCTGCATATGTTAAAATATAGGTAGGTGATCAATTTGAAAAAATGTTTAGTAGTATACAATCCTAATTCGGGTAAATATAATAAAGAAGAAACATTACCTAAAATAAAAAAAATATTAGAAGAATATAACTACGATGTTGAAATTAAAGAAACAGAATATAAAGGACATGCCACTTCTATCGCGGAAAATACTCCTCATTGTGAGTTACTTATATCAATTGGAGGAGATGGTACATTTAATGAAGTGATGACCGGTAATTTTAAAAGAAAAGATCGAATAACCTTATGTCACTTACCATCAGGTACTACCAATGATATTGGTGCCATGTGGGGTTATGGTAAAAATATTCTAAATAACTTAAAATTAGCTCTAAATGGTGAAGTAAAAAGAATAGATATATGTACTATTAATAATAGACCTTTTGTTTATTCAGCAGGTTTTGGTAAATTTATGAATATTCCTTATGAAACACCAAGAGAATTAAAAAAAAGATTAGGACATCTAGCTTATATAAAAGAAGGAATAAAAGATTTCTTTAGAAAAGTTAAATTATATGATATTAGTTATGAAATAAATGGTGAAAAATATCGTGGACTTTTTTCCTTTGCCCTTATAACTAATGCTAATAGAGTAGCGGGTATAAATAATTTCTATAAAGACATAAAATTAAATGATAACAAATTTGAAATATTAATGTGTAATATAACCAAATTTAAAGATATAGTTAAAACATTATATTTCTTTGCTATTTACGATGCAAGTAAAATACCAGGATTTTACTTCTATAAAACAGATAATCTAAAAATAAAATTCAATAGTCCAGTAAAAAAACCACTTTGTATTGATGGCGAATCACTAGATGATTTAAGTGGCGATTATAATATAAAAATAGATCATGATGTTTATGTTTTAATGCCATCAAAAAATATCAATAGTCTATTCATAAAAGAAAAATAGTATTTTAGTTAAAGGCTATTTCTACATCGATATTTTCATCTAAAACTACTATTGATAAAAATATAATTCCACTTATTAATACTAACAATGTCCCTATAAAAGAGTCATAAGTTAGTATTTTTTTCTTTTCACTATCAGTAATATTTAAATTTTTAAAATTATTATAACTTTGCTTAGTGAAATGATAATAGATAATAACTAATATAGTAAATATTAATATCATAATATTTTGATAATCTTGTCTACTTTTTTCATCATTAAATAATAAATAATAAATAATTTACTTCTTTAAAATTAGCATAATAACTTAATATTATTATCCCAATATAAATTATCCATATAAAATTTTCTTCTTTTATTTCATTTAATTTTTCTAATCTATCTTCCATAATATATATTATTAAATAATAATTAGTTTTATAAGTTTTTATATTACAGTTACTCAAATAAAAGCAAGTTAGACGCATCCAACTTGCTCAGGTGTAGTCCGAAGACATTCACCGCCATTCACATTTATAATATACCATAATTAGTAAAATTATGCAATATATATGCTATTTTTTTATATAATTTCGTAAAGAGTTTAATTTTATCTTATTATTTGTATAAATAACTTGATTATAAATGTTTATTGAAATCTTACTTCTAAATTCTTCTGCGAGTTTTTCAAAATCATTTATAAATCTATTGATTTCAGTTTTTGGAAGTCCATAACTTTTTAGCAAAAATGAAATCAAGATAATATAATCAGTTATAGTATTGAAATCTATATTTTGACAACCAATTTCATTTTCTAAAAACTTGCATAATGAACTTGCAACTTTATTATCTTTAAATCTTACATCAAATACTACATCATTATGAGCAATAGAATTTCTTAACGCTTTTATTAAATACATTATTTTTTCTGGAAACAATGCGTTCGTATCATACGCTCTATTAATATTCATTTGTCTAGCTATTTTTAATCTTACACTTAATTCTAAACTTTTTATTAAATCAGCAAATACACCTAAAGTAATTATTTCAAAAATTCCCCACAATGGTACATAACGATCTTTTGAATAAAAATGACTAACTATTTTATTTCCATTACTATAACATTTTGATAATGAAGAATATATATTATTTTGAACTTTAATGCGATGTTTCATTTTTTCTTTATATTCATTATCATTTTTATAATTTCTATAATCAGTCATACCGTATTCATATACATCATTAAAGTTATCAGTTTTATATTCTTCAACTAAAGTTTGTAAAACGCAATTTTTAGAAATAGTTTCTATTTGCATTATTTGTGAATATAATAAACTTTTTAATTTAGTATCAAAATCAATAATAGAAACTATTTCATCAAAACTAGTTAATGTTATTCTGTTTTTAGGATTTTTAATATATCTATAACCTTTGTATCCGTGATAATATCCAATATTCCTTAAATTCTTTTTATCTTTTGAACCATCAATAGAAATATTATGTTGCTCTCTTAAATATTTCATTAATGCATTAGTTGTTTTTACTTTCATAGATATATTTCCTCCTTCTTTAAACCATTTAATTTTTATCGTTAGTTTTAACTAAAATTTTCTTTTTTGGTACAAATTCTAATTCCCATTGTCCAGGTCTTAATTCATGCATTTGTTTGCAAAACTGAATTTCATCCCATATTCTATCAGTAGTTACTTTATCTCCATAGAATTTTAATAACATCTCATAAGTATATTCATACAAGCCAATTTTTTTAAATAATGATACAGGGTTATCTTTAAAGTTTGCTGAATCATTAACGATTCCCCACTCCCATCGCTCTAAATACTCATCATATGTTTCATCGTCACACCAAAAATCCATAATTAATTTTTGTTTTTCTTCTAAAAACCAATTTGGATTTCTTAAAATATGATATCTAATATCAAATTCTCCTGCTCCTGTGCTTGTGTTTGGCTTAATGTAGAAAACATATAGTTCATATATTGTGAATCTGATTTTTGACCAATTGGATTTATACATCCATCAATATTAATAAAAGTAGTATTATCATTGCTTATACCCATATCATCTAATTTTTCTATATCAACCATATTTATACCTCCCTTTATTAATTATTTATTATAACATACTTTTATTGAATATTTACATTTTATTATTAATATTTTTAGGATTTAAAAGGTGGAAGTTCTTTTACACACGCTAATTGATATGTCAATTTGCAAGTGTGTTTCTAAAATGACAAAAGATATCAGATTTTTATTTCTGATATCTTTTATATTTTAATCTCAAACATAAAAGTTCGGGTTTCCTATCAATCTGGTGGAGCTGAGGGGATTCGAACCCCTGTCCGCAAATAAAGTTATTTAACCTTCTACAAGATTATTAAGCTATCAGTTTCGTAAAGTGAGTAGTCAGCTTACTAACATAATCACTTACTAGTTTATTGTTATTCATTATGAAGTCTAAACAAAAATCATAATATAGTCTGCTTTATAAGTCCTATCTAATTCTCACAGACAAAGAATTAGTAGAACCTGTTGCTACCTTAAAGATTAGGCATAAGCAACAGCGTTTTTATAGCTGTTTCCAGTTATGTTTAATTTATCTTCTTTACGCGAAGATTCACGTCTTGCTAGTTAAACACTAATATTTTCGTCGAAGCCAAAAACAGCCCCATTACACATATAATTTTATCAAACAATTGTTCATTTGTCAATTTTTTATTTAAAAATCATTGTAATATTTAAAAAATTAATGTATAATTACATTAGAATAAAATAGGAGCGTTAATTATGGATTCTAATATTGAAAATAAAAATTACTTTGGTGTTAGACATTACAAGGTAAAAGTAGTAAAAGAAAAAATAAGACCATTACAATTTATTTCTAGTGTTATATCCTATGCATTATTTATCTGGTTATTACTAATTGGATTAACACTAGTAGTTTATATAGTAGATATAAAAGTACGAGCTGCTAAAGGAGATAATACACCACCTGAATATAATGCCTATGTTGTATTAACAGGTTCAATGGTTCCCGAAATAATGCCTAAAGATGTTGTTATAACCAAAAAAAGAGATCCAAAAGATCTCGAAGTAGGAGATATTATAACTTTCTTATCATCTGATAGTAGATTATCAAATATTATAGTTACCCATAGAATAAAAAATAAATATTATGATGCCACTACCGGTAGATATAGTTTTCAAACTCAAGGAGATGCCAATAATACAGAAGATTTCGCTCTAGCAGAAGATACTAATATCATTGGGGAAGTAATCTTTAAAATACCAAAATTAGGTTATATCCAAGAAATATTAGCTACAAAAGGTGGATTAATAATTATTGTATTAATACCATGTTTAGCAATACTTTCTTATGATATTGTTAAATTAGGAAGAAATATTAAGAATAAATCAAAAAAAGAAAAGAGTAGATTAACCGTAGTAAGAAGGTGATAAAATGTCAAAGACAAATAAATTTCGTGTCAAGCAATTTGAAAAAAATAAAATAACAGTCGAAGAAGAAAGAAAAAAACATTCACCATTTATTCTTTTCTTTATAAATAATGGCAAACTAATATTTACTATCTCACTTCTTTTTTCTTTGACAGTATTCATAATTGCTATATCACTTACTTTATCCAATATCAAAGATTCATCCATCATTATATATGAATCAAATGGAGTAGTAGTTTCCTTTGATGGAAATGATCAAAGTATTATAAATGGAACTCCTATAACTAAAGATTATGCTTCAAAAATATTTAATAGTAATATAGAAGATAAACAAGATATCGGAGTAGTTATAAAAATAAAAGAAAGAAATTTTAAAACAGGTACCATAATATTTTATTCTGACAAAACAGCCTTAGTAAAATATAATAATGGCGAATACTTAAGAGTATTTTCCATAAATAATAATTATGGAATAAGTGAAGATGGTATCATTAATCGAAGTGCCATTACAAAAAAAGTAACCGGAGAAATAAAAACAAATAGCTCTTTAGGTATTACAATGTTATATTTATCTGATGGAAGTGTCGAAGTAACAAAAGAAAATGTAACATTCTTTGTTCGAAATAGTGATCTAACTTCTCTTGATAATAAATTCTATACCAATCTAAGTATCGTATCTCTACCAATCAAAAAAGAAGAAAATAAAATCTATTATTCCAATGGTACTATCAAAGAAAATAATTATCTACTAGTAGATAATACAAAATATAACAAAACTAATGAATTAACTATTCATGATAATATAAAAATAATTTATTATGAAAATAATTTTGCCGAAGTAATAAAAGATAATTTAAGTATTATCGTTGAAAAATCAGAACATATAATTTATGATGATAATATCTTTGAAATAGTAGATAACTCTATTGGCGAAGAGAAAATAGATATAAAAGATATTATGGATATCAAAACCATAACATTAGAAAATACCAATCAAACAGCTTCTAATTACATGATCGTTCTAGAAGAAACAAATAATTATCAAAAACATCATGTAACACGAAGATTGCCAAGTGAGTATATAAATTATAATGTCTATTTAAATAGAAATAAAATAAATAATCAAGTATTAAATAATAACATAAAAGGAACCAGTAAAGCAAGTGGTTTATCACTAAAAAACAATACCTATCTAATATATGAAGGAAAATTAGAAAAATTAAGTACAGTAACAGTAAAAATAGGTATGTGGATAAGTTATGAAACAATAACTAACGAATATATGAATTCAGCTTTTATTGGAACAATCAAAGTATATGTCGAATCATTAAGTTAGACACATCAATAAAAATATGTTATAATCGAATAAAGAATAAATAAAGTAAGTAGGTGATGATATGAAAAACAAAAAAAATATCAAAATAGCAGTAATCATTCTATCAATAGTTTTAGTAGTAATAGCTATAAGTACCGCTACTTACTCACTATTCTATAGTGAAAGTACCGCTGCTAATCCCGAAAGTTATTCTACAGGATTACTTTCCATAACAGCAACATCTAAATCAGATAACATATCACTTACCGATGCCCTACCAATGACCGATGAAGATGGAATAAATAGTACCCCATATACATTTAGTATTAAAAATATAGGTAATTTAGATTATAAATTTAACATCAAATTACTATCGACAAGTAGTAATACCATATCACCACAATATATAAAATTAAAAATAGATGATGGAGAAGTAACAACCCTATCATCTCTAACGAATAGTATAATTAAAAGTGATGTAACCCTAAAAGCAAAAGAAAGTATTGATATAACAATTAGAGCCTGGCTCAGTATCGATACACCAAACTCAGAAATAGGTAAAACTTTCAATTCCAAGTTAGTAGCAGACGGCCAAGCAGTATATACTACTACTAATTATGAATCCGGAACATTAGCAGATACTATAACAACCTTATATTCACCAAATACAACTGCCGTAAATAATAGAATAACTTATAATTATGATACAACAAATAATCTAATGGAAGATACTCAAGGTAATATA
>CAMEJC010000004.1 GCA_945919295.1 uncultured Mycoplasmatota bacterium
AAATAGAAAATAGTGTAGTAATTTCTATCCACCAACACTATTTATTATACAACCATTTAAAAGCTATATATTTATAGCTTTTTTGTTATTTTTTTATTTTTTTATCATATTATTGTAAGGGTGATTATATGTTTCAAGTAGGTGATTTGGTTACTAGGAAATCTTATGATAATGATATTGTTTTTAAAATAGTGAAAATTGAAGATAGTAATTTTATATTAAAGGGATTATTTGTTAGATTATTTGCTGATAGTCCTAAAGATGATTTGAAAATTTATAATGATAAAGAGAATGATGATTTTTTACCTGAAATAGATGGCTATCGTAATTTGGAGAGAAATGAATATTTTTATTTACCAGGTAGAATACTTCATATTGATGCTGATAAAGATTATTTGGATAAATGTATGAATTTTTATAAAAAGAATCGACTTAAAGCTTTTGGAATATTTTCTAAAGAAGAAGATTTAATTAAAAGTGTTGAAGATAATTTGAAAAAATATAATCCTGACATTTTAGTAATTACTGGACATGATGCTTTTTACCGTAAAAAAAGAAAGGACTCAAATTACAAAAATACTGATAAGTTTATTAATGCTGTTAAAGTTGCAAGGAAGTATGAAAATTCACACGAAAAGTTAGCTATTATTGCTGGAGCTTGTCAATCTAATTACGAGGAACTTATTAAGGCAGGGGCTAATTTTGCTTCTAGTCCTAAAAGAATTAATATACATGCTTTAGATCCTGCGATAGTAGCATCTTGTCTTGCTTTTTCTGATAAAAATAATAATATTGATTTGATAAAAATTTTAGATAAAACTAAATATGGACCTGATGGAATAGGGGGGATTATAACTAAGGGTACTATGTATATAGGATACCCTAGATAAATGATTATGACAATAGAGAAAATTAAAGATAATATTGATAGTAAACTTGGTAATAATGTTAAAATTATTTATAATGGAAGTAGAAATAAAAAAGAAGAATATTCTGGTGTAATAGCAGAAACGTATAATTATATTTTTATTGTTAAGACAGGATGTGACGAAATAAAAAGTTTTAGTTACAGGGATGTTCTTACTAATACAATTGAGATTTTTTTTGATAAAGTGTAAAATTTTGTTAAAAATACTTGCATTTATTTATTAAATAATATAAAATGTAGTTAGAAAGTATTTTCTAGAAGGAGTTGATAAACACATGAAGATTACTTCAGTAACTGTTCGTAAAATCGACAAAGAGAATTCAAGAATGAAAGGAATTGCATCAGTACTTATCGATGACTGCTTTGCTGTTCATGACATCAGAATAATTGATGGTGACAATGGATTATTTATAGCCATGCCTAGTAAACCTACCGCTACTGGTGGACATAGAGATACAGCACATCCTATTGACAAGGAAACAAGAAAGATGTTTGAAGATGCTATCTTTGAAGAATATAATAAAACTGAATAACAACTATTAGTGTAAAAAACTAATAGTTTTTTTCATATTGTTTGGGATTTTACATATTATTTCTTAGGAGGAAGGATATGGACAAGGTAAAAGATATTGATAATGGTTTTAATCATGGTATTTCTATTGTAGAAAGAAAAAGCGTTGTTATAAGTGGAGTAAAAAAAATAGAAAGTTTTGATAATGAAGAGTTCTTAATGGAGACGACTTTAGGTTTTTTGGCAATAAAGGGTGGTGAGTTGGAAATTATTAAACTTGATACTTATCAGGGAAATGTTTCAATAAAAGGAAGAGTAGACAGTCTTATGTATTTAGATGGCATTAATAAGAAGGATAAAGATAATTCTTTGTTAAATAAACTATTTAAATGATTTTAAAAATACAAATTTTATCATTAATTTATTCTTTCTTTTATGGTATTGGATTTTTTTTGCTATTGGAAATTAATTATAAATTTTTGTATGAAGGAAAATTAGTTTATCGAATTATTATTTCTTTTTTATTTATTATTTTTATTTCATTATTATATTTTTTAGGTTTATTAAAAATTAATAATGGAATAATACATATTTATTTTTTTCTTGCTTTCTTTACAGGTTATTTGTTATCTTTTGTCATATACAAGAAAATTTGTTGTAAAAAAAAATAAGGTATGATATAATGACTGTGTAGAAGGTGATAACTTGACTAAGAAAAAATCTAACGTGAAGGCAAAGAGAAGAATATTTTTATTCTTTATTGTTTTTGGTGCTATTATTGGGTCACTTAGTTATAGTTTTTTTTCTAATGTTGGTAAAATGATTGAAATTAATAATGAGAAACATGAGTTAAAAAATAAGCTTGTTAGTTTAAAGGATGAAGAGGAAGTACTTAACTCCGATATTAAGAAATTAGAAGATCCTGAATATGTTGCTAGATATGCAAGAGAAAAATATTTATATTCTAAAGATGGTGAGTTAATTATTAGAATTCCTAATGATGATTAAAAGAGGACACTATTTATTCAGTATCCTCTTTTTTGATGTTCTTTTTATTTTTCTTTGGTGTTTCTTCTTTTTTTTCTTCTGCTAGCGGTTTATCATTTTTGGATTGTTGGTCATTTTTTGGAAGATGACCATTTTCTACTAGATAATCTATTTCTTCTTTAGTTATTGTTTCTTCTTCAAGTAATGTGTTTGCTATTAAAGATAATAGTTCTTTATTTTCCGTTATTATTTTCTTTGTTTTTTCGTAGCAGCTATTGATTATTGAACGCATTTCTTCGTCTATTTCATGGGCAACAGTATCTGATATGTTTCTGTTTTTAGTGTAATCTCTACCCAAGAAAGTATTACCATCTGGTTCTTCAAGCATCATTGGTCCTAAATTACTCATACCATATTCAGTAACCATGCTTCTGGCTATTTTTGTTGCTTTTTTAAAATCATCATGTGCACCGGTTGTTATTTCACTAAAGGTAACTTCTTCTGCCACTCTTCCTCCTAAAAGACCACATATTGCCTCTAATAATTCGTTTTTGGTATAATTGAATGCTTCTTCTTTTGGCGTCATCATGGTATATCCACCGGCGTGACCTCTTGGAATTATTGTGATTTTCTGTACTTCATTAGCACCATCTAATTTTAATCCCATTACGGCATGTCCTGCTTCATGAAATGCTACTAGTTTCTTTTCTTTATCTGTATATTTTTTTGTAACTTTGGCTGGCCCCATTAGAACTCTATCAGTTGCTTCATCTATTTCAGACATTGTTATTTCTTTTTTATTTCTTCTTACGGCAAGTAATGCTGCTTCGTTAAGTAGGTTTTCTAAATCTGCACCTGAAAATCCAGGGGTTCTTTTTGCTAGATATTCTAAAGTAATGTTTTTGTCTAATATTTTGTTTTTAGCATGTACTTTTAATATTTCGATTCTAGCATTTTTATCGGGAAGACTAACAGTAACTTGTCTATCAAATCTTCCTGGTCTTAATAATGCAGGATCTAGGACATCTGGTCTATTAGTAGCGGCAATAATTATTATCCCTTCATTAGCACCAAAGCCATCCATTTCGGTAAGCAACTGGTTAAGTGTTTGTTCTCTTTCGTCATGTCCACCACCAAGTCCAGTTCCTCTTTGACGACCGACAGCATCGATTTCGTCGATGAAAATAAGACAAGGAGCATTCATTTTTGCTTGTTTGAACATATCTCTCACTCTGGATGCACCGATACCGACAAACAATTCAACAAAATCAGAACCGCTAATGTAATAAAATGGTACTTTAGCTTCACCTGCAACTGCTCTAGCAAGTAAAGTTTTACCTGTTCCTGGAGGACCTACTAATAGGACTCCTTTAGGAATTCGAGCTCCCATATTAGTGAATTTTTTTGGATTTTTTAAAAAGTCGATTAACTCTTGAACTTCTTCTTTTTCTTCAGTAAGTCCTGCAACATCTTTGAATGTAGCTCTACTTTCTTCGACTAATTTGGCTCTACTTTTACCAAAATCCATCGATTTGTTACTACCACCAATTTGTCTTGTAAATATCCAAATTGTTACTCCTGCCAAAATAAGAATTGGAATAACTTCCACTATAGCAGCTAGCCAAGAAGATGCTTCTGGATCGTTTTCAATAGTTAATTCAAAATTGCTAGTTGTTTCTTTAGCATCAGTTATTTTGGAAATAAATTCATCTGAATATGGTAAATATAAAATAAAACTTTCATTTTCTTTATAATCATCTAATTTTCCTACTAATTTATATGTTTCAGTTCTTACTTTTGGAGTTATAGTAAGTTCGGTTACTTTGCCACCATTTAAATCTTTAATAAATTCATCATAGGTTAGTTCGTTGACTTTATTATCAAATATATTAAAGAATATTAGACAACCTACAAAGAATATTAATAAAAACGCATAAGGTACTAAACTTTTCTTTATTTCTTTTTTATTCATAATGTTCCTCTCTTTCATTTACACCTTACTATTATATCATAGTTTTGGTCTTTTTTTATACAAAATTTACTTTTTTTTAGGTTTGGTATCCAAATTATATTGTTATTGCTATCTACTAATAATGGATAATTATTTCTAACACTAATAGGTACTTTCTTTTCAATAAATATTTCTTTGATTTTTTTTCTTTTATTTCCTTTTAAAATTATGAAGTCACCATCTTTTCTATTTCTAATATATAAGGGTAATTTTATATTGTTTGTATTAATACGACATACTTCATTGCCATCTTGTATTTCACTATCAACTTTTTCAATAGTTAGATTATCTATAATTACTTTATCGTTAAATTCTATTATATAGTCCTTTTTTTCTTCTTTTTTATTTTTTATTAATATTTTATTATATTCTTTAACAATAATTTTATTTTGTGGTAAATTTAATGATATATTAGGTTTTCTATTGTTTATTAACGATATGATATTTGAAATGTGTTTTTCAGTAATTATATTATTTTGATTTGAATATATATTATTCATTATGTAATATAAAGTGTTTTTTATTAAAAATGAATCTAATTTTTTTAGTTCGTTTAAATAGATGGTGTTGTTTTGATATATGGTATCAATATTTTTTTGTACAAGTTTTTTTATATAATTATTATATTCTTCAAGTGTTTCAGAGTATTTAAGAAATTTTTTATGGACTAATGGATCTTCTTTTTTTAGAAGAGGTAAAATATTTTTTCGATATCTATTTCTAGTATAATTTGTATTTTTGTTAGAACTATCGATAAAATATGTGATATTATGGGAACTATTATATTTTAAGATATCTTCTTTGGTATATGGCAGTAGTGGTCTTATTATTTGGTAGTTTTTGATGTTTGTTATTTGCTTGATACCAGCGTAACCTTCAATATTTGATCCTCTTACTATTTTCATAAGAATGGTTTCAATTAAATCATCGCCATGATGAGCTAAGAATAGGTATTTAGAATGATATTTATTTAGTGTTTCTTCATAGAAGGAATATCTTTTTTTACGGGCTTCATTTTCAAAGTTATTTTCTTTATAATTTTTGATTGTTATTGTTTCGAATATTAACTTATGTTTTTCACAATATTCTTTAAGATATTCTTCTTCTTTTTTACTTTCTTTTCTAACATTGTGATTGATATGACAAACGATAATTTTATTTGTTTTTTTTTCTAAAATATCTAGTAAACACATCGAATCTGGTCCACTAGATACACCAATTACGACATAATTATCAAAAATAAAGTCATCCAGAATATGGTCCATAATTTCCTCCTTTTGCATATATTATAGCAGATATTTAAACATTTTTAAATATTTCTTTTGACTTTTATGATGTTTTGGTGTATAATTTTATACTGCGAGGTGAACATAATAAAATGATTGATGATAAAGAGATTTTGTTTTCATCTTTTTTAGCAGGTTTCTTACTTGTTAAAGGTGATATAAGTTATTTAGAAATCTCTAATGAAATGTCACGTTTTCAATATAGTAATGATTTAATAATTGTTGATCCTGGATTTGATTTTCATAAATTAAAAAAATTGATTGTTGTTGATGATTTTGGAATTCGACTTACTTTGGATTATGATAAAGAGTATATAGATAATGGTTCTTTAATTTTGGTTAAGGATTATTTGTATAATTTAACTACTGAAGAAATAAGAAGACATTTTAATATTGAAGAAAAAGAAATTATTAATATATATATAAGTGAAAAAAGAGAAAAGAAATATTCTAAATTGATTAAATTTAAAAGAACTAAAGTTTATATATAGACTTTAGTTCATTTTTATTAGATAATATTTTTTCTTGCCTCTTTTAATAATATGATAATTTTTATTATTATCAATTAAGAAATTTTCATCATTAATTGTTTCTCCATCTAAGGTGATGGCATTATTTGAAAGAAATTCTCTGGCTTCTCTTTTAGATGCTGCGATATTATTATTAACCATTATATTTATAATAGTATCTTTATTAGTAGTAAATGTAGGTACTCCTTTGAAGGCTATTTCTATTTCATTGTCTGTTAGTTCTTTAATGTTACCAGTAAATAATGATTCTGATATTTTTATAGCTTTTTCTGCTTCTTCTTCGCCATGAACAAATTTTACTACTTCGTATGCTAAAGTTTTTTGAGCGAGTCTTTTTTCAGGCTCTTTTTTTGTACTTTCTTCTAGTGAATTTATTTCTTCATGTGTTAAAAATGTGAATATTTTTAGATATTCTATTACTTTTTCATCATCAGAATTAACTAAATACTGATATATTTCATAAGGGGATGTTTTATTTCTGTCTAGCCATAGAGCATTACCTTCGGATTTTCCAAATTTATTTCCAAATTTATCGACAACTAGAGGCATGGTAAAGCCATACACTTCTTTTCCTGTTTTCTTTCTTATTAGATCGATACCGGAAGTAATATTTCCCCATTGATCGGAACCTGCTACTTGGAGAGTGCACCCCTCCTTTTTGTATAAATTAAGGAAATCTAGACTTTGTAAAATCATGTATGATAGTTCACAGTAGGTAATTCCACTATCTAATCTTCTTCTTATGATATCTTTATTAATCATGTAGTTGACATTAAAGTATTTACCATAATCTCTTAAAAAGTCAATTGCGGATATCTCTTTAATCCAATCATAATTGTTTACTACTTTAAAACCAAATAATTTTTCTACTTGTTTTTTTAGGGATTCAGCATTTTTAAAGATTTCATCCTTGATTTGCATATCTCTTTCAGTCGTTGGTCTTGGATCACCAATTAATCCTGTTCCCCCACCAATTAAAAGTATTGGATTATGTCCAGCATCTTTTAATCTTTTACTAATCAAGAAACTAGATAGGTGGCCTAAATGTAACGAATCTGCAGTTGGGTCTGTTCCAATATAGAATGTTAATTTTTCATTGTTTAATTTTTCGATTAAATCGGGACTGGAGAAATCTTTGATTAATCCTCTCCATACTAAATCATCATATAATTTCATAAATATCTTCTCCTTTTTTATATAAAAAAAGATGGTATTTAAAGGACGAATAAAATCCGTGGTACCACCTTTATTTACAATATTAATAATATTGTCTCTTATTTGTAACGGTAATTAACCGATTAGATTCGTAATATGTAATTCGTTATTTTTCTTTTGTCAGCTTACAGCGACCGCTGACTCTCTATAAAAAGGATAAAATAACTACTTGGTATTAGTCGTCATCTAATAAATATGCTTTAATTATAGTATATTTTATGTTTATTGTCAAATGTTTTGAATATTTTTTTGTTATCTTATGATATAATTATTTAGGAGTGGGATAGTGGAGCTAGTTAGAGATTGTTGGAATGGTGATGATTATAATGAATTTATTAATTATTTATTTGAAATAAGAGATATTAAATATAAAAATTTTCATAGTGGTTTAGGTATTAAGAGTGAAGTTATTGGTATTAGAACACCGATACTCAAGAGTATGGCTAAAGATATTAGTAGGGGTAATTATAGGGGATTTCTAGAATTACTTAGAGAAGAATATTATGAAGAGATTACTTTATATGGATTTATTATTTGTAATATTAAAGAAATGAATGATAGTGTAAAATATTTAAATATATATAAGGAAAGAATAAATAATTGGGCTAGTTGTGATTTGTTTTGTTCCGGATATAAGATAATAAAAAGGAACAAAGAATATTTTTGGAAATATATTAATGATAATATTAGTAGTGATAATTTATGGATAAGAAGAATGTGTTTTGTACTTATTCTTAATTATTATATTGAAGAAGATTATTTAAAAGATATTTTTAAGTTATGTGATGGGTATAATATTGAAGAATATTATGTACAGATGGCGGTGGCTTGGCTTATATCGATATGTTATATTAAGTATCCTAGTGTTACTACTAAATATATAATTAATAATAAGTTAGATGATTTTACGCATAATAAGGCTATTCAAAAGATTAGAGAATCTTATAAGGTAAGTAGCGAGGATAAAGAATATTTAAATAAATTAAAGAGAAAGTAGGCTTTGAAGTTATGATTAATTATGTAGATAAAAAGATTTATTATCATATTAATACAGGTGATGCATTAGAGGTAGGAGACATAATTGAGATGAGAGATTGTTATAATAAATTTCATGATGAAATATATGATAGTGAGTATTTATTAGATGGTATGGATGCTAATATGCTTCTTATTAATAAGAGAAGAAATAAAGAATATGATAATTTTGATATAGATGAATTTAGGCTTGTATATGAAACGGTTAATAATAGTGCTGCGATTACGAGAGAACTTATCTTTGAAGAAGTTAGAAAAGAGATTGATAAAGAACTGCCTTCGAGAATGAAATGTTTATATGTTTGTGAAAATATGGAAGATATAAATAAATGGTTAGAAATATTTAAAAGGACAAATAAAAAAGATAAGGATTATCAAATACTAAAACTCGAACTTACTGGAAAATGTGTAACTTGTGATGCTAGTTATGTTCTTAGACAAAATATTTCTTTAAATAAAAAACGAGAACTAGCTAAGAAATATTGGAATGGTGAAGTAAAAGATAATGAAAAGGAAGTTTTATTTGAAGGAACTGCTACTGTAAAAGAAATTATCTGTTCTAATAAGTAATTTACATTTTTTTAGTGAAATGATATAATAATTACAGAAAAGAGGGAGAAACTTATGATAGAGAGACTTGAAGCAACTGAAAAGAGATATAATGAAATAGGAGAAGAATTATCTAATCCAGAAGTTATATCTGATATAAAGAAAATGACTGATCTTTCTAAAGAGAGAACTAGTTTAGAAAAGATAGTGGAAGTATATAAAAAATATAAGAAAGTACTTGCGGATATTGATGAAGCTAAAGAATTATTACATGATAAAGATATGGCTGATTTTGCAAAAGAGGAACTTGGTTTAGCAGAAGAAGAAAAGAAGAAATTAGAGGATGAACTTGAAATTCTTTTGATACCACATGATCCTAATGATGATAAAAATGTTATTGTTGAAATTAGAGGAGCTGCTGGGGGAGATGAAGCTAATATTTTTGCTGGGGATTTATTTGATATGTATAGTAAGTATGCTAATCAAGAAGGTTGGAAAATTGAAATACTTAATGCTGTCGAGGGTACTGCTGGAGGATATGCACAGATTGAGTTTATGGTTAAGGGAGATTCTGTATATTCTAAATTAAAATACGAAAGTGGTGCGCATAGGGTGCAGAGGGTTCCCGCAACAGAGAGTCAGGGAAGAGTACATACTAGTACTGCTACTGTTTTAGTTATGCCAGAAGCAGAGGAATTTGACTTTGAACTTGATGAGTCAGAAGTTAGAATCGATATTACAAGAAGTAGTGGTTGTGGAGGTCAAGGTGTTAACACAACAGATAGTGCGGTTAGACTTACACATATTCCAACAGGTATTATTGTTTATTCACAAACAGAAAGAAGTCAGATTAAGAATAAAGAACTTGCTTTTAAGATACTTAAAACGAGATTATATGATTTAAAACTTAGAGAACAAGAAGAAAAAGAGGCTGCAGAGAGAAAAGTTAAGATCGGTACTGGAGATAGAAGTGAAAAGATAAGAACATATAATTATCCACAAAATAGAATAACAGATCATAGAATTGGTTATACTTCAATGAATTTAGATAGAGTAATGAATGGTGATATGGAAGATTTAATTGAAGCTTTAATTAATGAAAATCAGAAAAGGGAACTTGAAAAAAATGAATAGTGATGATATAAAGAAAGAATTAGAGCAAAGAGGATTTGATTCTAATTCTTTTGATTATTTGTATAAGTATTTAAAAGACAATGATTTATTGAATAGATTAGATGAATATACTAAAAGATTATTAGATGGTGAACCTGTTCAATATATTATTGGCAATGTTAGTTTTTATGGAAATATTATTAATGTTAATAAAAATGTCTTGATACCGAGATTTGAGACGGAATTATTAGTTGAAAAGACTATTAAATTAATTAAAAAGAAATTTGATAAAAATATTGATATATTGGATATTGGAACTGGTAGTGGATGTATAGCTATTACTTTAGATAAAGAAATTAGTTGTGATGTTGATGGGGTTGATGTATCAGAAGATGCTCTTGATGTTGCTAGGAATAATAATATTTTAAATGAAACTAATGTTAATTTTTTTATGAGTGATATTTTTTCTAATATTCATAAAAAATATGATGTTATTATTAGTAATCCTCCCTATATATCTTATGATGAAGAGATTATGGATATTGTAAAAAATAATGAACCTAATAATGCTTTATATGCTGATAATAATGGATTATATTTTTATGATAAAATACTTAGTAAATGCTTATTATATTTGAAAGATAATTTTGTTATTGCTTTTGAAATAGGATATAATCAAGGTAGAGATATTGAAGCTCTTGCTTATAAATATTTATCTGATATTGATGTTTTGATAGAAAAAGATTATAATGATAGGGATAGATTTGTTTTTATAAGTAGTAAATATTAATTATTAAAATAAAAAAGAAGCTTTAGTTTGCTTCTTTTTAACCAATAGTGGCTACGATTATATTAAAGAATATACCGATACCCCATCCAATAAGACAATAAGTTAATACGCTTTTGGCTCTTATTGGAGTTTGGTTTTTCCAAGTAAAATATAATATTAATCCAACAATTGGAAAGAATAATGATAAGATATTCAAACCAACATTTGGTTTGTCTTCATCATTATTTTCTTCTTTTTTTACTTTGACACCACATTTTGGACAAATATAAGCTTCTTTAGATATTTCAGCTCCACAATTTTCACAATACATTTTTGTCTCCTCCTAATATAATTATATCATATTAATTTTAGGAAAACAATTATTCTCCTGCACTTATGGTGTTTTCTTCTTTGAATACGGCATCTAAATCTTTTGATGTTGTATCAAGTGTTGGTTCAGTACCTTTAAGATAAAAGAACATTTCTTTTTTTTCGTCATTTTCATTTGCAATTATTCCAGTAATGGGATTTACTAGGACTCCAACTACGTTGTCAGGTATATCATACCAAGAGGCTTCATGTTCTTTAAAATATGCTTCCATGGTATCAATCCAAATATTTTTATGATAAGAATTATCACTACTATTGATTTTACTATTATCATCATAACCATTCCAAACTCCTAAAACTGCATTTTGATTATATCCCATTATCCAAAGATCGGTATCTGTTGTTCCTGATTTGATGGCATATTTATGAGTGATATTTGGAAGAAGTGATATTAGGGTTGGATAGTTATAGTCGATGAAATTTTTATTATATGTAGCAGTTAACATTTCATTTAAAATGAAAGTAAGACTGGAATTTAGAACGGCCTCTTTTTCTTCTTTATTTTCATATAAAACATTTCCTTTTGAATCTTCTACTTTTTTAATGAAATGTGGATTTACTTTATAGCCAAGATTGGCAAAAGTTGAATAGCCAGTAGTCATTTCAATTAGACTTATTTCTTCGGTACCAAGTGCAAGAGATGGAATTGGAGTTAACTCACTTGTTATTCCAATTCTTTTAGCGGTATTTATGAGCATATTTTCTCCGAGAAAAAGATGCGTTTTCACAGCATAAACATTATCAGAATATGAAATAGCCGCTGCCATAGAAATGGGGCCATTGGCATAATTATCGTTATAATTTTTGGGACTATATGTTTTGTCGCCTGCAAAGGTGAATGTTGTTTTTTCGCTCGTAAAAGATGATGATGCTGTGAATCCGCTTTCGAGGGCTGTATAATAGAGAAGTGGTTTCATAGTAGAACCAACTTGTCTTTTTGAATCGATTGCTCTGTTAAATTGGCTACTATTGTAGTTATTTCCTCCAATTAGGGCCATTACTCCGCCAGTATTTGGATCCATCATAATAGCGGCGGTTTCTATTTTGGTTTCATCATTTATATAGCTATAAACAGCGGTTTCTAAATCTTCTTGGGCATCTGTGTCAAGGGTTGTATATATTTTTAACCCACCAGTTTCAATTAATGAAGATGGTATTTCACTAAGTGAATTTAGTTCTTCTAGAACAGCATCGCGAAAGTAATTAATGCTTTTTAGATTACTAGTTTTTTGTTTTCCTACTATGATTATATTTGTATTAAGAGCGGTATTATACTCTTCTTCGGTTATTACTTTATTTTTTTTCATCATAAGTAGAACTACTTTTTGTCTTTCTTTTGCTAGATTGTAATTTTTAACTGGTGAATAATTATTGGGAGATTGAGGAATTCCCGCGAGCATTGATGCTTCGGCGATTGATAAATCGCTTGCTGATTTACCAAAGTAGTATTGGGATGCTGATTCGATACCATAGATGCCTCCATAGTTAATAGTATTTAAATAGCCTTCAAGGATTTCATCTTTGGTATAGTGGACTTCGAGCTCACAGGCGAGTTTGGCTTCATCAATTTTTCGCTTCCATGTTTTTTCGAAATTTAGAAAGAGATTTCTGGCATATTGTTGAGTTATTGTTGATGCTCCTTCTCCTTTATCTCTATTTATAATATTAGTTATCATAGCTTTGACTATTCTTAAATAATCGAAACCAATATGTTTATAGAAATATTTATCTTCAGTAGCAATTGTGGCATTTATTAGGTTTTTATTTATTTTATCTAGGGGTATCCAGTCATCATTGGTTTGGAAAACTAATTCGTTTTTATTATCATATAGGTAATAAGATTGTGATTTGTTTATTTCCATTTTTGGTGTTATTAAACAATATAGGTAGACTGCAATATTACCAAATATTAAGATAATGATTGGTATTAAAATTATTTTAATAATTTTTTTTATTTTTTTCTTCATAAATATCCCTCTTTTAAGTATTTTGTTATAGCATTTATTATTATGTTAAAAAATTGTTAAAATATGTTGTATTTTTTCTAAAGATATGATATGATTTCAAATGAAATGTTTGGAAGTGGTATTATTAGAATTAAAATTAAAGGATATTTAAAAAATAATACAGATAATGAACTTTTGGAATTTGAAGAAAAAGGAATTAAAATTAAAAATAAAATTATTTATTATAATAATAATGTAAAGAATACGATTAAATTTAGTGATAAAGAAATAATACTGATAAGAGAAGGTAATGATTTTTTGAATACTTTTGTTTTTAATATAAATAGGAGTTATAGTAATTATTTATTAAAAGAAAATAATTATGATATTGATTTAGATGTTAATACATTCATTATGAATGTATCTGATAATAGTATTTATGTTAAATATTTGATAGTGGAAACTAAATGTGAATATGAATTTAAAATAGAAACGAGTGATATATTATGAGTATAAAAAATAAACTACAGTATATTATAAAGAATAGTCTACCGGTTGATATGGATGTTAATAATATTATTATTGAAATTCCTAAAGATAGAAAAAATGGTGATTATTCTACTAATGTAGCTTTTTTACTTACAAAGAAACTTAAATCTAATCCAATGTTGATTGCTAATGATATTAAAGATAAAATTAATGATGAAATGATCGATAGAGTAGAAGTTGCAAGTCCTGGTTTTATTAATATTTATTTATCTAAGACTTTTTTACTTAGTAATATTAATGTTATTTTAGAAAAAGATAGTGATTATGGTAAAAGTAACTTTGGTAATGGGGAAAGAGTTAACTTGGAATATGTAAGTGCCAATCCTACTGGGACTCTTCATATTGGACATGGAAGAGGTGCTGTATATGGTGATAATTTAGCAAAAATTATGTCTTGGGCTGGATATGATGTAACTAAGGAATATTATGTTAATGATGCTGGTAATCAGATGTATAATCTTGGTATATCGATAAAAGAAAGATATAAAGAAAAATGTGGATTAGAATGTAATTTACCAGAAAATGGATATCATGGTAGTGAGATAATTGATATTGCCCAGTCTTTATATGATACTTATGGTGAAAGTAAGTTAGAAGCTGATATAGAATTTTTTAAGAAAGAAGGACTTGATATACTACTTGAAAATATAAAGAAAGATTTAGATATATTTAGAGTAAATTTTGATGTATTTACTAGTGAACAAACTTTATATGATAAAGGACTTGTTGATATGACTTTGAGTAAGTTGCAAAGGAGTGGCAAATGTTATATAAATGAAGGGGCTTTATGGCTTAAAACTACTGATTTATATGATGAAAAGGATAGGGTACTTATAAAGAATGATGGTAATTATACTTATTTTCTTCCAGATATTGCTTATCATAGTGATAAATTTAATAGAAAATTTGATAGATTAATAGATGTACTTGGTTCGGATCATCATGGTTATATTCATAGACTTAAATCTTCACTTGAAATTCTTGGGTATGATACTTCTAAACTAGATATAAAAATACTTCAGATGGTTAGATTAATAAAGAATGGTGAAGAAGTTAAGCTCAGTAAGAGAACAGGAAAGACAATTACTTTGAATGAATTAATTGATGAAGTTGGTGTGAATGCTTCAAGGTATTTCTTTGCTTCGAAAAGTTTAGATACGCAAATGGATTTTGATTTGGATTTAGCAGTTAAAAAGAGTAATGAAAATCCTATTTATTATATTGAATATGCTAATGCAAGAATATCTTCAATTATTAGAAATAAAGAAGAAGAATATATAAATTCATTTAGTACTATTGATAATGAACTTGCATATACTATTTTGAATAAGTTAGTACAGTTTGAAGATGTTGTAATTGCTTCTGCTAGTAAGGGATTGCCTCATTTAGTTGCTAATTTTTTGTATGAACTTGCTAGTTTGTTTCATAGTTATTATTCGACAGAAAAGATTGTTACTGATGATGATGTTTATACGAAAGAGAGAATCGCTTTGATTAGAGCTATTAAAATTGTTATGAATAATGCTGCGAATATGCTTGGATTAATACTTAGAGAAGAAATGTAGGAGGAATATGAGATGCTAAGTAAAATGAGTAAAGAAAATTTGGAACTACTTTCTTATACAAAGATTGCAGAGATGTATTTGAAGGAAAATAAAAAAACAATGAATACTGCTGAATTATTTAAGGAAGTATGTGAGTTATTAGAACTTAGTGATGAGGAATATCAAGATAAAATTGCTGATTTTTTTGAGTCACTTACTACTTCGAAAGATTTTATACTATTAAGTGATGGTAATTGGGATTTAAAGGTTAATCATTCTGTTAAAATTGATATTGATGATATATATGAAGAATCTGATACAGAAGAAGATGTAACAGAAGATGATGATTTATCAGAAGAGGACAATTATGATGATGATTATACTGATACAAGTGATGATGATTTAATAGATGATGATTATTCTGATTTAACAATAGTGGATGATACAGAACTAGATGAAGAAAGCTAGTTCTTTTTCTTTGAAAAAAATTCATCTACTTATATGTACTTGATTTACCAAAAGGTATAATATTTACGAGTGATATTCTTAGTATAATTTAATTCCTATTATAAAATAGTGTAATCTATTATAAGTAAAGTCTTTCTAAAGAAAAATAAAATATATAAATGGATATGGTAACATATATAATGTTTATGATAAGTTTTATATTTATAGTAAGCTTTATTTATACACTAGAGGATGAGATAGATATCTTGTTTCAGGATATCTATTTTGTAATATTTAAATTTTTTGTTCATATGTTTAGTAGGAGGCAATATGAAGAAAAAGATAAGAATAGGAATACCGAGAGCACTTCTTTATTATCGTTATTATATTTTATGGAAGTCTTTTTTTGAAATAATTGGTTGCACAGTTGTACTTAGTTGTCCTACTAATAAAGAAATATTAGATAATGGTAAGTATTTATCTGTTGATGAGAGTTGTTTACCTTTTAAGATTTATTTAGGACATGTTAAGTATCTTAGTGATAAGTGTGATTATATATTAGTGCCTAGAATATGTAATTATGGTAAAGGTAAAAGAGTATGTATGAGATTTAATGGAGTATATGATGTGGTTTATAATCTTTTCCAAAATAATAATATATTAAATTATAATATTGATTATTTGAAAGGTAAATATGAATTTTTTGAATTCATAAAGATGGGTCTTAAAGTGAATAAAAATATATTTAGAGTTATCTTTTCTTATTTTGTAAGTAAAAAAAAGGAAAAGAAATATAATCTTTCTTTAAATAATAGGGAGATTAATACTTTAAAATCTAATAAACTTAAGATACTTATTGTGTCGCATCCTTATGTTGTATATGATGATTTTTTAGGTGGTAATGTTATTAGATACTTGAAAGAAAATGGTATTGATGTTTTATATTCTGACAGAATGGATAGGAAAGAATCTATTTGTTATGCTAAAGAAATTTCGGACACTTTATATTGGCTTTATTCAAAAGAAAATATTGGTAGTATAGTGTATTATAAAGATGCTATTGATGGTATTATTTTTCTTTCTTCTTTTCCATGTGGTCCTGATTCTCTTGTTAATGAATTACTTATTAGAAAAATGGATAATATTCCGGTAATTAATATTATTCTCGATGAGAGCACTGCAACTTCTGGGCTTTATACGAGACTTGAGAGTTTTATAGATATTATAAAGGTAAGGCGAGAAAATGGATAGAGTTGTTTCTTTTCCACATTTGGGGAATTATTATATTGTTTTTGAATATTTTCTTTCTAATGTACTAAAATGCAAGGTTATTGTTCCTCCCGCTACTACGAAAAGAACTATTGAACTTGGAGCTAAGTATTCGCCAGATTTTGTATGTGTTCCTTTTAAATATAATTTGGGTAATTATATTGAAACATTAGAAAAGGGAGCTAATACATTGATTCAAGGTGGTGGTGGGTGTAGATATGGTTATTATGGTGAACTGGAAGAAAAGATATTAAGAGATTTGGGATATAAATTTGAGTTTTATAATATGATTAGTGATAACCATATTTCTTTAAAAAAGGGTTATCGCTTTTGCAAAAAGATAAATAAAAAAACGAATCTTTTTATGTGTGGTTATTATTTATTTAACTCTTTACTTATGATTATTTTTATTGATAAAATTGAAAAATATTTGAGATTAAATATGGGGTTTGAAGTAGAAAAGGGTTCATTTGAAGAACTGGAGAAGAAATATTTTAATAGTTTTAAGAATAATGGAGTATTTAAAAATATATATCTTTATTGTAAATATAAAAGGAAATTTAAAAAAATTGCTATAGATAAACCGAAAGATCATCTGAGAGTGGCAATTCTTGGAGAGTTATATTCTCTTATTGATGATAATACATCATATAATACTGAAAGAAAACTTATTAAAATGGGAATAGAAGTATATAGAGATACTGATCTTACTTATTTGCTTATTACAAAGAGATTCAAACTTGCTAGAATGATTAAAAGAGGTAAGAAATATATTAAATATCATTTGGGAGCTGATGCTTCTGGGACAATAGTTAAAAGTTTAGATGTTGCGAAGAAAGGTTTTGATGGTATTCTCCATCTTAAAAGTTTTGGATGTACACCGGAAATATCTGCGATGAGTATTTTGCCTAAAATATCTGATGAATATAATATTCCTATTTTATATTTTAGTTTTGATGCGGAGGATAATGAGGTAGGAGTTGATACAAGATTAGAGGCTTTTTATGATATGATTAAAAGCAAAAAGGAAAAATAGAATTTTCCTTTTTTAACTTTTTAATATAAATTAAAAAATTATATTTTGTATATTAAAAAAATATGATATAATATAGATAGATAAGAAGGTGTTTTGATGAGTGCAATAGTTTTTCTTTTATTAATAGCTATTTCTATAGGATTAATATATTTAATTCATAGATATTTTGGAAAAAGTCAATTCTACTTGATTGCAGTTATATATTCAATATTATCTTTTTTAATGTCTTTTAAATTAATAAAAGTATTTGGAGTAAATATTAATGCTAGTGTTATATTTAGTAGTGGACTATTGATTATATTGTATTATTTTATAAATAGATATGGAAAAAGTGAGATTAAAAGACTTATTATGGCTATTTTTGTTAGTACTTTTGTTAGTGGTTGTTTTTTAATGCTCAATACTTTTATGATTCCTTCTATATATGATAATAATTCTCCTTTTTATCAAAATTTGGTATTAGATAATTTGGCTATTGTAATATTATATCCCATTTCTCTTCTTATTACTTTACTTCTTAGTTCTTATTGCTTTGAGCTACTAAAAAATGAAGATAAGAATAGGCTTATTAAAACTTTGGTTACTATTATTGGCCTTATGTTTATAGATACTTTTATTTTTATTTATTTTAGTTATGCTATATTAATTAGATTTGATATTGCAATAGTAATTGCTTTGGATAATTATTTAGTTAAGGCTATTATTATGGTTATTTATATACTAATTATTAATAAGGTGTTTAAGATAAGGAAGGTGAAATAATGAACTATCTTTATCTTTTGATTGAAGTTATTATTGTCTTTTTGTTGATGATTTTATTTTATCGAGTTGGGAAAAAAGAGGGTTTATTTATATATATTGCTCTCATGTCATCGATACTTAGTATTGTCATGTTTAAGGTATTTGATATTTTATCATTTCAAATTAATTTTGGGCTTCCAATTATAATGGGAATATTTACTGCGAATAATATTATTATTCAAAGATATGGTCTTGATGAGATAAAACGAATTATTTATACTTTTGGTTTCTCTTATATTTTGACTATGATCATTATGAATCTTGTTAGTTTAATGACTTCAAGTGAATATAATATAATTAGTAATAATTCTTTTGATCAATTATTTGGATATAATTTGGTTAATTTAAGATGCTTTGTAGGAGGGTTTATATCAATTGGATTTATGCTTTGGTTTAATGGAGAGGTTTACTATTACATAAGAAGAGATAAAAATAAGTTGATATTTAGTAATATTGGGTCAATACTTATTATTCAATTTATAGAAAGTATGATTTTTGTTGTTATTTGTTATCTTGGTTTATATGATATTATTTTGATATTTGGAATGATTGTTATTCGATATTTATTAAAAGTGGTAATTGGGGTAGTTGGCTTGTTGCCGGTATATTTGTTAGTAAAAATGAAAGATAAGTAGGTGTTATAATGAGAACAAAAAAACAAGATTTAATAAGTGATGATTTAAAACCTTTTGTATGTGGAATTATTAAAGAATATAGAGAGAAATATAATTATTCTTTAGAGGATTTATCAAGAGCATTGAATTATAAAAAGAATAGGCAAACTCTTCATAAATATGAGACTGGTTCACTTAATATTCCTTATGAAATATTTTTTGATATTGCTAGTATTTTTAATATTAATTCAGATGTTTTTAATGAAATTCCAATGACAAAGAGTGAAAAGGAATTATTTGAAAAGAAAATGATTAAAAATTATGTTGATACGATGACGGGTAATAAGAATATTACTTCAAGGGGTGAGAAAATAATTAATACTTATAAAAATGCTTCGTATGAACCTGTTAGTAAGCAGTGTGATTTATCTGTTAAATTATTAGATGATTCAATGGCTCCGGTATATTTGAAAGGTGATAGAGTTTTTTTCAAAAAGAAGGATAATTATAATAATGGTGATGATATTGTTCTTGCTGTGAAGGGAAATATTTTATCTGTTAGAAGAATATATAAGAGTCAAAAGTCTATTATTCTTCAAGCTATGAATCCTAAATATCAAACGATTGTGGTTAATGTTTTTTCAGATGATATGATACTTGGTAAAGTTGAAACGATGAGTAGGGAAATAAAATAGAGTACTATACTCTATTTTTAAATAAGAAAAGACTTCATATGAAGTCTTTTTTAATTAATTTAAAGCGTCTTTTAATTTGTTGCCAGCTTTGAATCCAGGAACAACTCTAGCTGCAATTTTAACAGTTTCACCAGTTTGAGGATTTCTTCCTGTTCTTGCTTCTCTTTTTTTAGCAGAGAATGTTCCAAATCCTACTAATGTTACTTTTCCAGATTCTCTTAATCCTTTAGTAACTCCTTCCATCATTGCGTCTAGTGCTCTTCCAGCATCTGCTTTTGTTAAATCTGCTTTTTCAGCGATAAATTCTACTAATTCAGCTTTTGTCATTTTTTATTACCTCCGTTTTCTTTATTAAGCATTTGATATGTTATGCTTACTACATAAAGATATCATATAATTGCAATAAAATCAAGTGTTTTGAAAAAATATGATAATTATTTTGTTAAAATTAACTAGTTGTATAACTTTTGTTCTTAGGTTAATAATATTATTGTAAGTTTTGATTTTATGTGCTATAATAATGGTAATTTTTGAAGGAGGTATTTTATGAAGAGTGAAATAAGAAAAAATATTGTTTTTATTATAACTTATATTGCTATTATTATATTTGCTTTGGTTAATTTTGAAAAGATATTGTCAATACTTGGATATATTATTAATGTTCTTTCGCCATTTCTTTTTGGTATTATTTTAGCTTTTGTTTTGAATGTCCTAGTAAATTTTATTGAGAAAAAAATATTTGGTAAGATTAAACCTAGTAAGACATGGAAAAAGGTTAAAAGACCAATTAGTATTACGTTAAGTTTGCTTTTGGTTATTCTTATAATTGTTTTTATTATGAATCTACTTATACCGCAACTTAAGAATTCTGTATCATTATTTACCGAAAGTTTACCAGAGTATAAGGAGGATGTTATTGGTGTTTTAAATAAGTTTGATGTTACTGATAGTACAATTAATAAGGTATCTGAATATTTGGATAATTTTAGTAAGGTTATAACTGATTATATTAAGGGTAATTCTAAAGATGTGATTACGGTAACTACGGAGGTTGCGACATCGATTGTTGAAATTATTAGTAAGGCTATTATAGCGATTGTTTTTGCTATTTATATGATTGCTCAAAAAGAAACTTTACGAAGACAATTTGATAAACTTATGAATGCTTACTTGAAACCTAAAAATATTGATAAAATAAATACGGTTGCCGTTACTGCGAATAAGACTTTTTCTAATTTTGTTACAGGACAATGTTTAGAAGCCTTGATTTTTGGTAGTTTGTGTTTTATAGGAATGCTAATATTTGGTTTTCCATATGCACCTACTATTTCGGTTTTGATTGGTTTTACTGCATTAATACCTATTTTTGGTGCTTTTATTGGAACAGCGTTAGGTGCATTCTTGATTCTTATGGTTAGTCCTATTAAAGCTATTCTATTTGTGGTATTTATTATCATACTTCAACAGATTGAGGGAAACTTTATTTATCCTAAAGTAGTTGGTAAATCAGTCGGTCTTTCTGGAATGTGGGTTCTTCTTTCTGTTACGGTTGGTGCTAGTGTTGGAGGAATTCTTGGCTTGCTTATTGCAACGCCACTTTGTTCGCTTTTATATTCTTTCTTAACTCAGATTGTTAATGATAGAATTAGAAAAAATAAAATTGTTAGTAAAGTAGAAGAAAAAAAGACTTAATTTTTTAAGTCTTTTTATAATACTATAGCGATCATATTTGATGAGCCTTTATTAATTATTTTTGTTAGTGTTTGACATAGTTTGAATCTGACATTATCAGGCATCATTGAAAGTTTAGCTTGAATTCCTTCTTGGACAATAACATCTAGACTTCTTCCAAATATTTCACTTTTCCAAATATCGGTCATTTCTTCATTATTAGTTAGATGATCAATTAGTTCTTTACTTTGTAATTCACTTCCAATTATTGGTTCAAATGTACTCTCTACCTCTACTTTTATCATATGTATAGATGCTGCTTTAGCTTTTAATTTAATACCATAGCGGGATCCTTGTTTAATGATTTCGGGTTTTTCTAATTTCATATCTTCTAGGGTAGGGGATGCTATTCCATATCCTGTTTGTTTAACCATTTTAAGTGCGGTTTTTATTTGATTATACTCTTTTTTTGCTATATTTAATTCTTGGAATAGTGATAATAAGTCAGCTTTTGTTCCAACCGTTACACCAATAGTATCTTTTAGTACTTTGCTGTACAAACCTGAAGGTGCTTCTAAATTAATTGTTACTTCACCGGTTGATGGGTCTACATCGGATATATATGATTTGGCAATGTATTCTGATTCGGTAAAATTATTATTTATTTTATCGATATCTTTTAATTTATGGACTTCGGTTACTTCTTCTTTGATTTTGGCAATATATTCTTTTTTTAGATAGTGATCGGGATTTAGAATGGCAATCCATTCTGGCATATTTACTTTTATTTGTTCGATAGGAAATTCATATAGGGCTTCTTTTAAGATATTGTACATATCTCTTTCTTGCATGGCTTCGATACTGATGGGAATTACTGGTACGCTATATTCTTCTTTTAGTTTTTCCGCTAATCTTTCAGTATCTGGTAGCATTGGATGGGTAGAATTTAATAAGACAATATATGGTTTTCCAATAGATGATAATTCTTCGATTACAGTTTTTTCTGCTTCAAGATATTCGCTTCTTGGAATGTCACCGATTGAACCATCAGTAGTTACAACAATACCAATAGTAGAATGTTCTTTTATTACTTTTTCTGTACCTATTTCTGCTGCTTCAATAAATGGTATTGGTTCTTGATACCATGGAGTCATTACAAGTCTTGGTCCATTTTCGTCCTCATATCCTTTGGCTGCAGGAATAACATAACCAACACAATCAATCATTCGGATATTAGCTGAAAAGTCATCAATTTGAATTTTGGTTGCAGTAGCAGGAACAAATTTGGGTTCGGTTGTCATTATTGTCTTTCCTGCGGCGGCTTGTGGAAGTTCATCTAAACATCTTTTTCTTTCATATTCATCCGCTATATTTGGAATTATTAAATTTTCCATAAATTTTCTTATAAATGTTGATTTTCCAGTTCTGACTGCTCCAACTACTCCTAAATATATGTCTCCTCCTGATCTTTTACCAATACTTTTTATAACTTCTATTTTTTCCATTAACATACCTCTTTTCTTTTTATCACTAAATATTATGTCAAATAAAATAAAATATGAAAAAAAGAAAAGAAATTATTTTTTTCTTTTCAATATTTCTTTAATAAAATAGTTGTATAGTACTTCGGTATTATCTAAATCTTCAGGATGAAATTGAACACCAATTATAAAATGTTCTTCGTTAACGTATTCAATTCCTTCAATAATATTATCTTCCGATAAAGCAGATATTTTAAATGGTTCATTTACTTTCTTTAAAGCATATAAGTGCCTTGTATTAACTTTGAGATGATTTTCAAATATTTTATGTAAAATACTATCTTTTTTAATTTTTATGGAATGTAATTTATCTTTATTGTAATGATTATTTACTTTTATTAGGTCTTTTTCGGTTGTACTATTTATGCTATATAATCCAATTATTTGGTGACCCATACATATTCCTAAAACGGGAATATTATTTTTTATACAGTAGTCTAATATTTGAAAATGATATGGGTGAATATTACTTCCTCCTTGGAATATTATACCATCACAAAGATCTAGAATTTCGGTGTCTATAAAAGAATTATTATAATTTAATATACCAATATAATTGCATTTATTATGTAAATATTTTAAATTATTTTTAGTTACTATTTGCATAGCGGTGTCATTTATTTGTTCATCTCTGGCAACAATGCCAATAGTTATATTTGTCATTTATCTAAAAATTTATCTAAATCTTTAGGAACTTTGTCATTCATAATAGTATCAATTATTTTCTGTTCCTTTTCTTTAGATACTTCCCTTCCTGTCATTTTTGATAGATCGTTTATTACTTCTTTTAGTGTTGCTTCATCTTTCATGTTACCTTGTTGTAATTTGTTTGCTAAAGATAAAATTGTATCTTTATTGACGTTTGTTTTGTTTTCAATTTTTTTAAAGAAATTATCAGAAAAATTCATAAAAAAACCTCCTAACATAATATATGTTAAAAGGTTGAATAGGTTAATTATCGTTTTTGTTTTTATACTCTAAAATTATTGGTGTTCCTTCAAAATCAAAGTTTTCTCTTATTTTATTTTCTAGATATCTTTCATACGAAAAATGAATTAGTTTATTGCTATTTACAAATAAGGTAAACTTAGGTGGAGTTGTACCGGTTTGCTTTGCAAATGATATTTTTAATCTTTTTCCCTTATATGATGGAGGTGCTTTTAATAAAACGGCATCTCTTATTACTTCATTTAAAATACTAGTCTTAATTTCTTTTTTTGAATTTTCATATACTTTGTCAATCTCTGGAATAATGGTAAAAATTCTTTTTTTTGTTAAGGCAGATACAAAAGTAATAGGAGCATATGATAGGAATTTAAACTCGGCTCTTACTAGTTTGGTAAAGGTACTGATATCATTTTTGTCTTGTACAGTATCCCATTTGTTGACTACTATTATAATTGGTTTTCCTTCTTCAATGGCATAACTGGCAATATGTTTATCGTGTTCAATTATTCCTTCTTCGGCATTTATTACTAGAAGGCAGACGTCGCTTCGTTCGATTGCTTTCATCGATCTTAAAACGGAATATTTTTCGATTCTTTCAAATATTTTTCCACTTTTTCTAATACCAGCAGTATCGATGGCAATGTATTTTTTTTTGTTGTAAGTGAATTCAGTGTCGATAGCATCTCGGGTTGTCCCAGCTATAGGAGAAACGATTACTTTTTCTTCGTTTAATAAGGCATTGACAAGACTACTTTTTCCAACATTCGGTCTTCCAATTAGGCAAAATTTTATTTTATCGTCTTCATAATCTTCTTCAATATATTCGGGAAATTTTTCTACTACTTTATCTAGAAGATCAGATAGACCAATAGAATGTTCACCACTTACAGGAAGTACTTCTTCAAAGCCCAACTCAAAGTAATTATAAATGTTTTCTTCCCTTTTGACATTGTCCAATTTATTAACTGCGACGATGATTCTTTTACCGGATTTCATTAGAATATCACGAATTACAAAGTCGTTTTGATTTAGTTCTTCTAATCCATCGACGACAAAAATAATGGTATCTGCTTCTTCAATGGCAATATTTGCTTGAATAATTATTTCGTCGTTAAAATCCTCTTCAGATACATCGATTCCTCCGGTATCAATTAAGTGAAATTTATAATTGTTATAATTTACGGTACCATAAATTCTATCTCTAGTAACACCTGGTGTATCTTCAATAATAGCAATCTTTTTTCCGATTAATTTATTAAATATTGTTGATTTTCCAACATTTGGCCTTCCGACGATTGCTACTGTAGGAATTTTCATAAAAATCACCTCTTCGTCTAGTATTATACCAAAAAAAAAAGAAAAATACTATATATTTATTTTGATTCCATTATTTATTATTTCATCGGATGTTTCGTATATTATTTCTGACATTTCTAAGAGGTTTAAGTATTCTTTTTTATTTATTGGCTCTTTTATTTCTAAATAGAAATTATTTTGATAGTAATAGATATTTTCTTTAGTTAGTTTATTTATGTTAAAGTAGTCTATTTTATATAGGAATGGAGTATCGGTATGAATACTTATTTTTACTTCAATTTCATCGTTTATAGTTATTAATTTATGATAGTCTTTTAGGAGAATAATTGTCCCATATATATTATTAGGATATATTTCTAAAATGATAAGGTTTTTAAGTTTGTTTTTTTTGATGATAATATTAAATATTTTTTTTGTAATTTTTTCTAATTCTTGAGGATTATATATATCTACTTTATTATCTAATATTTTAATTAAATAACTGTTTTTATCTTCAATTTTATGTATTATCATAAGTCACTTCCATAGTAATTTATGAAAAAAAATGAAAATGGTAACGTTAATTTAAACATTTTCCAATTTCATCATATATTTCATTTTTACCGTTTTTGGTTATGCTTGAGAATAAAATTATATTATTATCATTTTTTAAATTTAATTCTTTCATAATTATATTTTTATTTTTGATATGATTATTTCTTGATACTTTATCTACTTTAGTGCAGACTATAGTAACAGGAATTTCGTAATATTTTAAATAATCATACATCATAACATCATCACTTGTTGGTTTGTGTCTAAAATCTATTAATAGGAATACCATTTGAAGATTATTTCTTGATTTTAAGTAGCTTTCCATGATAAGTCCAAATTTTTTCTTTAGGGAATTTCTTACTTTAGCGAAGCCATATCCAGGGGCATCGACTAAGTAAAAGTCATTATTTACTTTGTAGAAGTTTAGGGTTTGAGTTTTCCCTGGAGTTGCAGATGTTCTAGCAAAGTTTTTTCTGTTGATAATTGTATTAATGAAACTACTTTTGCCAACATTACTTCTTCCTACTAGTAGGAATTCTTTTTTATTATCAGTAGGATACTGACTTTCTCTTACTGCAGATATAACTAATTCTATGGTATTAATTTTCATGATCTCACCGCTTTCATTGTATCATATTATATAGAAAAAAGCAAATTATGGATTATTTGCTTCTTTATCGTTAGGTAATAAATTATCAAGATTATTATTTTCTTGATTATTATTGTTTTCACTATCGTTATTGTCAGAGTTATTATTACTATTTTCGGAATTGTTATCATTATTATTATCATTGTTATTAGGAAGTATATCATCTAATGGAGTATCACTACTAGTGTTGTCATTTTCTTTTTCATCATCATTATTGTCCTTTTTTTCTTCCTCTTTTGGTTGTTCAGTAGGTGTTGGCTCTGGAATGATTTGATTTGGATATTTTATATTGTCTGGGTTATCACTGTATGAACTATCTAATTTTTCATCATTTTTAACTTTGTTTATGAGATTTACAGCATTATTAATACTATCTTGATTGGGAATAGTTACATATAATTTTTGACTACTATAGGAGTAGGTGTAATCATATGATCCAGTTCCATCTAAGTTATTACTTGTGATATTCCAACCACCAATATTTTCTAGTTCTTTTTTTATTATTTTAGTAATGTCATTATCTGTGATATTTGTTTGAAAGGTTCCTTTCATACTGTTTAGTATTTTGGAATATTTATAGATGACATCTTTATTTGTTATTTTTCTAATGATTGCTTCGATTACAGCTTCTTGATTTTTACCGCGATCCATGTCTCCTGCTGGAAGACTTTTTCTTTCTCGAGAAAAGGCTAGAGCTTGTTTACCGTTCATATGATTATATCCTTGATAAAATTTGTAATTATCAATATATGATACAAATGAATATTCAGAATAGACATCGACGCCACCAATTGCATCAATTAATTTTTCTAAAGTTGTAAAGTTAACTCTAATGTAGTAGTTAATGTCAATGTTTAGCAAATCTTCAATGGTATCTATGGACATATTGATACCGTAATTACCAGCATGGGTAAGTTTATCTTTATAACCTGATGTACCATGTAATTGAACATAGAAATCTCTTGGTATTGATGTTAATAATACTTGTTTGGTTTTAGGATTGACGGTCATTAAAATATTAACATCGCTTCTGGATACTGTTTCGATGTCACCATAAACATCAATACCGCTTATATAAATAGTAAATGGCTCATTTGCAATATCTACTGTTTTAGTGGTACTTTTAATAATGCTACGTATTGTTATTTTGTATAGTATTTTATAATTATCAGTATTTTCTTCTTCACTTTTGATATTATAATAGTTTTCATCAATTAAAATTGATTCGATTTTTTTATTATCTAAATCATTAAATAAACTAGTAAAATCTTCATATTTTTTTTTATTAATAGATATTTTTTTATCTATTTTTTCGATTGCTTTATCGATACTATTTAGATTATTTTGAATGTAACCTATATTCTTATTTTGTAAATCGTTAATATCTTGGTATTCTTCTTTTAGTACTATTACTAAAAATGTTTCTTCACTGTAATGAATTTTAGAAAAATTACTAAAGAAATTCATTGTTATTCCTAGATAATAGGTTATTATTGCATAAATAATTATAAATAAAATGGATATAATATAGCCTAATTTTTTCTTTTTCTTTAATAAGAAAAAAATTATTAAATAAAGTATTATTGATATTACTATTAATATTATAAAGTATAATGTTGGAATTATATTTATAATTCTAAGAAAAATTATAAAGAATATAGTAATTAATGCAAATAACATTAAATATATATTTTTAAAATTCATTTTTTTTCTATTTCTTGTTTTTTTCATATTATCCTCCAATTTAATGATAACATATTTGTTTTTGAACGTAAATATAGATAAGTTTACTTTACATTATATGACATTTATCTTTGTCAATTACTTGTTATATTTTTTTGATAGTTTTTTGGCTCTGTTTTTTAGTTTGTCAAAATTTTTTGTTTTATAATAATATTCTAGCAATTCATTTTGAAGATTCAGAGCAATTTTGTATTCTATTTGATTACTTTCAATTATTTTTTGATTTAACATATTTACATATCTTTCTAGTTCTTCATTTGGATTTTCATTGAGATATATTTTTTCATACAATAATGGGAGTATTTCACGCTCTATACCTATTTTACATTTAGTTCCTAGTTTTGAATAGAGACTAATGGCATGAATATATTCGTGAATATTAATAAGAAGTGTTTGTTCATCTTTTATAATGGGTACTCCTATTACGATTTTTATTAAGCGACCTTGTTTATCAAAATTGTAGTAGCAACCTATAAAAGATCTTTTTTCTTCTTCTAAATAATCAAATAGTATTGCATTTTCTCTAATGTATTTAAAAGTTTGTTCATCGTATAAATTATGATTTTTGAAAAAATTAATAAATTTTAGATATAATTGATTTGCCATGTTTTTTCCTCTTTTTTGTTTTATATTATATCAAATATATTGAAAAAGTTCAAACTAAAAAAAAAGACAGTGATCTTAACGATCTCTGTCGGCAAATATTAAAACATATCTTAATATTTCTAATAGGGTACTTAGTAGTGCTGCTACATAGGTAAAAGCTGCTGCTGAAAGCATTTTTTGTGTTGATTTTTTTTCTTCTTTATCAATTAGATTTAAATCTTCTAATTGTATTAAAGCTCTTTTTGAGGCATTGAATTCAACAGGTAGTGTTATTAATTGAAAGACTAACATACTAAGTAATAAGATAATTCCTAATTCAATTAAAGTATAGGAGAATATTATACCAATTAGAATAGCTAAATATCCTATTCTAGTGCAAATATTAACAGTAGGTACTAATTTACTTCTGATACGCATTGGTTTATAGTTATCTTTATCTTGAATGGCATGACCACATTCATGGGCAGCAACTGAGACGGAGGCAATACTTGATCCATGATAAATGTCGGTAGACAACTTGATTACTTTTTTTGTAGGGTCATAGTGGTCAGTAAGGCTACCTTTTGTTTCTAAAATCATAATATCTTCTAATCCATTTTTATCTAATATTTTTCTTGCAACATCATATCCATTTTGATCTTTATTATTTAATTTTTTCTTATATTTACTGTAAGATGAAGATACTATTATTTGTGATATAAATGTTATTGAAAATGCTAAGATAATTAGTAAATTATTTAAATATAAATCGTTCATTATGTAATCCTCCTATAAAATATTATCATCAATTAATTGTTTTCTTAATGTATCTGCGGTATTAAAATCTTTGTTATTTCTGGCTTCAATCCATTTATGATAAATTCCTTTTTGATTATCAGTTAATTTAGGCATCGGATATAGAAGGCCTAAAATTTTGGTAATTCTTATTATTTTACTTGTCAATGTTAGAATTTGATTACCATTGTTTCTTAATTCGGCATTTAGATCTTTTACTAGGCTTAAAAGATATGTAATAACGTTTGGAGTATTAAAGTCATCATTCATATATTCTTCAAATTTATCATCTTTTATGGAATTATCAATTTCTTTATTACTTATGTTTAGATTTAAATTAGCGGCTTTTAAAACGGTTTTGATCTTATTATCAATATTTTCGGCTTCTTCGAAAGTTTTATCGGTTAAATTGATGGGTAGTCTATAATTAGTACTAAGAAAAACTAATTTAATAACGTTTGCAGTGTGCTCTTTGATAAAATCTTTTGCTAAAATGAAGTTTCCTAAGGATTTACTCATTTTTTCATTATTAATGTTAATATGACCATTATGCATCCAATAGTTTGCAATGTAGTTGTTATTTAGAGCAATACTTTGGGCAATCTCATTTTCATGGTGTGGAAATTTAAGGTCTACACCACCAGCATGAATATCAATTTTTTTACCGAATAATTTATTTATCATAACAACACATTCTGTATGCCAACCAGGTATTCCCACTCCCCAAGGGCTTTCGAAAGTTTCTCCATGATCAGATTTACGCCATAATGCAAAGTCTAGTGGATCTTCTTTCTTTTCGTCGATATCGACTCTTGAACCTGATACTAAATCGTTTATGTCTTGATTTGATAGAATACCATAGTCTTTTATTTTTGATACTCTAAAATACACATCGCCATCTTTTACATAAGCATAGTCTTTATCAATTAATTTTTGAATAAAATTAAATATATCATCTAGGCAGTCTATAACTCTTGGCCTTTCATCAATTTCAGAGCAGTTATAGTTTTTTAGATCTTCAAGATACGCTTTAATAAAACGATCTGCCACTTCTCTTTCAGTTATTCCAAGTGTCTCTGCGGCCATAGTTATCTTAGGATTGATGTCAGTAAAGTTAGATGCATAGGTTACTTTATAACCTAAATATTTGAGATAGTTATATACCATATCAAAGGTAATGACTGGTCTCATATTTCCTATGTGAACATAATTATAGACTGTTGGACCACATACATACATGGTCACTTTTCCTTTTTCAATAGGTATAAATTCTTCTTTTTTATCTGTAAGTGAATTATATATTTTCATTTTGTCCTCCTTAAATATTATATTTATAAAATATGGTAAAAATATGTGAAAAAATTTTCTAGTTTATTATATTATTATTTTTATTATTTAAAAATATTGAATGGATATTTATTTGGTGTGTCTAAAGTAAAATTTAATTGTTCCTTGGTAGTTGGATGAATAAATGATAGTGCTTTAGCATATAGGGCAATGTCAATATTGTTGGGATTATTCCCGTATTTGGAATCTCCTACTAAGGGGTGTTTTCGACTTGAAAATTGAACTCTTATTTGATGAGAACGACCGGTAAGTAGATTTATTTTAACGAGACTCAAATTATCTTTGGTACTTAATAATTGATATTCTAAGCATGAATATTTTCCTTCTTCTTTTGTTGTTATGTAACTTTTATTTTGTTTTTGATCTTTGATTAGATAATCTTCAAATTTTCCTTCTTTTGGAATAATACCTTCTACTACAGCAATATATGTTTTGTGAAAATTGTTTTTTCTTATTTCATCACTTAATCGGGCTGCTGCCTTGGAAGTTTTAGCAAATACCATAATACCTCCAACTGGTCTATCTAGTCTATGGACAAGACCGATGTAGGCATTTCCGATTTTATTTTCTTTTTTCTTTCGATAATCTTTAAGAATTGTTATCATATCGATATCTTTACTAGAGTCCTCTTGAACTGGAATACCAACTGGTTTTTCAACAACAAGGAGATGGTTATCTTCATAGATAATATTAATTTTTGGTAACTTTTCCATAAATACCACAAGGTAAGATTAGATTATCTTCTGTTACTGGAAGGGTATTTTCTCCTGTTTCTACTTTGGCATTTTTAAACTCTAGTTTTAAAATATTTTCTAATGATATGTGACTAATTCCAGTTGTGTAACTGCTTATTAAAATAAATGAATAATCATCATCTAATACATCTTTTACTTTTTCTAATAAGATAGGAAAGTCATTTTCAAATTTCCAAACTTCTTTATTAGGACCTCTTCCATAACTTGGAGGATCCATAATAATACCTTGATAAGTTCTTCCTCTTCTTTTTTCTCTCTCGAGAAATTTAATAACGTCTTCGGTAATAAATCTAATTTTTTTGTTTTCAAGATGACATAATTTCATATTTTCTTTGGCCCATTCATTCATTCCTTTTGAGGCATCGACATGGACTACTTCGGTAGCACCAGCAGCAGCCGCTGCCATTGTAGCACAACCGGTATAGGCAAATAAATTTAAAACTTTCATTTCATTATGATCTTGTAGATATTTTTTTACTTTTTTATCAATATAATCCCAATTAGATGCTTGTTCGGGGAATATACCAGTGTGCTTAAAGTTAGTAGGGGATACTTTGAATGTTAAATTATTATAGTTGACAGTCCAATATTCAGGAAGTTTTTTCTTGAATTCCCAGTAGCCACCACCTTGATGACTGCGGTGGTAGTAGCCGTCATATTCTTTCCATGTATCTTTCTTTTTCCATATTATTTGGGGGTCTGGTCTATTTAGAATTATATTTCCCCAACGTTCTAATTTTTCTCCATCGCCAGTTTTAATACATTCGTAATCTTTCCATTTGTTACTTATATTCATATTTTGCACCTCAAATAGATTATAACACATAACTTTTGAAATGTGTTAATAATAGTAAATTTATTTAAATAAAAAAGGAGGATATATTATCCTCATATGAATTTAGTAAATTAATTAATCCCTTTGATCTACATACATAACGTCACTCCACTTATAGTATATAGTATTTCTTTTATTTATTCAATTATTTAATTACAATATTTTGACCATCTTTTCTTGGTGTTTCTTCTTTAGGGAAGGAAATAGTTAATATTCCGCCTTCATAGTTTGCTTTTATATCGGTTTCTTTCTTTTCCCCAATATAAAAACTTCTTTTTACTTCACCATAAAATCTTTCTCTTCTAACGTAAACTTCAGTTTTTAATTCGACATTTTTAGTGGCTTTAATTGTTAAATAGCCATTTTCATAATTTATTATTATGTCTTCTTTTTTTAAACCTGGCAAATCAATTTCCATAATATATTTGTTTTGGTATTCTCTGATATCTGTTTTCATAAACTCTCTTTCTTTTAGAATGGGAGAATCAATCAAAGTGAAATAGTCATTTAAATAATATCTTGGTAACATATAAATCCATCCTTTCAGTTTTATTATGGCTTTTTAAGAATTTTTTTATACTAATTTTCAATTATTAAATTACTATTTCCAAGTGGTAGGTAAAGGAATGATCCAATTAATATGAAAAAAGTTGCCGCAGTTAATAGTTCTTCTTGATTTCTTTCTTCTTCAGTTTGAGCATTTTGATAACTATAGTAGGCATTTAGAAAAAAATATAATGAAATTATGAAATTTAATCTTCTGTTGTTTTTGTATATATTATTTGCAATATTATTATTTATGCTTGGTATATTTAAGATACTTTTTTTCTTTTCATTTATTATATAAAATGATATTGATGATTGAACTATTAGAAGAAAGAAAAAAAGTATGTCTGTATTAACTTGTTTTAAAAGTTTATCTTGATTACTATTCATAATAAATTATATAAAAAAAGAATGATAAATATCATTCTAATCAATATTTGTATTTATTTTTACGTATTCTTCACGCATAACTGTCATTATTCTTACGATGAAATCTAAATCTTTTTCATTTAGATATTTACAATTTTCTACAATATATTTAATTTTATTGCAATTTTCAATGTCTGCGTCATTTATATCTAACAATGAGTTTAAGTCAACATTAAATAATTTGGCAATATTTTTTAATACTGATGCGGTTGGATCCGATTTACCAGTTTCAATTCTTGACAAATAGTTTCTATTTATTTTGAGCATGGCCGCTAACTCTTCTTGAGATATGTTTTTTCCTCTTCTTAAAAATTTGATTTTTTCGCCTAACTTCATATTTACCTCCAAAAACTAGTTTTATTATAATAAATTATTTTTTATTTGGAACATGTTGATAATATTATTACCAAAGTTGGTGTAATTATTATCTTTAGTAACTATTTTAGATTAGAAATCTTTATAGAGAATTATTTTTTGACTAATTAGATGAAAATAAAATTATATAAAAATTATTTATTTATTTGATGTTTAATGCTATAATATTAAATATTAAGGGAGGAATTTATGACGAGAGATAGATTAGAAATATTGGCGAAAAAACTTATGTTTGAAATGAACGATCTGGAATATGAGACGCTAGAAAGAGAATTTGAAATAATACTTAAGCAGATGGATTTAATTGATGGTATTAAAGATATAGATAATGTTGTTCCGATGACTTATCCTTTTGATTTGGAATTAGATGATAGTTATTTAAGAGATGATATATCTAATAATGAAATATGTTTTGATGACATGAAAATTAATGTTAAAGATTATGAAAATGAAAAGATAAAGGTTCCTAAGGTGGTGGGATAATGACTAATAAATTAATTGATGAAATTAGAGATGCTTTAGATTCTAGATTGGTAACTAGTGATGAATTATTTGATGAATCAGTAAGTAAGGCATATAAGTATCAAGATAAATTTAACTGTTTTGTAACGATATTAGACAAAAAAAAAGAGAAAAAGGGAAATACGGTATTACAGGGTATTCCATATGCATTAAAGGATAATATTTCAACTAAGGGGATACTTACAACTGCATCTTCAAATATACTTAAGGATTATATTCCTTTATATGATGCTACTGTATATAAAAAGTTAATGGAAGCAGGTGCTGTGCTCATGGGTAAGACAGTGCTTGATGAACTTGCTATGGGTGGTACAGGCACGACAGGACATACGGGAGTTGTTAGAAATCCCTGGAATGAAAAACGAATGATTGGAGGAAGCTCTGCTGGTAGTGCCGCAGCTGTTGCTCTTGGAATTGTTCCTTTTGCACTTGGTAGTGATACAGGTGATTCAATTAGAAAACCTGCTGCTTACGGTGGGGTGGTAGGTTATAAACCTACTTATGGTAGAATTTCAAGATACGGTCTTTTTGCTTTTGCGTCTAGTTTGGATCATATGGGTTTATTTGCAAGAAGCGTTAAAGATGTAAGCTATGTTATGGATATTATTAAAGGTCATGATGATAGAGATATGACTAGTTTACCTGATGAAGATATTAGTTATGTAGATAATCTTGATAATGATGTAAAAGGGAAAAAATTATTTTATATTAAGGAAGCTGTAGAAATTGATAATGATAGTGAAGAACTTAAATTGATACTTGATAATTTTTATAAAGCTATCGATGAATGTAAAAGTCTTGGAATGGAAGTAGTTGAAGTTAGTTTTAGAAAAGATTTACTTGAGGCGATATATCCTTCTTATATGTGTATATCTTGTGCTGAAGCAACTTCAAATAATTCTAATTTAACAGGTATTCCATTTGGATATAGAGTAGAGGGGAATAATGTTAATGAGATAATGATGAAGACGAGAACTGAAGGATTTTCGGAACTTATTAAGAGAAGATTTGTTCTTGGTAGTTATGTTCTACAAAAAGAAAATCAAGAAAAATTATTTTTAAATGCTTGTCGTATAAGAAGACTTATTGTGGATAATATGAATGAGTTGTTTAAGGAATATGATGCTCTTATCATGCCGTCAGCAGGTGATATTGCACCTTTATTTGGAAATGTTAGTGATAAGCTATCTGATGAATATTTAATTCTTGGAAATCATTTAGCAATAGGTAATTTTGGAGGATTTCCTAGTATATCTATTCCATCTGGTTTTGTTAATGATATGCCTGTTAGTGTAAATATTACGGGAAGGGCTAAAGAAGATTATTTGGTACTTAATATGGCAAGTAAACTTGAAGAAGCACTTGGTTTTAAAGGGCAGGTGAAAGTAGATGAATAAATATATACCGGTAATTGGCTTAGAAGTCCACTGCGAACTTAAGAGTAATAGTAAGAATTTTAGTACTGCAAAAAATGATGAGGGAGAAGCTAATACTAATTTATCTGTCGTTGATATTGGATATCCAGGAATACTTCCGGTTGTTAATAAGGAGGCAGTTAGAAAATCGCTTATGGTTGCACTTGCTTTAAATTGTGAAATTCCAAAAAGATTATCTTTTGATCGAAAAAATTATTATTATCCAGATTTACCAAAAGGATATCAGATTACACAGTTTGGTAATCCAATTGGTACTAAGGGATATGTGATGATAAACGTTGATGGTGTAGAGAAGAAAATTACTATTCAAGATACTCATTTGGAAGAAGATACTGCTAATATGGATCATCTTTCTAATTATTCTTTAATTGATTATAATAGGGCAGGAGTACCGCTTTTAGAGACAGTAACTGATCCTTGCATTAATTCTTCTAAAGAAGCAATTGCTTATTTGGAGGCACTTAGAAATATATTTTTATATTTGGGTGTATCGGACGCGAGAGCTGATCTTGGTCAAATAAGAGTAGATGTTAATGTATCTTTGAAAAGAGAAAAAGATTCTGAACTTGGTACTAGAGTGGAAATGAAGAATATTAATTCTTTTACAACTGTTAAAGAAGCGATTGATGTCGAAATTAAGAGACAGACAGATATACTTGAAGCTGGTGGAGTAATTGAGCAGGAAACAAGAAGATATGATGAAGTGAATAAATGTACTCACTTTATGAGGGGTAAAGTTGATGCTATCGATTATAAGTATTATAGAGAGCCTAATATACCAGAAATTACATTAACTGATAATTTTATTAATAGTATAAAGAAAGTTATGCCTGTTTTAGAATATGAGAGAAAAATAAAGTATACTAATGAGTATGGCATAAGTACGGTTGATGCTGGTACTTTAACCAAAAATAAAAAATTATCTGATTATTTTGAAGATATTATTAGTTATGGAGCATCTCCTAAGGACACTTCAAATATTATAGTGGGATTTTTACTAGGTTATTTGAATAAAAATAATAAAAATATTAGTGATATTGATATTACTGCTAGTGATTTTAGTGATATTATTAAAATGATGACTGATGGTAAGATATCTAATAAACAAGTTAAGGATATTTTTACTAAATCTTTAGATGAAAATATTAATTTACTTGAAGTTGCTAAATCAATAGGAACACAGATTAGCGATAAAGAAGAAATTAGAAGAATTATTAATGAGGTATTTAAGGAAAATACTAAAGTAATTGAGGACTATAAGAATGGTAAGAATGTTAATGGTTTTATTATGGGACTTGTGATGAAAAAGACAGGTGGTAAAGTAAATCCTGGAATTACCAATATGGTGTTAAAAGAAGAACTAGAAAAGCTATAACTTGTCTAGTTCTTTTGTTTGAATGATATTATTAGTATATAAAATTTATCAACGTTGATTGTTGATATTTTTGTATTAATTTTAAGAAATTACATAAAATAATAAAAAAGTTGAAAAAAGTACTTGATTATTGAAAAAAAATATTATATAATTAAGGAGTCTTGTGAAAGAAATGCCTAATTAGCTCAGTCGGTAGAGCACTCGGCTGTTAACCGATAGGTCGTAGGTTCGAGTCCTACATTAGGCGCCACTAGATAATTAACTCTCTGTTTTGAGAGTTTTTTTGTTGGTTAATATCCAAGTTATAATTATAATATATAAAAAAATAAACAAAAAATATTGACAAATATGCATATAATGTGATATATTGTAGTCAGCCGAGAGGTGTTTTTATTTTAATTAAAATTAGGGAGGATTTATGAGTAAAATAGTAGATTATTTTAAAGGTGTAAGAAAAGAAATATCGAGAATTAAATGGACTAGTAAAAAAGATTTATTAAAATATTCTATATCTACAATTGTATTTATGCTGTTTTTTGGAGTGTTCTTTTATGCTATTGATTTATTAGTTGCATTATTAAGGAGTAATTTATAATGAAAAAAGAATGGTATGTTGTTAATACTGTCAGTGGACATGAATATAAAGTAAAAGAAAAACTTGAGATGAGAATTAATTCAATGGATCTACAAGAAAATATTTTTAGAGTTATTGTTCCTGAACAAAAAGAAATTGAATATAAAAATGGTGTAAAAAAAGAGAAAGTTAAGAAAATGTTTCCTGGTTATGTTCTAGTTGAAATGGTTATGTCCGATGAAGCTTGGTATATTGTCAGAAATACGCAGGGTGTAACTGGATTTATTGGATCATCTGGTAAGGGTGCTAAACCTATTCCACTTCTTCCTCAAGAAGTTGATCGTATACTTAATAGTATGGGTATGAGTAGAGTAGATGTTAATAAAGATTTAGCAGAAGGTAAGAAAGTTAAAATTATTTCTGGACCATTTAAGGATATGGTTGCTAAAATAGATACTATTGATATGAAAGAACAAAAACTTAATGTTTTAGTTGATTTATTTGGACAAGAAACTTCAGTAGAAGTTGATATTGGAGAAGTAGAAACTTTATAGTTTATTTGGAATAAAAACACTTATATCGAAATGAAAAAGAGAAAAAATAAAAAAAATAGTTGAATTTTATAAAAAAGTGTGTTACTATTACTTTTGCGAGACATATTATTATGTTAGTAAGTGGAAGGCGGACGGGCCGATAGGACCACACGCGAAAAAAAATTATAGGAGGTGTTTTTCGTGGCTAAAGAAGTTACTAAAGTAGTTAAATTACAAATTCCAGCAGGAAAAGCAACACCAGCTCCTCCAGTGGGAACTGTACTTGGACCAGCAGGAATTAATTTACAAGAATTCTGTACGAAATTTAATGATGCATCAAGAGATAAGATGGGAGATGTACTTCCGGTTGAAATTTCTATTTATGAAGATAGAACTTTTGATTTTGTAATAAAGACTCCGCCAGCAGCATTCTTACTTAAGAAAGTTGCAGGAATTAAGTCTGGATCTAGCAAGGGTGAAGTAGTTGCTACAATATCTAAGGATAAGCTTAGAGAAATTGCTGAAACTAAGTTACCAGATTTGAATGCTTATACAGTAGAGGAAGCTATGAAAATAGTTGAAGGTACTGCCCGTAATATGGGAATTAAAGTAGAAGAATAATAATTAATATGTCATGTAGGTTTTATACCTATGTGGAAGGATATTGACGAGTGAAAGAAATGTCCGCTAATTTCACCACATAAGGAGGGAAGACGAATGAAAAGAAGTAAAAGATATGCTCAAAATTTAGAGAAGATCGAAAAGAACAAGGCTTATTCTGTAGAAGAAGCTGTTAAATTAGTTAAAGAGACTTCTAATGCTAAGTTTGATGGTACAATTGAAGTAGCGATGAACTTGAACTTAGATACTAAAAAGAATGACCAACAACTAAGAGGAGCAGTTGTTTTACCTAATGGTACTGGTAAGACTAAGAGAATATTGGTTCTTGCTAAAGGCGATCAAGCTAAAGCTGCTAAAGAAGCTGGTGCTGATTTTGTAGGAGATATTGATATGATTCAAAAGATCGAACAAGAAAATTGGTTTGATTATGATGTAATCATTGCTACTCCTGAAATGATGCCACTTCTTGGTAAAATTGGTAAATTACTTGGACCTAAAGGATTAATGCCTAATCCTAAGACTGGTACAGTAACTATGGATACTGCTAAAGCTATCGAAGAGACTAAAAAAGGTAAAGTTAACTATAGAACTGATAGTTTTGGAAATGTTCACGGAATTATTGGAAAAGCAAGCTTTGATGATGCTAAATTAGTAGAAAATCTTAAGGCTTTTGTTGAAGCTATAATGAAAGTTAAACCTTCAACAGTTAAAGGTGCTTATGTTAAGAATGTTAGTATTTCTTCAACAATGGGACCTGGAGTAAAAATTGATTTAAATTCATTTGACAAATAGATGAGTTTAATATATAATAAATTTGTTTGAAAAAATATTATGCCAAAGACAGTAAGGGCTTTAAGCTTGAAAATCTTACCGAGGAATAAAAAATGTTAGTTCTTTTATCCCTCGAATTAGAGGGATTTTATTATGGCATAGGAAAGGATGATACTATGGCAAATGCAAAGATTATTGAAAAGAAATCTCTAGTAGTAGATGAAATTAAAGGTAAATTTGAAAATGCTAAGTCAGTAGTGGTTTTTGATCCTAGAGGTCTTAATGTTGCTGAAGTAACTGAACTTCGTAGGAAACTTAGAGAGTCTGGTTCTGATTATAAAGTATACAAAAATACTTTGGCTAGAAGAGCTGTTAACAGTTTGGATATCAAATTAGATGAATACCTTGAAGGACCATCTGCAATTAGTTTCTCTAATGATGAACTTGCTCCTGTTAAAGTTATTAGTGATTTTGCTAAGAATCATGAAGCACTTGAACTTAAGGCAGGTATAGTAGAAGGAAAAGTTGTCGATGCTAGTGAATTATCGGCATATGCTGCTATTCCATCGAGGGAAGGATTACTTACAATGCTTGCTGCTGGACTTATGGGTACTGTTAGAGATTTATCGATATGCTTAGATTTATATTCTAAACAAAAAGAGGAAAATTAAGAAAAAATAAATTAAATATGAAAGGAAGGAAAATATAATGGCTAAATTAACAAAAGATGAATTTATCAGTTCATTAAAAGAAATGTCAATTCTTGAAATCAAAGAATTAGTAGATGCAATGAAGGAGGAATTTGGAGTTGATCCATCAGCTGTTGCTGTTGCTGGACCTGCTCAAGCTGCAGTAGAAGAAGGACCATCTAAAGTTAATGTTGTTTTAACTGCTGCTGGTGCTAATAAGATTGCTGTTATTAAACTAGTTAGAGATTTAACTGGTCTTGGATTAAAAGAAGCTAAAGACATTGCTGATAATGGTGGGAATGTTAAAGAAGGCATCGACAAAGAAGAAGCTGAAAAAATTAAAGCTCAATTTGAAGAAGCTGGAGCTACTGTTGAACTTAAGTAGTTTAGATTGAATTTTGAAGAAACTATCAGATGGTAGTTTCTTTTTTGTATGCCAAACTATGTTGTGTTTTTTTAATTTATTTATTATAATATACTTGGTTGGTGATTATATGAGTCAGTATTTTGAAAATGATAAAAGTGTTAAAAGTAATAGGAAACTTATTAATTTTAGTTTTAATGATAGAGAGTATTATGTATATACTGATAATGGTGTTTTTTCTAAGGATAGATTCGATTATGGTACAAAGGTACTACTTGAAAATATAAATATCAACAATTTATGTGGAAAAGTATTAGATTTAGGATGTGGTATTGGTGTTGCTGGTATTATTTTAGGTACTATTAACAAAGATATATATATTGATATGATTGATGTTAATGAAAGGGCATTAGAACTTGCTAAAGAAAATATTTTATTAAATAAAGTAAAGGCTAATGTATTTATAAGTAATGTATATGATAAAGTTACTTCTAAATATGATTGTATTATTACTAATCCTCCAATAAGAGCGGGTAAAAATGTTGTGCGAAAGTTTTTATTAGAAGCTAAAGATCATTTGAATGATGAGGGAATATTATATTTTGTTATGAGGAAAGATCATGGGGTTAAATCGATGATTAAAGAATTAGAAGATATTTATAATGTGAAAATTATTGATAGAGACAAAGGTTTTTATGTGATTAGGTGTAATAAAAAAATATAGATATTTGATAGTTTTATATATCAGATATCTTTTTAATTTGGTATTTTGATTCCAAAAGATAAATCTTTTGGCAAGCGTTAGCAATAATTACTAATGTGTAAAAAAATTAACAAATGTGTCTAAAATCATTGACTTATTTTTAAAATGCTGATAAAATTATAAATTGGTAACACATCTTTTTATGTGGCTCATTTTTAAAAAATTAGATATCGGGGTGAAATATTAATGGCTTATAAATTAAAGCAAAGCGGTGATTATAGAAAAAGAAGAAATTTTTCTATGATTAAAAATTCACTAGCAATTAGTGATTTACTTGAAGTACAAACTGAATCTTATAAATGGTTTGCTTCAGAAGGGATAAAAGAGGTTTTTGAAACATTTTCACCAATTGAAAGTTTTTCTGGTAGTTTATCTTTAGAATTTGGAGAATATGAATTTGGTACTCCTAGATATTCTATTAAGGAATGTAAAGACAGACAAATTACTTATGCTTCTCCTCTTAAAGTTCAGACTAGATTATTTAATAATGAAACTGGAGAGGTTAAAGAACAAGAAATATTCTTAGGCGATATGCCACTTATGACTGATAGTGGTACATTTATTATAAATGGTGCTGAGAGAGTTGTTGTATCACAACTTGTTAGATCTCCTAGTGTTTACTTTTCTAAGGAAATCGATAAGAATGGTAAACCTGTTTTTGCGTCTAAAGTTATACCATCTAGAGGTACTTGGCTCGAGTATGAAACTGATGCCAAGGATGTTGTTTATATAAGAATTGATAGAAATAGAAAAGTACCTATGACAACACTTTTGAGAGCGGTAGGTTTATCTTCTAATGAAGATATTTTGACACTTTTTGATAATGATGTATTTTTAAAGAATACAATTGAAAAGGATTCGACACATGATACTGATGAAGCTCTTATTGAAATATATGAGAAATTAAGACCAGGTGAACCTACTACTTTGGATAGTTCAAAGAATCAACTTATTACGAGATTCTTTGATGATTTTCATTATGATTTGGCTAGAGTTGGAAGATATAAATTTAATAAGAAACTAAATGTTAAAGACAGACTTCTTGGCAATAAACTTGCTGAAGATATTATTATTGATGGTGAAGTTAAAATAGAGAAAGGTACTTTAATTAATAAAGAAGTGTTTGAAGAACTTTCTAAATATTTAGATGATGGTTATGGTGTACAAGAATGCAAGGTAAATGAGGATCTTACTATTAATGCAACAGTAGATGTACATAATAAAATTCAAGTTATTCATTTATATTCTAATACTGATGATAAGAAAATTGTTAAAGTAATTGGTAATGATCCTAAGTGTGAATGCAAGAATTTAACTATTTCTGATTTTTATGCTACAGTATCATACTATTTGAATTTAAATGATGGTATTGGTAAAGATGATGAAATAGATCATTTGGGTAATAGAAGAGTTAAGCAAGTAGGAGAACTACTTCAAAATCAATTTAAAATTGGTGTAAGTAGAATGGAAAGAGTTATTAGAGAGAGAATGACTACTCAAGATATTGAAACAGTTACTCCTAAAACGCTTATTAATATTAGACCGGTTACTGCTGTTATTAAGGAATTCTTTGGTAGTAGTCAGTTATCTCAATTTATGGATCAGACTAATCCTATTGCGGAACTTACTCATAAGAGAAGATTATCAGCTTTAGGACCTGGTGGTTTATCTAGAGATAGAGCAGGTATTGAAGTAAGAGATGTTAATGCTTCACATTATGGTAGAATATGTCCTATTGAATCTCCAGAAGGAGCTAATATTGGACTTATTACTTCTCTTGCTAGTTATGCTAAGATTAATGAATATGGTTTTATTATGACACCATATCGTAAAGTAGTTAATGGTCATCTTACTGATGAAGTTGTATATTTAACTGCTGATGAAGAAGAAGATTATTATATTTCACAAGCTACTGTTAATGTAGATGATGATAATAAAATTGTCGATAATATTATTGCGGGTAGATATAGAGGGGAAAATGTTTTGGTATCTCCTGATAAAGTTGATTATATCGATGTATCCCCTCAACAAGTGGTATCTGTAACTACTAGTTTAATTCCGTTCTTGGAACATGATGATGCTACACGTGCACTAATGGGTGCTAACATGCAAAGACAGGCATTACCACTTCTCACTACTGAAGCTCCATTTGTTGGAACTGGTGCTGAATATATTGCCGCTAGAGATAGTG
>CAMEJC010000005.1 GCA_945919295.1 uncultured Mycoplasmatota bacterium
AAAGTAAAACTAATAAGAAATGAATCTATAGGTTCATATTCATGGGATACATCTGCATCAGATATAAACTCAGGCTATGGAATAAATGAATGGAGTCAGGCTGACTTAATGAAACTATTAAATCCCGGATATGAAAGTAATACTGACTTAAATAGTAGTGGCACTTCCATAACTGTAAATAATAGTTTATATTATAATAGTGGTAGTGGTACTTGTTATAGTAATAGTAAAAATACAACCAAATCATGTGATTTTACAAGTACTGGAATAAAAAATGATACTACAAGAAATATGATCGCAGATGCAACTTGGTATCTTGGAGGATGGCATGATACAAAAATATATTCAAATCAAATATATGAATATGAGAGAGGAACAAATGTAATAGTTAATCCAGGCGATGGAGTAACTAGGACAACAAGTTGGACAGGAAAAATAGCTTTAGCATATCCATCTGATGCTGGTTACACTGCTGATTTTACCAAGTGCAGTGATGCTTTAATGTTTTATCATTTAAGTGATTGTTATAACAATTATTGGCTTTTTTCTACTTTATCTGCTTCTTTTTTAACGCCTTCAGATAATAATAATACGATTTGGATAGCGACTATGTACGGTTTTTATTCTGATGGTTTTAGATATGGTGAAGGAAATCCATATAGTCCTAGTTCTATTTATCCTACATTGTATTTATTAGATAGTATTGCTATAGTAGGAGGTACTGGTTCAGAAGATAATCCATATAGATTAGGATAAACCGCAAATAACGTTAGTTATTTCGTAAGCGATAGCGGTTAATTTAAAATAATAAGAAAATAAGTAAACATATAGTTTATTTACTTTCTTTTTTTATACTTGTATAGTATAATTATTATGGTGATGATATGGATAAAGATAGTGTTATTGTCAGTGTAAAGAGTATAGATGATATATCTAAAATAAATAGTAATACTAAGTATATTAATATTTGTATTGATGATGTTAAAATGGAAGTTATCGATTATTTTATTTTACATGGACAGAACTATTCATATTCTGATACTATTAATAATAGAAATGGTTTTATATATGTAGATTATAGTATGTTTAAAAGTGGTGAGGCTATCATAGATAGTATTATTGATGGTATGCCAATTAATTTAAATGATATAGAGAAAGTTAGATATATTTATATTTCTCTTGGCAGAACTTTGAGTGTTGATATTAATATTATGAATAATAAGAATGATGTTATATCTTTTGGTAATATTAGTACGATAAATAATATTTGGGGCTCTTTATGTAAAGGTAAGATTACGGATGTATCTATTTCTAAATTATTTATGTACTTATGTTCAAGAATTGGTATAAAAAGTGAACTTATTAATAGTAGTATTAATGGTCATGTTGCTAATAAGGTTTATATTGATGGTGGTTTTTTAGTAGTGGATCTTTATAGTGATATTTATAATATTCAAGGTGAATTTATTACACATTATTTTGATAAATTTAATAATAATAGTGATATGGATAAGAAAGTATTATATATAAAGGATCATTATATGGATTATTATATTGATAAAGTACTTAAGAATGTTGATTATACTAATCAAGATATTGTATATGAGATACTTTCATTAACTGAGAAAATTCTTGATATAAATAATATTGGTGTAGTAGAATTATCTAAAATATATAGAGGTATTTTTGATAAGTACTGTCCTAACTATGATATAAAGATTAATAATTTCTTTGTTTATGATGATTTGAATAGTAGAAAAAAAGAACATTTTATTATAATTGGATATAGTGATAAATTTTATAGTTTTAATTATAATAGAAAGTGCTTTATGAGTATTGATTATGATATGCTTTATGATAATTTAAAGAATAAGAAAATTGGTCTTTATAATGATGAGGATTTTAATATAAAAGAAAAGAGTATGGTATTATGATGGTAGTGGTAATTGTATGTTTATTAATTGTTTTGGCTTTTTGTTCTATTTTTGAATCTTCTTTTTCTAGTCTTAATATTATTAGAATCAAGAAGATGATGGAATCTAAGAATAATAATGCTAAAATTGTTTATAATTTATATCAGAATTATTCGGAAGTTATTACGACAATACTTGTTATTAATTGTATTGCTAGTGTTTTGGTTTCTTCGCTTGCTGTTTATTATTTTTCTAATTTATATGGTGATGAATGTGTTGGAATAGTAACAATTATTTTAACTGTAATTATTTTAATTTTTACGGAGATTATACCTAAAATTTTAGGAAGAGAATATTCGGAAAATTTTGCGTTGAAGTTAGCTTTTATACTTTCTTTTTTAGTAAAGCTATTTACTCCTATTAACAAGATTATTGGTAAATTTGAGAAGAAAGTAAAGAATGATCATAAGGTTACTGCGACTACTGATGAACTTGTTGAAATTGTTAAAACGATAAAAGAAGAGGGAGTAATTGAAGAAAAAGAAAGTGCTTTTATACAGAAGGCTGTTTTGCTTAAAAAATTAAAAGTTCAAAATGTAATGGTTAATAAAGAATCGGTTTCTTATTTATATGATACAGATTCTTCTCTTAAGGTTAAAAAATGTATATTTAGAGATAATCATGATCGAATACCAATTATTACGAAAGATAATAAGATAGTAGGAATACTATATGAAGTTGATTTATTAGATGAAATACTTGATAATGGTACTATTAGTATTAAAAAATCTATGAAGGAACCGATATGTATAAGTAAGAGTACTAATCTTGCTTCTTGTTTAGAACTATTGCATTCTGCGAGAGCACATATGGCACTTGTTACTGATAGATATAATAATTTTCTTGGTATTGTAACGGTTGAAGATATTATTAATGAACTTATGAAGTCGTAGACTTCTTTTTTGTTTTTTGTTATAATATAAGTGTGATGAAGTATGATAGTAAAAATTGATAAATTATCTCATGATTTTAAGGGCATTACGAGAATTGATGATAAGGTTACTTTTGTTTCTGATACTATTCCAGGTGAAGTTATCGATATTAAAATAATTAATGAAAAAAAGAAAATTAATGAAGGGAAAGTTATTGGTTATATTGAAACTAGCGATGATAGAATTAGTGAAGTGTGTCCTTATTCTGATAAATGTGGTGGATGTGATATTGCATATATGAAATATTCTAAACAAATTCAATATAAAAAGGAAATTGTTTGTGATATTATGAAGAAATATGCTGGTATTAGTGTTAATCCTCAAATTATTTTTGATAATAATATATATGGATATAGAAATAAGATAACTTTACGGGTTTTTGATGGTAAATTATCTTTGATTGAAAATGGTAGTAATATTTTAGTTAATATTGATAAGTGTCTTTTGGTTAATAATAATATTAATAAAATTATTAATTTAATTAATGAGATGGATCTTACTGGGGTTAATGAAGTGATTATTAAGGGTACTAAAGAGATAATGGTAATAGTTAGTGGTGATCTTGATAGTGATAAACTTATCGATAAATTAAAATTAGATGTTGATAGTATTATTTTAAATGATAAAGTTATATATGGTAATGATTATATTATAATTAGTATAGGGAATTTTAATTATGCTATTTCTCCTAAATCTTTCTTTCAAATTAATACTAATATGATAGATAAGCTATATGATAAGATACATGATTATGCTGGTATTGGTAATTCTTTACTTGATTTATATTGTGGCGCAGGGACAATTGGTATTTATTTAGCGGATAATTTTGAAATGGTTAGAGGTATTGAAATAAATGAAGATGCGGTAAATAGTGCTAATTTAAATAAGAAAATAAATGGTATTAAAAATATTTCTTTTGAATGTAAAAATGTTAATCAAATATCTAAAATAGATGTTGATGTTGTAGTAGTAGATCCTCCTAGAGGTGGATTAGATAAAATAACTATTAATAAGTTATTAGATGGTAATTGTAAAAAGATTGTTTATGTATCTTGTAATCCTATTACTTTGGCTAGAGATATTAAATTACTTAAGGATAAATATAATTTTGAAGATATAACTTTATTTGATATGTTTCCTAATACTAAACATGTGGAATGTGTGACGGTACTACATAGAAAGAGCTTTGAATAGCAATGATTTTAAAAAATTAAAGAAAGCATATTTTTGATAAAAAAATGGTGATTTTTTCTAAAAATTATTTAATAGGTTGTCAGAAGAGTATATGTTTCCATATGTTTTTTTACATTATATTTGAAATTAATTAAATTTTGGTGTACACAATATGACAGTTATTTTTATATTTGAATTAAATATATGTACAAAAAACATATCATGTGATATAATTAGATTAGGTAATACAATATTGTAAGGAGAAAAAGATATGACAAATATATCAAAAAGTACTAAACAAGATATAATAAATGTTGCTTTTGATATTGTAAGAAAAAGTGGTATTGAAAAAGTAAGTGCTAGAGAAATTGCTAAAAGATTATCTTGTTCTATACAACCTGTATTTTATTATTTTAATAATATGGATTCATTAAAGAAAGAATTGTTAAAGTATTCTTTGAATTATTATCAAAAATTTTTATTAGATGATAGTGGTAATCAACCTAATTATAAACAAATAGGTATGAATTATATTAAATTTGCAAAAGAAGAGTCTAATTTATTTAAGTTTATATTTATGGGGGATTATCATATAAAAGTAAAGAATTTTTCTGCTTTTGATAATAGTTATACTAAAGTAGAAGAAACTATTTGTGAAGAATATAAAATAGTAAGTGATAAAGCAGAAAAAATTCATTTAAAAATGTGGATGTTTACTCATGGTATTGCTTGCTTAGTTGCTAATGGAACTATTGATTTTAGTGATAATGAAATTAAAATATTGTTAACTGAGGAATTTCAATTACTTATGAAAAATGAAATAAAATAAATTATGAGAGGAAGGTTTATATGATAGAAATTAAAAATGTAAGTAAAACTTATAATGGTGAAAAGAAAGCATTAAATAATGTGAGTTTTAATATTAATGATGGTGAAATTTTTGCTTTTATTGGACATAATGGTGCAGGAAAAACTACAATGATTAAGTCATTACTTGGAATATTGGATTTTGAAGAGGGGGATATTTTAATAAATAATAAATCAATAAAAGAAAATCCAATTGATTGTAAACTTGATATGGCTTATGTTCCAGATAATCCTGATCTTTATGAGAATATGAGTGCAATTGAATTTATAAATTTTGTTTGTGATATGTATGATACTCCTACTTATGTAAGAGATGAAAATATTAAGAAGTATGCTACTATGTTTGAACTAGAGGATAATTTAAATGATGATATATCTTCGTTTTCGCATGGAATGAAACAAAAAGTTGCTTTAATAGCAGCTCTTGCTCATGATCCTAAAGTACTAGTTATGGATGAGCCTTTTGTAGGATTGGATCCTAAAGCTGTGTTTGATGTTAAAGAATTAATGAAAAAAATGGCAAAAGAGGGTAAAACATTATTTTTTTCTACACATATTTTAGATGTTGCTGAAAAACTCTGTGATAGGGTTGCTATTATTAAAAATGGAAATATTGTTAAAATAGGTAAAATGAAAGACATTAAAGGAGATTCTTCATTAGAAAAAGTTTTCCTTGAATTAGGAGAAGAATAATGAAAACAATTTCTTTATTAAAAGCTGCTCTTAGTCAAGATATGAATATGTTTAAATATTCTGTTAAAAGAAATTCAAGTAAATTAAAAAAAATATTATTTCCAGTTTTTCTTTTTATTGCTGTATGTGTAAGTATTGGAACTTATGCTTATATGATTGGAAAAGAATTAGCTCCGTATCATTTAACTTATGTTATGTTAAGCATGTTTGTTATCATTGTTACTGTTATGTCTTTTATTGAGGGAATATATAAATCTCAGGGAATATTATTCGAAGCTAGAGATAATGATTTATTATTTTCTCTTCCTATTAAGAAATCACAAATATTGTTTGTAAGAATAGTTAAGTTGCTATTATTTCAACTTATATACAATTTTATGTTTTTATTGCCTGCTTTTGTGATTTATATATATTTTGAAAAGCCAACAATTAATTTTTATATTAGTTCATTGCTTATGAGTTTGTTAATTCCTATTATTCCTACGGTTATTTCGAGTATACTAGGTTATATTATTAAATTATTATCTTCTAAATTTAAATCTAAAAAAATTATACAAACCTTATTATCTAGTGTTGTATTTTTAGTAATTTTCTACTTATGTATGAATTTAGATGGATTTATACAGGGTATTGCTTCTAAAGCTACAAGTATAAATGAAATGTTGATTAAAATTTATTATCCATTAGGATTATATATAAATTTGATTGATAATTTTGAAATATTGGATTTATTAAAATTAATTTTAATAAATTTAATTCCTTTTGGTTTATTTGTTTTATTTGGATCAAAATCTTATTTTAAAATTATTTCTAATTCTAAATCAAGTGCAACTAAACATAAGATAAATAGTAAGAAAAAATTTATTATTAAGAGAAAACCTATTGTTTCACTTGTTAGAAAGGAATTAAAAAGATATTTTTCTTCTCCGATATATATGTTTAATACATCATTTGGATTGTTATTATGTGTTGTTGTAACTATAATTCTATGTTTTAAAGGTCAAGGTGTTTTTGATATGATTTTGGCTGATTATGGTGTAAAAGGAGAATTATCTTTATCTATAATATTTTATTTCTTTATTTTATTTGTATGTTCTATGACATCTATAACATCTTCGAGTGTTTCTTTAGAAGGCAAAACAATCAATATTACGAAAAGTTTACCCATTGATGAAAAGACAATATTAAATTCAAAAATACTTACTTGTTATGCTATTGAACTTCCATTTATTTTGTTTGGATATATTCTGTTTTTTATTAAGTTTAAACCAAGTTTATTATATGTTGTATTAATAACTTTATTGGGTATTTTAATGATTTTGTTAAATGCTTGTATTGGTTTAATTACTAATTTAAAATATCCTAAAATGAATGCTATGAATGATACTGAGGTGGTAAAACAAAGTATGAGTTCGATGATTTCAATATTTATTGGTATGGGCATTTTTGTAGGTAGTATTTTAGTTGTTTGTTTTTTGAATAAGTATTTAAATTTGGATTTACTTTTAATTTTGCATATTATTTTTATTGCTATTATTAGTGTAATTTTATATATAATTTTAATGAAAGTAGGTGTTAAGGAATATAGAAGAATAAATGTATAATTAATTTATTGAAGAAATTGAATTTGTTTTTCTTATTTGGTAAGATAATTAGAGTTAGGATTTGGTGTGATGAAAAAAGTATTAATTATTATATCTTCTATTATGGGGATGTTTCTGTGTTATGAATTATATTGTTTATTTGAAAATTATAACAATGTTAAATTGTTGAAAAATGAAATAAATAAAAGGGAAGAAGTTGATAATGAATATATTGAACTTTTAGATAGTATAACTTCAGAAGTTGGATCTTTTGAAAAAATTGAAAATAAAGTTGGTCTTTTAGAGAGAACTTTTAGTCAAAATGAAGAACTTTTAGGTTTACTTGAAACTGATTTGAGTAATTTACAAATACAGAATAATAATGTTGAAAATATGATTATTCAAATCGAAGAGGAAATAGCCGCTAAAAAGAATAGAGTGATTATTAATGGTAATTTTGTTTATAGTCAATTTCCTAAATATCCAACTGGATGTGAAAGTGTTGCACTTTATTTATTGTTAAAATATAATGGAGTAGATGTAACAGTAGATGGTATTGTTGATAAAATAAAAAAAGGTGAACTTCCTTATGAATTGTCTGGTAAGGTGTATGGTGGTAATCCAGAAATAGAATTTATTGGTGATCCTAGAGATAACTATTCATACGGTGTATATAATAAACCTTTACAAGATGTTGCTAATATTTATAAAAATAATATTAATAGTGAAATAGGTTTGGAATTTAATAAAGTCTTAGAACTTGTTAAGAATAACAGACCTGTATTAGTATGGGTTTCGATTAATTTGTCTAAACCATATATATCTAAAACTTGGACATATAAGGAAACGGGAGAAACTATAAATTGGATTAGAGGAGAACATGCTTTAGTAATAATTGGTTATAGTGATAATCAGGTAATTGTATCTGATCCTTATACTGGTACTATTAGATATTTTGATAGAGATTTGTTTAAATCTAGATATGATTATTTTGGAAAGAGGGCGCTTTATTATTAAGAAGAAGAATTATATATTTATAGTTATTATTTTGCTTTTAACTATATTAATTATTGCTATTATTTATTTAAATAATTTGAAACAGAAGGAAATAGATAGCCTTAATGTTATGCTGAAAGATATTGAAGAGAAAGAGGAACTTGTAGCTAGCTATAGTGAGGAGTTACCGAAGATAAAAGAATTAAAACAAAAGATCATGGGACAAGAGTATAAAATTGAAGAGTTTTCTAAACAGATTCAAGAAGTTACTAATCTTTTGATAGAGAATAAGAATAAGTTAGATAAATTACAAAATTATTAGGAAAGAGGAATGTTATGAAAAAATTGATATTAGTTTTATTTGTTGTTGTTGTTTTATTAGTGGGGGGATATTTTGTTTATAATAATATTTATTTGGAAAAGAATAAAGGGAATGACTTTGATGCTATTAGTGAAAAGGAATCATTTAATAATGATTTAGAAAGTATTGAAAAAAATTTGGGACTTTTGGTTATTTTGAATAGTGTTCATAATTATAATGATGGAGGTAAATATGAGCCTGATAAGGGTAAGAATTTGATAGGAGATGTTAGTGATAAACAATTGTTTGTAATGGAACAAATTCTTTTGAATACTTCAAACTATAGTAAATTTGTTATTTTGGATACTGAGGGTAAGGAAGAAATTAGTGGAGTAACTCCTAGTGATGAATATATATTAGCATATTATCCTTATGATTTATTTAATATTGAATATAAAAAGTATTTTAATGATAATTTTGATATTGATAATAGAATTAAGAGTAATATTAAAACTAAATATGATAATGATGATAATTATATTTATTATGAAAATAAAAAGCTCGGCCTTAATGGGGTAGGAATAACTAATATGGAAGTTAATGATATTTCTTATGATGATAAAAGTAATGTGTATACTTCTAATGTTAAGATTAATTATACTGATAGAGCTAAAAATCTTTTAAATGTTGATAGTCATGATGGCATAATTAAATATGTAAGAGATAAGGATAATTTGTATTTGGTTTCTTTTGAAGTTAGTAAATAGATAAATAAAAAATATAGTTAAATTGTAACAACTATATTTTTTTTGGACAAAATTATTTAATAAAAGAGTTTTAATTTCTTAGAAAATAGTGTAAAATTATTATAGGAGATTATTTTATGAAAATAAATAAGTTGATAGGAAAATATTTTAAATTGATAATGCTTGTATTGTGCTTGATGATATTTTTTATATTGGCAATAAAGGTTTTTAATGATAGTGTAGTGAAGAGTGATGCTTTTGGTTATCGTATTGTTTCTAATTATTTAATATCAGATTCTCATACACCTTTTATTAAATTAGTTACCAATCTCGGCGGTACTCTGTGTTTGATTATTTTAACTATATTGTCATTTCTTTTATTTAAGAATAAAAGGACAGGTATATCAGTAACTATTAATTTGATTATTATAACTTTACTTAATATCGTGCTTAAAAATATTGTTGGTAGAGCGAGACCTATCGATAATAGAATTATTGAGGAAACGGGGTATAGTTTTCCATCTGGACATTCAATGATCAGTATGGCTTTTTATGGTTATTTTATATATCTAATATATAAATATGTTAAAAGTAAAAAACTTAAATGGATATTAATTGTCATGTTAGAGTTTCTTATTATAAGTATTGGTATAAGTAGAATATATCTTGGTGTTCATTATACTAGTGATGTTATATCTGGATTTCTGTTTTCGATTGCTTATTTGATTATATTTACTAGTTTTGCAAATAAATATTTAGATGATAATAAATAATATTAATTTAATAATCAGATATTATATATTTGATTATTTCTTTTTTATCTTGACACTACTTCTTTATCTTAATATAATAAATATTAAAAAAATAATGGAGGGAATATGAAATTTAAAAATTTACCAAATGAAGAAAAGCCAAGAGAAAGATTTATAAAATATGGAAAAAAGAATATCTCTACTGATGAACTTATTGAAATTGTATTAAAATCTGGGACAAAAAAAGTGGGACTTAAAGAAATTTCTCATAATATATTATCATCGGTAAATAATATAAGTGAACTTAAAAATATGGAAATTAATACTTTAATGAATGTTGAGGGGATGAGTAAGATTAAAGCAATTGAATTACTTGCGGCGATTGAACTTGGAAGAAGAGTATATGAAGATAATGATTATAAGGAACTTGTATATTTAACTAATCCTACAACTATTATTAATTATTTTCATAATTTGTTTAGAGATGAAAGGCAAGAATTATTTTATGTAGTATATTTAGATAATCAAAAGAAATATATTGATAAGAAATTGTTATTTAAAGGTACTGTTAATTTTTCTTTAGTACATCCAAGGGAAATATTTAAAGAAGCATATTTGTTATCTGCTACTTATATTATATGTATTCATAATCATCCGTCAGGAGATGCTAGTCCAAGTTCTAATGATATCCAGCTTACGAAAAAGATTAAAGAAATTGGTGATATTCATGGAATCGGAATTCTTGATCATATTATTATTGGAGATAATAATTACTATAGTTTTTATGAAGATAATAATTTGCAATAAATGGTAAATTAATCTTTTATTTTATAAAAAAATATTATATAATAAATTGTGATAGGAATGTGATATAATGTTAGGAAGAAAGAAAAAAATGATACCTAAAAAATATGTTGTTGTGATGATCATTATTTTGATTATACTTATACTTATTATTTTTTCTTTTATGTTAAAGGGTGATAGAAAGCTTAATCCAGTTGAATCTTTTCTTAAAGATGGTTTAGTATATACTGAAAAGGTCGTTACGTATCCATTTAATTATATTTCTAATAAAATTAGTGAGTATAAAAAGCTTAAATCTGTTAATAAAGATAATGCTGTATTAGAGACTTCAATTGATAGAGTTTCTTCGATTGAAAGTGAAAATATTGAACTTAGAAGACAACTTGATAAATTAAAAGAGGAACTTAATATTGATTATACTTTAGTTGATTATGAATATTTGAATGCTACGGTAGTAAGTAGAAATGTTGGGTTTTGGTATAATACGATTACGATTGATAAAGGTAGTTATAATGGAGTAGAAAAGGATATGGTTGTTATTAATTCTAAAGGTCTTATTGGAAGGATAATTAGAACTAGTGCTTTTACTTCGGATATTAGACTTATTACTACTAGCGATACTAATAATAAGATTTCTGTTCATATTAGTAATGGAGATAATAATTTATATGGACTTATTAATAATTATAATTATAGTGATAACTTATTGGAAGTAGAAGGGATTAGTAATACTAAAGATGTTACTATTGGAGATTATGTTTATACTTCTGGTCTTGGCGGTATATTTCCGTCGGGAATATTGATTGGTACTGTTAGTGAAATTTCAACGGATTCTTATGATTTGGCTAAAATTATTAAAGTGGTTCCTTCTGCTGATTTTACTGATATTAATTATGTTAGTGTTTTAAAGAGAAAGAGTGTGGAAGAGTGATTATTACAATTATTTATTTAATATTTTCTTTTATATTAGAATGTTTTATGTCCAATATGTTTTCTAGTACTTTTTCTGATATAAGTTACTTTACTACTATATATACAATTATTGCGTTGGTTATTATTTATCCTTATTTTTATAATTATAAAAAGTATTATATTTTAGTACTGATATTTGGAATTTTATTTGATATGATATATACTTCAACTTTTTTACTTAATATGATAATATTTTTGATCATTGCCATTGTTATTAAGATACTTAATAATATATTGTCAGAAAATATTATTATGATTAATTTAATTAGTATTGTTTCGATTATTTTATATCATATTCTTTCTTTTGTTATCCTTAGTTTAATTAATTATGGTAATTATGATATTATACTACTTATTAATATTATTACTCATAGTTTAATTATGACTATTATTTATACTAGTGTTAGTTATTTTGTTATTAAATTGATTTTTAATATGTTTAATATTAAACAAATAAAATAAAAAATTTCTTACAAGAAGAAATTTGGTTCGTTTTCATTTGTTTTCGATGTAATAGTGGTAGTCTCATCTGAGGTGGTAGTACTATTTATTTCTTTAGAAGATGAAGATATGTCTTGATTTTCTTTTTTTATGTCAGTTTCATCTTTGAAGACAGAAGCTATTTTTAACATTGATCTCATATTATTCATCATCGGACCCACTTCTTTTACTATTGGAATGGCTTCTTTTACTACTCCTAAAGTTTTTGAGACATTTCCTAACATTCCACTCCAATTTAAACCTCTAAGACTTGATAATAGTCCACCACCTCTTCCACCTAATGTAGCAGATCCAAGTGACCCTAAAGGTCTTGATATTCCCATACCAGGTCCTGTCATTCCTCGCATCATTGGTCCTGCCATTGACCTTATCATAGGGTTAGTCATTCCTCCCATTATTGGTCCATATGACATAGATGGAGTTATAAATGGACCTCCAAAGTTATTTCCATACATTTTATAATACTCCTTCCTAAAATAATATATGAAAAAAATAAAAAAATGTTAAAAAAGTTAATGATATATGTTATAATATTTTATAGAATAGGTGATAAGATTATGAATAGTCAAAATATTAGTAATAATACAAATAATTCTAATTTTAGTTCTAATCGTAATATATCGGGTAATAGTGCTGTTACAAAAGAGAAAACTAGATATAAATATACGGCTTTTGATAAGAACGGTAAACGTATAAAAGGTTATTTTGATGCTTTTAGAAGAATTGATGTTGAATCTTTTTTGACTACTCAGGGTTATAAAATAGCGGAAATTAAACCTACTAAAATTAGTAAGATGTCTACTTTCTTTACTTTTCAAAATGAAATGAAATATAAAGATTTGGTATTCTTTTTGACTCAATTATCTACTTATGTAAAGTCCGGTATTCCTCTTACTGATTCAATAGTAATATTGGAAAATCAGACAAAAAGTAAAAGAAATAAAGATTTATTTCAAAGAATCGTCTATGAGCTCAATACAGGTGCTCCCTTTAGTGAAGCTCTCGCTAGACAGGGAAATACTTTTCCACGTCTTCTTATTAATATGCTTAAAACTTCGGAACTTACTGGTAATTTAACTGAGGCATTAGATGATATGGCATCTTATTATAAAACTGCTGATTCTAATAGAAAACAGATTATATCTGCTCTTACTTATCCTAGTGTTGTTCTTGTTATTTCGATTGCAGTACTTACTTTCTTGCTTATATATATTGTTCCTAAATTTGTTGATATATTTAATCAATTAGGTTCTGAACTTCCTGGTATTACTGTATTTTTGATTAATCTTAGTACTTTTGTTCAAAATAATATTATTAAGATCGTTTTGACTTTGGCAGCTGTTATTGTTATTTTAATTGCTATGTATAAAAATATTAGAAAATTTAGATATATTGTACAGTGGGTTTTGATGCATATACCTGTAATAAAAGATGTTATTATTTACAATGAAGTTATTATGTTTACAAAAACATTTTCTTCTCTTATTAGACATGATGTATTTATTACTGATAGTATTGAAATGTTAGGAAAAGTTACTAGTAATGAGATATTTAAAGATATAATAAAAGAGGCAGTAACTAATCTTAGTACAGGAGCTGGTTTATCTAAAGCGTTTGAGGATAAGTGGGCTTTTCCAAGAATTGCTTATGAAATGCTTGTTACAGGTGAAAAAACTGGTAGATTAGGAACAATGATGGAAAATGTTGCTAGTTACTATGAAGAAGAGCAAAAAAATTTGGTTCAAAGGTTAAAAAGTTTGATTGAGCCAGTTATGATAATACTTCTTGCAATAATAGTTGGTGTAATACTTCTTGCTATATTTATTCCAATGTTTAGTATGTATGGGGATATATTATAGGTGATAGTATGGAAATATATATATATATAATGATTTTTATCTTTGGCAGTGTAATGGGTAGTTTTCTTAATGTTTTAGCAGTAAGACTATCTAATAATGAATCGATATTATGGCCTCGTAGTCATTGTCATAATTGTCAACATAAACTTAGGTGGTATGAATTAATTCCAGTTATATCATATGTAATTCAGAAAGGAAAGAGTCGCTGCTGCAGGACGAATATTCCTATTAGTTATTTGGTAATTGAAGTAGTAACAGGTATTCTTTATATGGTTTCTTATCATTCTTTTGGATTTGGTTATGAATTCATCATTAGTTTGATATTTATATCTGCTCTTATTACAATAATTGTCAGTGATATTGAATATATGATAATATTAGATGAGATAATAGCCGTTTCTTGTATATTAATTATTATATTAGAACTAATATTTTTTGGACTTAATTATACAGTTGATAAAATATTAGGAGGGATACTTGCATTTATTACAATGTATGTGATAAAATTAATAGGGGATAAGTTATTTAAGAGAGAATCAATGGGTGGAGGAGATATTAAATTAATGTTCTTATTTGGAATAGTAATTGGTTATCCTTTATCGATATGTGATATATTTTTAGCTACTTTTATTGCTTTTCCAGTGGCGATTTATTTACTTTTTAGTAGGAAAGATAGTTTGATACCGTTTGGACCATTTTTAGCGATGGGGGCGATACTTATTCATATATCAAAAGTTGATATGAATAGTATAATTAATTTTTTGATTAAATAGAAAGGAAGAAATATTATGACTAAGAAGATTCCAGTTAAAAATCTTTATTTAATTGCTATTATTTCAATTGGATTAATAGGTTTAGCAGTAGGTTCTACTTATGCAATGTTTACTGCGACTGCTGAAATTAGCGATCCAATTAGTTTATCTTCTAATCTAACTTATACTAGTGATATTGTGGAGACTATGGATGTTACGGTAGCACCTGGCGAAAATGAACAGGTAATGTTAGATATTACTAATAGTACTGATAGTACACTTAATTATGCTATTTGGTATATTGATGATAGCGGTGATTGTGATTTTGGTACGGAATTCTCAGTTTCAAGTTATTCTACATCTGGGAGTATAGCTTCTAATAATTCTTTTTCAGCTATAGTATATATAAGAAATAATGGTACTAGTACAGTTACCGTTACTTTAGGTGTGTCTAGTAGTATTGATACTTTGGTATTAGCAGATAATATGATAATACTTCCTAGTAGTGGGTTGCCCGCTCCTAAAAATTTAGTTAAAAGAATAGAATATTTATATACAAATGCTACTAAAACAGAAGTAACTAATAATAGTATAACTTATAACTATGCTACTTCAGTTAATTTAATGGAAGATACCGCAGGTAATATCAGATACTATGGACCATCTCCTAATAACTATATATATTTTAATTGTGAAACTTATCCAAGTACTAACTGTGAAATATGGAGAATAATCGGGATAGTAGATGGTAAAGTAAAACTAATAAGAAATGAATCTATAGGAGATTATTCCTGGGATACATCTGCATCAAGTGTAAACTCAGGATGGGGAATAAATGAATGGAGTCAGGCTGATTTAATGAAACTATTAAATCCCGGATATGAAAGTAATACTGACTTAAATAGCAGTGGCACATCGATAACCGTAAATAATAGTTTATATTATAATAGTGGTAGTGGTACCTGTTATAATGGACAAAGTAATGCAACTACATCATGTGATTTTACAAGTACTGGAATAAAAAATGATACCACAAGAAATATGATCTCAGACTCTACCTACTATCTAGGAGGAGGAACAGATGCAATTATATATTCAAATGATGCATTAACCATGGAAAGAGGAACAACGGTATATTCTGGTTCAAGTGATGGCATAACAAGAACAACGAGTTTGACCGGAAAGATAGGACTAATGTATCCTTCTGATTATGGATATGCCACCGACTTTACTAAATGTAGTAAAAATCTATATAATTATGATAGCAGTACTGATTCATATGCCTGTCGAAGTAATGATTGGCTCTATAATAGTGCCGATCAGTGGTTATTGACCCCGTACTCGTCGAATGCCTATGTCGCGTGGCTTGTGAACTCGACGGGCAAAGTTGACATCTTCTGGGTCTTTGGTGCGTTTGGGGTTCGGCCAGTCTTGAATCTAGATTCTGTACTAGTTATCGGGTCAGGAATTGGTACAGAGAGTGATCCATATAGAATTAGTGCTTAAGCACTAATTCGTAGTGTGGTAGGAAGTACTCGGCAAAAAAGGTCCCTCGAGCGCTTTAGGGCGAGGGTGACCCGGCGGAGCGTAAGCACGTCGTCATGCTGGTTAATCCCGCGTTAAGCGGGAAGATTAAAATTTTAGAAATAGACTTTTATTAAGTCTTTTTTCTTTATGTAAATATGATGTATAATCCTTGAAAATAAAGGGAAAATATAGTACAATTAGTATGGTGGTAAATATATGGAAGAGATTATAAAGAAAATATATGATTATTCTTTGGAAGAAATTATGGGAGAGAGTTTTGGAAGATATTCTAAGTATATTATCCAAGATAGAGCTATTCCTGATGTTAGAGATGGTCTTAAACCTGTTCAAAGAAGAATTTTATATTCGATGTATAAAGAGAAGAATACTTATGATAAACCTACTAAAAAGAGTGCTAATGCAGTAGGAGCTGTTATGGGTCATTATCATCCTCATGGAGATTCTAGTATATATGAGGCAATTGTTAGAATGAGTCAGCCATGGAAAAATGAAGCTCCTTTAATTGAAATGCAAGGTAATAATGGATCTATTGATGGTGATCCTCCTGCGGCTAGTCGTTATACGGAAGCAAGACTTTCTAAGATAGCGGGTGAACTTCTTAGAGATATTGATAAGTCTGGTATTGTGGCTATGGCTCCTAATTATGATGATAGTAGATTAGAACCTACGGTTCTTCCAAGTAGATTTCCTAATTTACTTGTAAATGGAACGGCTGGTATATCAGCAGGTTATGCTACAAATATGCCTCCACATAATTTGGGTGAAGTAATTGATGCAACAATATTTAGAATTGATAATCCAAACTGTAGATTAGATACTATTATGAATTATATTAAGGGACCTGATTTTCCGACTGGTGGTATTGCTCTAGGCATTAATGGTATTAAACAAGCTTATGAAACTGGTAGAGGTAAAATTTTTATAAGAGCAAAAGCTAGTATTGATAAAAATAAAATTATTATTAGTGAAATTCCTTTTGATGTTAACAAGCAAATACTTGTAAGAAAAATTGATGAGGTTAGAATTGACAAAAAGATTGATGGTATTGTTGAAGTGAGAGATGAATCTGATAAAGAAGGACTTCAAATTGCTATTGATTTAAAAAAAGAAGCTGATGCTAATAATATTCTTAATTATTTATATAAAAATACTGATCTTCAAATATCTTATAATTTTAATAATGTTGTTATTGTTGATAGAAGGCCGATGCAACTTGGTTTACTTGGCATACTAGATGCTTATATTGCTCATCAAAGAGAAATTGTCTATAAAGGAACTGAATATGATTTAAGAACTGCTAGAAGTAGTTATCATATTATCGAAGGTCTTATTAAAGCAATATCGATATTAGATGAAGTTATTGCTACGATTAGAAAGTCTAAGAATAAAGCTGATGCTATTATTAATTTAGTTGATGAGTATGAGTTTACTAATAGTCAAGCGGAAGCTATTGTTAATTTGCAACTTTATAGACTTACTAATACTGATATAGTTTTACTTGAGGAAGAAAAGAAAAAATTAGAGGAAAAGATTAAATTGTATGAAGAAATTCTTTCTAATCCTGATAAACTTAATTCTGTAATTAAAGATGATTTAAGAAAAATTAAAAAAGAATATGGAATACCTAGAAGGACAGAAATAAGGGAAGAGGTAGAAGAAGTTAAGGTTGATACTACTAAGATGATTCCTAATGAAGCAGTAGTGGTAGTTCTTACTAATGAGGGTTATATTAAAAGAGTTTCTCAGAGAAGTTATAGTACTGCGAATGGAGAAGAAACTAATTTAAAAGAAAATGATTATATTATAGGGTTATATAATATTAATACAACTGATGTTTTATTAATATTTACTAATTTAGGTAATTATTTATATTTACCTGTTTATGATATACCAGAAGCTAAATGGAAAGATTTGGGAAAACACATTAGTAATATTATTGGTTTGAGTCAGGAAGAGAGAATTATTTCTTCAATACCAGTATTTGATTTTGAAGAAGAAAAATATATTACTTGTTTTTCTAAGAATGGAATGATTAAGAGGACACCTCTTAATGAGTTTAAAGCTTTAAGATATAGTAAACCTATTAAGATGATGAATTTGAAAGATAATGATGAAGTAGTTACTGTTACTGATTCTAGTAATTCTAATGTATTTATTACTACATCTTGTGGATATGGTCTTTGGTATGATATTAGTGAAGTTCCAATTTTAGGTATCAAAGCAGCAGGTGTTAAATCGATTAATTTGAAAGATGATTATGTTGTATGTGGTGCTATTTTTGATGCTGGTGAAGAGTATATAACTATTTTAACTGATAAGGGTACTGGAAAAAGAATGAGAATGACCGAACTTGAAAAGACTTCGAGAGCTAAGAGGGGTATCTTACTTATGAAGATTATTAAGAGTAATCCTAGTAAAATTATAAAAACTTATATTACTAATTCAAAGGATTTGATTGGAATTATTTCGGATAATTATAGTAAAATAGTTAAGATAAATGAAATTCCAATAATGGATAGACATAGTAATGGATCTTATGTTATTAAAGATAGAATTGTTAATTCTTATAAGGTAAGTAATCTTGCTTCAAGAGATGATAAAAGTAATATAAAAGAAGAAGTTAAAATAGAAAAGAAAGATATTTCTTTAAAAGAAATTGATGATAAATTATCTAGTATAGATAGTATAATTAGTGATATAGGTGAATAGAAGTTATTTAAATTTAGTAGTGAATATAATATGCTAATTATGAGAGGTGGGGTTTGATGCAGGTAAAAGAAAAAATAAATTGGTGGGAATATCCACAAAAAATAAAATATTGGGCATCTAATATAGATTATGTTATGTTTATTGATGAAAATGGAAATTCTGGTGCGATAAATAAGATATTTCAAAAAAGATTAAATGGGGAAACAGTTAGTGATGATGAAAAATATTTTACTATTACTGGGTGCATTTTTAAAAAAAGAGATTATTCAATAATGAGAAATAATATTAGAAAATTAAAAGAAAAATATTGGAAAGATGGTTATTATTATGATACTAAACATAATGATACTAGATATGTTTGTTTTCATTCTAGAGAAATTAGAATGCATACCGGACCATTTAATGAGAAACTTATTAATTATAAACAATTTGTTGATGAATTAAGTTTTGTATTGTCAAATATTGATTGTAAAATAATATCTGTATCTATAAATTTAGAAGAATATATTTTGAGAAATGAGTCAATTTCTGTATATGAAAAAGCATTTGATTTGTTGTTGGAGAGATACATATATGCCACTGATAATAAAAAGAAAGGCATTATAATGCTAGAATCAAGAGGTAAAAAGGATGATAGACTGTTATTGAAACATATTTATGATATTGTATGTATAAAGGGTGTAAGAGGGATAGGAACTGATGAATTAAATGAGAAAGTAATAGGCGTTTATTTTAATCCAAAATGGTATGGTGGTCATTCTTCTACTTTTTCCGGGTTGGAAATTGCTGATTTATTTTCTTATCCTATTCATCAATATGTTAAGTATAAAAAAGAAAATCCTTCCTTTGATGTAATTAAAAGAAAGATTGATTGTTATCCTAATTATATAAATAAAGGAATTAAAATTTTTCCACAAGAAAAAGACGAAATACATCGTCTTTAACCGTCCGCAATACTGCGAACCCCGAAGCGTTCTGCTTCCATAACATAATAATATCATAAAACATATTATCTGTCAAATGTATTATATGATGTTTTATGGGAATATATTATTTTAGATATTAAATATATATTTATAATTTAATTTAAAAATAAGGGAAAGGAGTTTCTAATTATAGTAAGAAATAGTATGATTAGATTGTGTGTATTTATATGATATATGTAAGAGATATTATTGATAAATTTAATGGTACTTTGATATGTGGTGATTTGAATTTGGTACTTGATAATTTTTCAAAGGATACAAGGACAATAAAAGAAGGAGATGTTTACATAGGAATTAAGGGGGAAAACTTTGATGGTAATTTATTCTTTAGAGATGCTTTTGATAAAGGAGCTAAGGCTTGTATATTAGATAATATTGAGATAAAAGATAATTTGGATGAATACAAGAATAAAACTATTATTAAAGTAGATGATAGTTTGAAATGTCTAGAAGCACTTGCTAAATATAAAAGAAGTTTGTATAATATACCAGTAATTGCAGTTACTGGTAGTGTTGGAAAGACTTCTACTAAAGATATGATTGCTTCAGTACTTCAAACTAAATATAGGGTTTTAAAGACTGAGGGTAATAATAATAATAATATTGGTCTTCCTTTTACTATTCTTAGGCTAAAAGACGAAGAAATTATGGTCCTTGAAATGGGAATGAATAATCCCGGTGAAATTTCTTTGCTTACTGATATTGCTAAACCGACAATTGGTGTTATTACAAATGTTGGTACTGCTCATATTGGTAATCTGGGTTCGAGAGAGAATATTATGAAGGCTAAACTTGAGATAGTTAAGGGATTATCGGGACCTCTTATTATTAATAATGATAATGATTTGTTAAATAGTAATATTGATTATATTAAGTCTTTAACTAAAGTTATAACTATTGGTATTAATAATAATAGTGATTATATGGCTAAAGGTATTAGTGATGATTTGACTAAATTTAAAATAAATGGTAATGATATTGAATGTAATATTGGAAATACAGCTTTTATTTATAATTCATTAGCCTCTTATGTTATTGGTGATTTATGTAAAGTTGATATTGATAATATAAAAAATGGTATTAAGAATTTTAAACTTACTGGTAATAGACTTGAATATAAAAAGACTTCAGATGGAGTAATAATTATTGATGATACGTATAATGCTTCTTTGGATTCGATTAAATCATCACTTGAAATACTTCGAAAAGAAAATGCTAAAAGACGAATTGCGGTAATTGGAGATGTTTTGGAAACAGGTGAATATAATAAAGAAATACATAGAGAGATAGGTAAGGAACTTTTATCAAGTAATTTGGATTATATTATAACTATTGGGAATAATACTTTGTATACTGATAAGTATCTTGATGATAATGAATTTAGTAATAAATATCATTTTACTTGTGAGAATGAATCTTATAATATATTAAAGAATCTTATAAAAGAAGGGGATGTTGTTTTATTTAAAGGTTCGCATGCTATGAATTTGGGTAATATTGTTTCATATTTGATGAAGTGTTGACAATTATTTATTATTAATGTATATTATAACTGTATTACAAATAGTAATACAGTTTTTTGAGGTATTGAAATGAAGAAAAAAATTGAGATAAAAAAATATATTCTTATTATAATTGCTTCTGCAATTATTGTATTTGGTACATATCTTAGTAGTAATATATATAATGCTTCTTTTGATCAATATATATATAGTTTACTTAAGAGTGTTGGAACTAGTGGTTCTGCTCTAGCAAAATATGCTGTAACTTTTTTTTATGCATTTTTATTATTTTCTTTATTTAATTTACTATTTATACTGCCAACATTGGATTTTGATAAGAAAATTGTAATTAAAAATAAGAAGAAAAATAGTGAAAAGCAAATATTTCCAATAAAAAATATTAAGAGATATAATAGAATTATCTTGGCAATTTCAATAATATATTTAGGTGTTGTAGTAGGATTTTTTGATTATGTGGGAAATAGTTTATTGGAGACTGATTTGTTTAAGAAGTATTATATTTCTCCTGATGATGTTGTAATTGAATTTCCTCAAGAAAAGAGAAATCTTATATATATTTTTTTGGAATCAACAGAAATGACGAATGTAAGTAAGGAAAATGGTGGAGTATTTGATACTTCAATAATGCCTAATTTAGAAAAACTAGCTCTTGATAATATTAATTTTTCTAATAGTAATTTACTTGGTGGAGCTCAAGAATCATATGGAACTGGGTGGACAGTCGCTGCGATGATTGCTCAAACAGCAGGAATTCCTTTGAAATTAAAAATTGATGATTATGAAAGTAATAGTACTAATTTTAATAATATTACGACTTTAGGTGATATTCTTAATGATAATGGATATCATAGTTATTTACTTCTTGGTTCTGATTCTAATTTTGGTGGTAGAAGAGCATATTTTAGTAATCATAATTATAATATAAGTGATTATTATTCAGCGATTGAAGAAGGTAAAATAAGTCAAGATTATTATGAATGGTGGGGTTATGAGGATTCAAAATTATTTGATTATGCAAAAGAAAAATTAGAAAAAATATCTAAGGATGATGAACCATTTAATCTTACTATTTTGACTGCTAATACGCATTTTACTGATGGATATTTGGAAGATAGTTGTGAAAATGTTTTTGATAATGATTATGCGAATTCTTTTTATTGTTCTGATCAAATGATTAGCGAGTTTATTTATTGGGTAGAAAAACAAGATTTTTATGATAATACAACGATTATTATAACTGGAGATCATCCAACTATGCAGAATAATTTTTATGATATTGATAAAAATTATACGAGATGTTTATACAATGTATTTATTAATGTAGAAGTAGATCATTTAAATAATAAAAATAGGATATTTACGACTATGGATATGTTTCCAACGACACTTGGTGCTCTTAATGTAAAAATTCAAGGTAATAGATTGGGTCTTGGTACTAATTTATTTTCTAATAAAAAAACTATTCCAGAAATGATGGGAATAGATAATTTTAATAGGGAATTGAAAAAGAATTCTGTTTACTATTATAAATATATTAGAGGTTAAATAAAGAGAGAATTTTTTGATTCTCTCTTACTTTATTTCTATTGTTCTTGTAGTATTTTCTGTTTCTGTTAGATATGTTACACTATAGGTTATTTGATGTGTTCCAGCATCTAATTTATTTACAGCTTCTTCTAAATCACTAATAGAAAGATAGGTTTTATTATTTAATTTATATAATTTTATTACACCGGTTTTATTGGTTATGTTTTCATCATCGTAAGTTATGGTAATTCCTTCTTCTACATAATTTCCTTTGGTAATTGTTAATGAACTATCTCCATTAAGTGTTACATTTAATTTTTCTTTACTATTAATAATATTGCTACTTTTAACAGTTATTTCTGTTCCATTACTAGCATTATTTTTAAAGTTTTTGTATTCAGCTTTAACTACTAATTCAATATTGCCAATAACATCAGGCTTATATATATATTCAGTATCTTCAGTAAAGGCTATTCTTTCTAGTGTACCATTTGCTTTCTTTTGATAAATACCAAAGCCGATTCCTCCAAGTGTGTTTGAATTGTAACTGATTCTTTCACTTAGATATTTAGCTGATTGATTTCCAAATACAGAATTATTAAAATAATCATTTAAATATTTACTATCTAGAACATTAGGAACTTTCCAATTCCAAGTTAATTTATGGCCATCAGAAGTTATTGTATTATTTAGATTGGTAACATCTTCTAATTTTGCATATCTTTCTGATACTTCTGTTGGTTGAGTTCCTTTTTTGAAATATTCAGTTGTTTTCATATTGTCTGGTGTATATTCGCTAGGAAGTTTAGCAGGCCATGTTTCTTTTTCAACAGTTATTTCGACGACAGATGATGGTACGCTCCAAGTTTTGGTTGTTTTTGGAATATACTTCATAATTGAACGCATAACAGCATCTTTTGGTGCACTAGCTCCACCTAAATAATGAGTGCTATCAACTTTTTCATAACCATACCACAATGCAATAGAATATTCAGGAGTATAAGCAACAGTCCATAAATCATTAACAGAACCAACAGGAATACCTTTTGCCTTACAGTCAGCTTCTGATAGGTTAGATGTACCAGTTTTTGCAGCTACGGTAGAACCATATACTTTAGCGCCTCCATTAAATCCATAATCAACAGCATATTTAAGTACATTGTTCATAAGATATGCAGTAGAATCAGACATAACTTTTTCTTTTTCTTCAGAGAAGTCAACTACTTCACCAGTACTTCTATATTCAATTTTAACAACAGCATGAGTTTCAATATGGTAGCCGCCATTAGCAAATGATGCATAAGCTTCAGCCATGTCAAGTGGAGTTACACCATAAGACATACCACCAATAGAGTAAGCTTCATTAAGTAAATTATCCGCTCCTGTATTTTCGTTTTTCTTATAATTATCGGATTTAGTACTATAAGCTACATCAAGTCCTAGACTATTAACAAATGTAGCAATATTCTTTTTATCTACTTGTTGGAAAGCTTTTAACGCAGGAATATTTCTAGATACACTAAGGGCTTGCCTCAAAGTAATAAGACCTTGATAACTACCATCCCAGTTACCAATCTCTGGACCATTAGTATAAGTCCAAGGCTCATCGTTAAATAGAGTATAAGTAGAAAAATCATTATATTCCATACCTGGACCATAATCAAATAAAGGTTTAGCCGTACTTCCAGGTTGTCTAAGTGACTGTGTAGCATAGTTCCAATCTCCAGCTTTACGATTACGACCAGCACCAATAGCTACAATAGTACCATCGTTTACATTGGTAACGGCAACACCAGCTTGGACAGTATCATCGGCCCAAGTATGATCTTCACCACTAAGAACTTTATTTATCCCATCTTGTACTGTTTTGTCCATGGCAGTATATATTTTCATGGATACTTGACGAGGATTATTACCAGTTTTATTTTCTACTTCTTCAATTACAGTATCAATATAACCTTGATAATCACTTTCGGTAGCACCACCAGCTAACATACTTTCAATGCTTACTGCTTCAGCCATTTCTTTTTCTTCTTCTGTAATATATCCATGTCTTACCATAAGAGAAAGAACAGTACTTCTTCTTTTTTCAGCAGCTTCTGGATATTTATAAGGATTGTATCTATTAGGAGCTTGATACATACCAGCAAGTAATGCTGCTTCTGGTAAACTAAGTTCGGATACATTCTTATCAAAGTAATATTTACTAGCTTCTTCAACACCATAGACAGTTCCACCTAAACAACTATCATTAACATACATTTCTAATATCTCATTTTTAGTATATTTCTTTTCCATAAAGAACACTGATAAATAAACATCTTGAAATTTTCTTACTATTTTCTTAATTTTGTTAGTTTCAGTACTATCCTTTTTTGTCAGATTATTCTTTACGGTTTGCATGGTAAGAGTAGAAGCACCACCAGCATCATCACGGCCTATTAAATTAAGAGCAGTAGCTTTCATAAATCTAGCCATATCAACACCGTTATGTTGATAGAATCTAGAATCTTCTGTAGCAATAAGTGCATCAACAAGTACTTGAGGTAAATCATCGTAAGTAATAGATTCTCTTTTCTGATCTCCAAGTGTAGCTATAATTTCACCGTCTTTATCATATATAACTGTTTGATCTTGATTTTTTAAAGCTTCAGGATCAAAATTGCCAGTACTTATAACGATATATATTAGAAAAGCAATTGCTGCGAAAACACAAAAAATGGCAAATCCTAATAGTATTATAAGTATCTTTTTACCAATACTTTTTTTGCTTTTTGTTTTTTCTTTTCCCCTTGTTCTATTATTAGTATTTTTATTATTTTTCTTTTTTGTAGTTTTTTTCTTTTTCTCTTCTTTTATTACCCCTTTTTTTCTATCTCTAGAATTCACAAATTCAACTTCCTTTCTTTCTGATAAACTTTTTTTATCATTTTTCCTTTTTAATATATTAATAATATTATTTGATTTAAAGTACATAATAATTAATGGTATGGTAATTAGTAATATTAATAATCCTTTTAATTTGAAGACGATTACACTTAAAATTGTTATAATTATAAATAAGATAATTATGAATAATTGCATTCTTTTTTTATAATATTATCTACTACTTTAATATAGTCTAATCTTGGTGCGTATTTTATTTCTAATTTATAACAATTTTTTTCGAAATAATCAAGTGGTATTGACTTTCTAGTGTTATTATCTAGAAAATTAATTAATTGTTTTCCTGTAATTATATAGTCTTTATTAAGTAAGGTAAATCTTATGATTAAAAAGACAATACCATTTTGTTTAAGTACTTTTTTTATATAATCTATTTGATGTTTATGAATGTTATTTATAGTAAAGCTTGTTTTACTTCTTGTTTCTTTAGCATCGAATTCGATATAATAACCTTTATATACTCCGTTGTAGTCGAGAGTAGAAGTACATTCAAAGAAACCATCAATTACTCTTAAATTTTTATAATCTGTCTTTGTTACTCTAATTGGAGTAGGCTTTTTACAAATTAGTGCTATATCATAATCTATGTAGTATTTATTTGTCTCATTGATATCATTTTCAAGATTCATTCCACGATTAGCGAATGTACTGTTGAAGTTGGTTCTATGATTCACAAACATCACCTATTTAATTATACTATAAAATAGAAAAAAAATCTATATAATATAGTCAAAATTAAAATAATGTTAAATGATATGTATATTTATTATTTTTGATTTTTAATAAAAAACTTTACTTGTATATAATTATGTTGACTTTAACATAAAAATAAAAAAAACTACAATGTGTAGTTTAATCTAAATCTTTAGTGAATATACCAATTTCGATGAGTCCTGATATAAAGACTAATATATATATGATTTTTGTAAGTATTGTACCATCTCCGAATAGATATTCAACTAAGTTAAAATTAAATAATCCTACTAGTCCCCAATTGATACATCCTACTATACCAAGGGTTAATGCTATTTTATATAATGTGTTCATAATATCCTCCTTTTTAATTTTATTTTGTACGAAAATTTATAAATTATTCATCATATAAAGAAATTTTTTTAATATAATTTATCAGAAAGAGTAAAGAGGTGAAATATGAAAAAAAAGTTATTATTTTTAATAATGTTTGCTTTAATGTTTGTTTTGGGAGGATGTGGTAAAGTCAGTGAAAATGATGTTATCAAAGATTTGACTAAAAAAATAAATGATTCCAAAGCTTATTATATTGAAGGAACTTTAGAAATTGTCAATAATGAAGATGTTTATACTTATGATGTGGAAGTTTCTTATGCTAAAAAGGATAATTATAAAGTTAATTTAGTTAATACTGTAAATAATCATGAGCAAATTATTCTTAGAAATAGTGATGGTGTTTATGTTGTAACGCCTAGAATTAATAAGAGCTTTAAATTCCAAAGTGATTGGCCTTATAATAATTCCCAAGTATATTTATTGACACCATTACTTGAAGATATTACTAATGATGATAATAGGGAATTTACAAAAATTGATGATGGATATAAGATTGTAGTAGCCGCTAATTATCCAAATAATCCAAAACTTGTTAAGCAAGAAATATTATTGGATAAAAAAATTAATATTAAGAAAGTAACTGTTATGGATACAAATGGTAATCCACAAATTACTATGAAATTTGAAAAAATTGATTTAAATAGTAAATTTGAAGATGATTATTTCGATTTAAAGGAAATAATTGATGTAAATGAAGATAGGGATGATATTAATAGTAATACTAATGTAAATAATAATACTAATACAAATGATAATTCTGATACTAATAATAATGATAATAGTAATAATAACAATACTACAAATAATTCAAATGATACTTCAAATACTAATACCAATACTAATAATAATACCAATACAAATACTAATACTAATAATAATGCTACAACTGAAGAGACTAGTTCGATTGAAGATGTGATTTATCCAATGTATATACCTGCTAATACTTATTTATCAAATAAGGAAAAGGTAAGTAAAGACAATGGTGAACGATTAATATTGACTTTCGATGGTGATAATCCATTTATGCTTATCGAAGAAACAGTAGCATATGAAAAAGAACATTTGATAGTTCCTACTTATGGAGATCTTGAACTTATGGCTTCAACAGTTGCAATAGTTAATGATAATTCAGTTAATTGGATTGATAATAATATTGAATATTATGTAGTAAGTGATAAGCTATCTAAGCAAGAGTTACTTGATATTGCAAGAAGTATTTCGGTACTTCCAGTAAGCAAGTAAATCTTGCTTTTTTCTTTTTCTTTATTTATAATTGTTTTAGGAGGTATAATATGAAGTGTTTAGTTAAGAGTATAATTGCAGGTGTTATGATAGGAATAGGAGGAACTGTTTATTTATCAGTGGAAAATAAAGTAGTGGGTTCTGTTTTGTTTGCTATAGGATTATTTGCTATTGTGGTATATGGATTTAATTTATATACGGGGAAGATAGGATATTTAGTTACTAATTTTAATTTTAAATATATAAAAGAATTGGTTATTACGTTAGTTGGTAATTTTATTGGTACTTTTTTTGTAGGATTTATACTAAGATATACAAGAATATATTCTTTGATAAGTGAAAAAGCTAAAGCATTAGTGGATATAAAACTCGATGATAATATTATTAGTATTTTAATTCTTTCATTTTTTTGTGGAATACTTATGTATTTTGCAGTTAATGGTTACAAGGAATTAAAGGATGTTGGTAGGTATATTGCGATATTTCTTGGGGTAATAGTTTTTATTTTATGTGGATTTGAACACTGCGTAGCTAATATGTATTATTTTTCGGTATCTTTTTCTTGGCGTTTGAATAGTTTTTTATATTTATTAGTTATGATATTAGGTAATAGTTTAGGTGGTATGTTGATTCCTCTATGTGATAAGATAATAAAAAAATAAGTAGGCAATGCTTACTTATTTTTTTGAAGTATATCTAATACATGGGAAGAAGCTCCAAGTAATTCTTCTCTTTCACATATTGATAAATGATATTTAAAGTATATATCAAAAGTTTCATCATCCATTTTATTTATCACTTTTCTTAGATAGTCAGTAGGACCATCTTGAGCTAATATCTTAATTCTTTTTAAGTTTACTGTATCTTTATATCTATTGATATCTTCAAGTCTTACCATACTATATAAGTCTGTTTCTTTAGGGGTAATATGAAAGGAGGAATCTACTAGATTATTTTTAATGTCTTCTTTAATGGTATTTTCTATAAAACCATGGGTAATAATTGCATATTCATTCATGTAGTAACTAATTAATATTAGGCCACTTTTTTTTACTATTCTTTTGGCTTCTTTTAAAGCTTTAATTTTTTCTTCTTCAGTAATTAGATGATACATAGGTCCAAATAAGAGGACTATATTAAAACTATTGTCTTTAAAGTTATGTAAATCTGTTGCATTACCAAGATATGATTTGACTTTGGTATTTTTTCTTTTTAAAGTCATTAAATTATGCTTAATTAGTTCGACTGCAGTAACATCAAATCCTTCTTCTGCTAGTGGGATGGAATAAGCACCTGTGCCTGCTCCAATATCGATTATTTTAGGATTATCCATGGTATTAAGATAATCATGAATATATTTCATAGTGGTTTTATATTCAATAATACCATGTCTTCTAGTTAGTCTTTTATCTTCATTAAATTTATTATAATAATTAATTAAATTTTTTTCATTCATTTTTGTCACCTGTTAATATAATAGACTAATCTAGAGAATAAATCAAATAATTTTATATCTTTTTCTTTAATTTTAATTAAAGATATGATAAAATACTTAAGGAAAGAAGGAATACTATGATATATTTTGATAATAGTGCTACGACAATGGTTGATGAGAAAGTACTTGAAATTTTTAATAAAGTATGTTTAAATTATCCAGGTAATGTTAATTCAATTCATGGCTTGGGGGTTAAGTCCCAAGAGTTAGAAGACTATGCAACAGAGAAAATAGCTAAATTATTAAAAGTAAAACCTACGGAGATTATTTATACTTCGGGAGCTACTGAATCTAATAATACAGTTTTAAAAGGAGTAGCTTCAAGATATAAAAATCGTGGTAATCATATAATTACTACTCATTTAGAGCATTCTTCTACTACTAAGACGGCTCAATATTTAGAAAGTAAAGGATTTATTATCGATTATGTTAAGATAAATGAAGATGGATTAATTGATTTAGATAATTTAAAAGAATTAATGACTGATAAAACAATATTAGTGGCTATTTCTTATGTTGATAGTGAACTTGGTATTAAACAAAATATTAAAGGAATAAGAAAAATTATTAATAACTATCCTAAGTGTTATTTTCATGTTGATGCTACTCAGGCTTTGGGTAAGATAGAAATAGATTTTAATGATATGGATTTTATGAGTATGTCTGCTCATAAAATATTTGGAATGAAAGGAATAGGATTACTTATAAAAAAAGAAAATATTGTTATTGATAATTTAATCCATGGGGGAAAGTCTACTACTGTTTATAGAAGCGGTACTCCAGCATTACCTTTAATATGTAGTCTTATGAAAGCTTTAGAATTAATTATTCCGAATATTAATAGTAATTATAATCATGTTAAAGAACTAAATGATAAATTGGTTTCTGTATTAAAAAAATATAGTGATGTTCATATAAATAGTACGGAAAATAGTATTCCTTATATAATAAATTTTAGTATAACAAATATTAAACCTGAGACTTTTATTCATGCGATGGAAGAAGAAAATATATTTATATCTACTAAGAGTGCTTGTTCTACTAGTGAAATTTCTGGTAGTGTATATAGTTTATATCAAGATGATGTTATTGCAAGTCATAGTATAAGAATAAGTCTTTCTTATAAGAATACGATGGATGAGGTAGAAACGTTTATTAAAGTATTTGATAAAGTTTATCATAAATTATCACTAAATGATGTTTAAAAAATATAATAATAGTACATATTAATAATGAAGTAATAAAAGAAGTTTTAAATAGTAAGATGTTTCTTAGTAGTTTAAGACTTCTTTTTTATATTCTTTTTTGATAAAAGATACTTATAATAATTGACAAAAAGATAAAATCTGTTATAATAGTAAACCATCTAAAGAGCTTGTGGGGGTTATTATGGAAAGAAAAGGAAATGTTAAAAGAAAATTTGGTATTATAAGTTTATGTATATGTTTAATTGTAATTATTGTATTGATAATTATGTTATATATTAAAAATAACAATAGTAATTATTACTTAAATGTTAATATAGAACAAAATGATAATGTAACAAATCCTATTAATTATAGTGAAATAATCACAAATATTAGAAATGAATATAATAATGAAGATATAAAAGGAATTTTAGAAATTGAAAATACAGATTATATTGTTCCGGTATTACAAGGAAAAGATAATGAATATTATTTAAATCATGATGCATATGGAAAAAGTAATTATATGGGAGCAATATACTTAGACTACAGAGTTGATATTGACTCTAGTAGGAAGTTATTAATTTATGGTCATAATTCTTCAAATATTGATATGCCATTTAAGATACTTGAAGAATTCTATGATAAAGATTATTATGATAATCACAAGTATGTAGATTTAACTACAAGTACTACTAAAAAGAAATATGAAATATTTTCTGTATATGTAGAACCAGAAGATTATTCATATATGAATATTAATTTTAGTAGTGATTCTGAATACTTAAATCATTTGAAGAAATTAAAAAGTAAATCTATGTACGATACAGGGGTAGAAGTATCATCAGATGATGAAATACTTATACTTCAAACATGCAGTACACATAAAGATTATTATAATTATCAAAAAAAATATTTATTAATAATATTAAGGAGGGTTTAAATGAAAAAAGGTTTGATGAAGTTTACTAAAGTCTTAGTACTTATAGCAATGATTATATCAGATTTAATGACACCTATTAAGGTACTTGCTAATGAAATAACAGATAGAGATCCTGTTAAAGGTGATGTAGGTATTAATAATGAAGTAACAAATAATGGCAATAGTGCTACTGTCAGTGTTGGCTCTATAGAAACTGAAGGCGGAGTAAAAGTTACCAAAACAGTTAGTAAGACGGACACTGAAGGTAGATATAAAATTGAATTCAAAATTGAAGGAAAGGATGTTAAAACAAGTACTGAAGTTAATAAACCAGTATATGCCGTTGTAGTATTTGATAGATCTGGTAGTATGGCAAGTACTGAAACCGAAACTGATGAGTGTATCAGATATGGAGAAAGGCATGGAGTACAATATTGTGCTGAATATGCGACAACATCTGATGAGAAATGGGAAAGTGCTGTACAAGGAGCAAAAGATTTTGCAAATACACTATTAAGTAAGATTCCTACTGCTAATATAGCTCTAGTAGCTTTCTCAGGAAATTCTGATTACGATTATGATTATTGGGGAAATGAATATCTAAAAACAGATGCTAAAAAAAATGATGATGCTACAGTATTAAGAAACTTCTCTAATACTAATTTGGATAGTACTAATTTTGGCTCAGCTAATGGAGGTACTAACTTACAAGCAGGATTATATGAAGCAAATAAATTATTAAATGCTTCTAGTATTCCAAATGATGCTTATAAGTATGTTGTTGTAATTAGTGATGGACAGCCTACATTCTACTATGATAATAAAGGTTATACACAAGGTGAAGGAAATAGTACTAATACTGACACATATAATGCTACGATAAGTATGGCAAATACTGTTAAGAATACTACTAAAGCTGAAGTATTTTCTATTGGATATATGTTACCTTCAGGTAAAGTATATGGAAATAAAACAGCTGCAGATATTTTAACTGAAGTGTCTTCACCAGATAAAGAAGGTTCAGAAGTAAAACACTATGTCGATGGAAAACCTGAAGATGTTGCAAATGCATTTACTAATATAGCAGAAGAAATGGGTACAGCAAATGCTGGAACTAAAGCTATTTTAACAGATAATTTAGGTGGACAATTTACATTAACTAATGATAGTAGTACTAGAAGTTATATAAGTGAAGAAATACCTACTATTACTGAAGAAGGAACTACTTTATCTTTCTATGTTGATATTGATCAAGATAGTGAAACAGGATGGTATAATACAAATGAAGGATTTAAATTAGATTATACTGACTATAAAGGCAAAAAACAAACTTTAGAATGTAGTGAAAATCCACAGGTTTATTGGGTACAAAATACTTATGATTATGTAGTTAATTACTATAAAGATAGTTTTGATAATAATAATCTAATTGAAAGTGAAACTAGAAAGGCTCCTAATGGAACTATTATTAATGAAAGTAATGTAGAAAGAGATAAGTATCTTCCTACTGGTTATGAATTTAATACTATTAATCCAAGTAGTATTACCATAACTAATGATGGAGTAGTAAAAGAAATAAATATACTATATACAATAAAGAAATTTAATTATGTAGTAAATTATTATTATGATGATGTTTTGGATAATACTATAACTAAAACAGATATTCCTTATGGAACTGAAGTAAATTCTGTAGATTATTACTTAGAAGATACTGATATAAGAGAAGGATACATTTTAGATACAGTAAAATCTGATAGTAGTGTTTATACTATTACTGATAGTGATGTAATAATAAATATTTATTATGAAAAGAATAGGTATGGATATTCAGTAAATTATTTCTTTAATAGTGAATATGGATTTACTACAAATAGTGAAGCAATTTATGGAGATAAGATTACTGCTCAAAGTAAATGGTTAAGTAGTGAAAGATTAATTGAAGAAAACAAAAGTGATTATTTCTTAGATCCAAATAAGAATGAAGAAAATAATAAAGAAATTACTATTGGTACGGATGAAGATAAAAATGTATTAGATATATACTATATTAATACTAACTTTGATAATACTACTGAAACAATTTCAAAAGTAACTAATACTGAGAAAGCAACTAGTTCAAGTCAAAAAGTTAGTTATAAAGTAACATATAATACATCTATCAATAATGTAAGAAAAGGTGACAAAGTAGTAGTAACTATTACTGATACACTACCAGGAAGTATTATAGAAAATGATAGTACTTTAAATGGAGGAGTATATAACTCTAATGATAATACTATTACTTGGACTTATACTTATATTATCAATGAATATCAAAAAGTTTATAGAGTAAGCAAAGAAATTAATTATATAGTTAAATATGAAAATTATTTAAACTTTAATGGAAATACTTTAGTAAATACTGCTAATGGTTATACTACAGTAAGTCATGAAGGATTAGATGATAAAGTAACTGAAGGTAAAGAAGACAGTGCTAGTACTAGAGTAGAAATTAAAGGTACTGTAAATGTATACTTTAAAGATAATAATGATAATGATATTTCTTCTAAAGAAGAATTAGGAGAGAAATTAGCAGGTACTTCTTATACTACTACTGCTAAGAATATTACTGGTTATACTTTAGATGAAACTAAATTACCAAGTAATGCAAATGGTAATTATATTGAAGGTAATATTGATGTAGTATATTATTATACTAAGAATGATGGTGATATTACTGAAAACGAAGTTACTAAAATAGGACCTGATTATGTAAGCAGTATTAATGATACATTTGATTATACTCTTACTTACAAAGGTAAAGTAGAAAATTATGTAGGTAATTCAACTTTAACTCTTACAGATAGATTACCTTATGATGCTACTATTGTAGATATTGATGATAGATGTGAATTTAATAATAATACTATTACTTGTACTACTGCTTATGTAGTTGATGGCACTAAAGAAATAGATGAGTCATTTAATATTTCTGTTAAATACAGTAATATTGTTTCTGATAAAATTGTTAATAGTGTTAGTTCAAACCTCGTATTGGAAAATAATAGTGCTACTGATGAAGATGAGATTGAAACTGAAGTATATAAAGGAACAGTGGTAGCAACATATAGAGCTGAAGATGGAACAGTATTACATGAAAATGTAGTTACAACAGATTTAGCTGGTACTAAATATACAACTGAAGAAAAATCATTCTATGGCTATACATTGAAAGAAGTAACAGGAGCAGATAAAGAAGGAATATATAAAGCTAATACTACTTTAGAAGTAAACTATATATATACTAAAAATATTGGTGATGTTACTGAAAATAATGTAAATAAAGTACAAAATAATATAATTACAGATATTAATTCAGAGTATCATTATGTATTAAGTTATAGTGGTAAAGTGGAAAACTATGTAGGAGATGTAACACTTGAACTTACTGATACATTACCATATAATGCAGAAATTATATCAAAAGATGATAAGTGTGTAGTAACTGGAAATACTATAGTATGTACAGATACATATACAATAGATGAAAATCATCAAGTAATTAATGCTACATTTGATATAGTATTAAAATATATTAATGTTGGAAGTGAAGTAAAAAACATTGTTAATTCAAAATTAATATATGGAAATAAAGTAGAAGAAGATACTGATGAAGTAATCGATACAATACCAAGTGGTAAAGTAATAGCTATCTATATTACTGATGAAGAAGTAAAATTACATGATGATGTAACAACAACTGACTTAGTAGGTAAAGAATATACTACTTTAGAAAAAGATTTCTTTGGATATACTTTAAAAGAAGTAAAAGGTAATGAAACAGGTACCTATACAGAAGAAACTATATATGTAGAATATATCTATACTAAAAATGCTGGAGATATTGAAAATCCTATTACTGAAAAGACAGGACCAGATACCATTGAAAGTATCGATGGTGTATTTGAATATAATATTACTGCATCAGGATCTGTTAAAGAATATGTAGGTAATGTTAAATTAACTGTTAGTGATATTCTTCCATACGCTATTGATGAAGGAAAATCTGTATTAGATAATAGATGTAAATATGACGGTAATAATACTATTACTTGTGAAGTAGAATATGAAGATATTACTGAAGAAGATTATACTAATGGAGTTTATAATGTTAATGAAGTATTTAACTTAAAACTTGTATTTATTGGTATTGATTCAAATACAGTAATTAATAAAGCTACATCAACAATTGATTTAGATGGTAATAAAATAACTACTGAAGATGAAAAAGAAACTGAAGTATATAAAGGAACAGTTGTAGCAACATATAAAGATACAGATGGAAATAAGTTACATGAAGATGTTATTACTACTGACTTAGTAGGTACTGATTATGCTACAGAGGAGAAAGATTTCTTTGGATATAGTTTAAAAGAAGTAAAAGGTAATGAAACAGGTACTTATACAGAAGAAACTATATATGTAGAATATATTTATACTAAAACTACTGGTACGGGTGATATTGAAGAATTACCTCCTCAAACTGGAGTCAATGCAAATAATTTATATGAATACTTATTGCTAATTAGTATGATATTACTATCATTAAAAGGTTATAAGAAAGTAAAAGAGACTTTATAATAGTCTCTTTTAAATTTTAAATTTTTCTTTTTTTCTTTTGGGATTTTTTCTTAAGAAAAATGTTATTATTTTTTTGACATCTTCATATCTATCATTGATAAATAAATCATGTGTTAATGTTTTTATTTCAAATAAGGTTACACTTTTTGAACTGATGTTGTCGAAAACATAATTTACTGAATCTTTAGGAACTATTTCGTCTTTGGTACCCCATAATATTAGAGTAGGACAAGTTATTTTTTGAATATCGTTAGTGTGTTCTTCAACTAATTTCATAAATTCTTTGATAGTAGTTATTGGAACTTTAAAAAATCTAGATAGTATTTCTTCGCTTGGGTACTCTTTAAATAATTTTGGTACTTTTTTTAGACTTTGAACAACGTCTAGTTTGTCATTTTTGAATGAAAAATATCTGAAAGCTGGGGCTGCTAAAACTAATTTTTTTACTTCTTTATATTTACTTGCTAAATATGAAGCAATAACACCTCCCATACTATGACCTATAATGTATATCTCATGATAACCATTATTTATTAATTTTTCAATTTGGGTTTCTGCTTTTTTAATCCAATCTTCTCTAGTTACATGATTTATGACTACTTTATCATGGCCAGGTAATGTAAAGGTAAATACATCAAAGGAACGAAATAGTTCTAAATCGTTGCCTAAATCGCCATAGTCATAATTTCCACCGGCAAATCCATGGATTAAAAGAATTGCTTTTCGAAATTTAAAATTCATTTTTTATCACCTAATTATATTTTAGCATATTATTTATTGTTTTTGAAGATATCTTTAAAAAAAATTAAAAAATTAGCATTTTTTAGTTGACTTTGCTAAATAATAGTAATATAATGATATTAGCAATGAAAAAGTGAGATTGCTAAAGGAAGTGATATAATGATCACAAATAGACAAAAAGAAATTCTTAAGGTAATAGTAGAAGAATATATCAAGACTGCTAAGCCGGTTAGTTCAAATCATATTTGTAAGAAACTTAAGTGTTCATCTGCAACTATTAGAAATGAAATGGTTAGACTAGAAGAACTTAATCTTCTTGAAAAAAATCATTTTGCATCGGGAAGAATTCCTAGTGAAGATGGATATAAGTATTATGTAGAAAATTTGATGACTCCTAAGAATATGACTGGAGAAGATATGTTAAAACTTCAAACTATCTTTCGAAATAATTCACTTGATTTAAATGATACTATTAAGAAGAGTATTGAAATAATAAGTGAAATTACTAATTATACTGCTGTTGTTCTTGGTGCTACATCTAAAACAAATAGGCTTAAGAAAGTAGAAGTTGTTCCACTTGATGAAAATAAGATTTTATCGATTGTTATTACTGATAAAGGGGTAGTTCAACATAAGATATTATTTTTACCTAATACTGTTTCTAATGAAGAAGTAAGAAAAACTGTTGAACTTATTAATAAATTGGTTGTGGGTACTCCAATAAACGAAGTTAGTGAAAAACTTGAATATGAAGTTAAACCAATTATTAAAGAATATGTTAATCAGTATGAAATACTTTATAATACTTTTTATGATGCTTTTCATGAGTTTACTGATGCCAAAGCAGATGTTCACTTTGGAGGAAGAACTAATATGCTTAAGCAACCAGAATTTTCAAATATTGATAAGGTAAAAGAAATTCTCGGTAAGTTTGATGATGTTAATAGTATTGAAAAGATGAAAGAAGAAGACAATGGCATTAATATTTATGTTGGTAGTGAAACAGAACTTACTGATGATGTATCGGTAATAAAGACTAAATATAGTATTGATGGAGAAGAAGGTACTATCGCTATTATTGGTCCTAAGAGGATGGAATATGGTAGAGTTGTGGCACTACTTGATTATATTAAAAATAATTTAGGAGGAGATCATGGAAAATAAGGAAAAAAATAATCATAAACAGCGTAATGATAATAAAAAAGAAAAAGAAATAAAAAAAGATAAATGTAAGTGCAATGAAGAGCATGATTTAGATGGAATTTGTAATAAAGGGGAATGTTCTTGTTCTAATGAAAATGATGAGAGAGAACTATTGAGTAAAAGAATTAAGGAACTTGAAGATGATCTTCTTCGAAGTAAAGCAGAATTACTTAATTATCGAAAAAGAAAAGATGAGGAAACTTTAAGAGTAATTAAGTATGCTGAGGAAGATATATTAAAAGGATTTCTTCCAATACTTGATAATTTTGAGAGAGCTATTGATATGGATGATGATAATTTAAATGATGAAGTATCAAAGTTTCTTGAAGGGTTTAAACTTATGTATAAACAAATTAAAGAATTACTTAATAAATTTGAAGTAAAAGAAATAGAATGTTTAGGTAAAGAATTTGATCCAACTTATCATCAGGCTGTTGTTATGGATAAAGATGAAACTAAGGAATCAGGAATTGTTACTGAAGTACTTCAAAAAGGATATATGTATAAAGATAGGGTACTTAGAACTGCGATGGTTAAGGTTAATGAATAGGAGAATATATGAATAAAGAAACTATTAAGGAAATTATTTATATTATAATAGCTATACTATTATCTGTAATAGCGGTTAAATTTGTTATATGGCTTTTGCCGTTTATTCTAATTGCTATTGTTAGTTATCTTATTTATAATTCAATAAAAAGAAATAAAGATAAAAATAATAATAAAAAAGAAAAGAACATTAAAGAGATACATGACTTTAATGATAAAAAATAAAGAAAAGGAGAATGATTTATATGAGTAAAATTATAGGAATTGATTTAGGTACAACTAATAGTTGTGTCGCTATTTATGAAGGTGGGGAAGCTAAGGTTATTACTAATCCTGAAGGTATGAGAACTACACCTTCAGTAGTAGCATTTAAAAATGGAGAAATTATTGTTGGTCAAAAAGCTAAAAATCAAATGGTGACTAATAAAGATACTATTTCTTCAATTAAGAGAAAGATGGGTACTAGTGAGAAGGTATCCGCTAATGGAAAAGAGTATACACCAGAAGAAATATCAGCAATGATTCTTGGTGATTTAAAGAAAACAGCAGAAGCTTATTTGGGTGAAACTGTATCAAAAGCTGTTATTACTGTTCCAGCATACTTTAATGATGCACAAAGACAAGCAACTAAAAATGCTGGTAAAATAGCAGGACTTGAAGTTGAAAGAATTATTAATGAACCAACTGCTGCTGCTCTTGCTTATGGTCTTGATAAACAAGATAAAAATCAAACTGTTTTAGTATATGACTTAGGTGGTGGTACATTTGACGTATCAATACTAGAACTAGGTGACGGTGTGTTTGAAGTTAAATCTACTAGTGGTAATAATCATTTAGGTGGTGATGATTTCGATGAAAGAATTATGGACTATATGGTTAAAGAATTTAAAAAAGAATCTGGTGTAGATTTATCTAATGATAAAATGGCTATGCAAAGAGTAAAAGATGCCGCTGAAAAGGCTAAGAAAGATTTGAGTGGTATGACTTCTACTGAAATATCATTACCATTTATATCACAAGGATCTGATGGACCACTTCATTTAAATATGAATTTAACAAGAGCTAAATTTGAAGATTTAATTAGTGATTTGGTTGATTCTACAACTGAACCTGTTAGAAAAGCTCTTAAGGATGCAGGTCTTGCTGCTAAAGATATTGATAAAGTATTATTAGTAGGAGGTTCTACTAGAATACCATGTGTTCAAGAACTTGTTAAGAAAGAGTTAGGTAAAGAACCTTCTAAAGAAGTTAATCCTGATGAAGTTGTGGCTATGGGTGCTTCAATACAAGGTGGAGTACTTACTGGTGATGTTAATGATATTGTTTTACTTGATGTTACACCATTATCTTTAGGTATTGAAACATTAGGTGGAGTTATGACTGTTCTTATTCCTAGAAATACTACTATTCCTACTAGTAAGAGTCAAGTGTTTAGCACTGCTGCTGATAATCAACCTGCTGTTGATATCCATGTTCTTCAAGGTGAAAGACCAATGGCAAATGATAATAAGACACTTGGAAACTTTCAACTTACTAATATTCCACCTGCTCCAAGAGGAGTTCCACAAATTGAAGTTACATTCGATATTGATGCTAATGGTATAGTTAATGTTAAGGCTAAGGATTTAGGAACTGGAAAAGAACAATCTATTACAATTACTGCAACTAATACACTTAGTGATGAAGAAATTGATAAAATGATGAAAGAAGCTGAAAAGAATAAAGAAGCAGATGCTAAAAAGAAAGAAATAGTAGATGCTAAAAATGATGCTGAACAAGTTGTGTTTATGACTGAAAAGGCTCTTAAAGATTTGGGTGATAAAGTAACTGAATCTGATAAAAAAGAAGCTGAAGATTTGATGGAAGAAGTTAAAAAATCTATTGAAACTGAAGATGTAGAAAAAATAAATAAAGCTAAAGATAAATTATTAGAAAAGGCTAATGCACTTGCTACTAAGGTTTATGAAGAAGCTGCTAAAAATAATCAAAGTAATGAAGCAAGTACTGAAGAAAAGGAAGAAAAAACAAAGAAAGCTGATGACGGTGTGGTTGATGCTGAATATGAAGAAAAATAATAAAGTTAAAGTTCTAGCTTGCTAGAACTTTATACTTATGTATGGAGGAGACTATGAATAAAAAAGATTATTATGAGGTACTTGGAGTACCTAAAACTGCAAGTCAAGATGAGATAAAATCAGCATTTAGAAAATTAGCTAAGAAATACCATCCTGATGTTTCTAAAGAGGAAAATGCTGCCGAAAAGTTTAAAGAGGCACAAGAAGCTTATGCTGTTTTATCTGATGAAAATAAAAGACGTCAATATGATCAATTTGGGCATGCAGCGTTTACTAACAGTCAAGGTGGATTTTCTGGCTTTGATGGTTTTGACTTTGGTAGTATGGATGATATTTTTGGTGATATTTTAAGAAACTTTGGTTTTAGTACTGGTGGTAGAACTAGAGGAAGCAGAAGAGAAGATGGTAGTGATTTATTATATCGTATGACTATTTCTTTTGATGAAGCTGTTCATGGTGCTAAGAAAGATATTAAAGTTGAAGTTGAAGATCAATGCCCAGAATGTCATGGGCAAGGAGGATTTAATAGTCATACTTGTCCAGAATGTAAAGGCTCTGGTACGGTAACTAAACAACAAAGTACAATGTTTGGTTCATTCTTATCGAAGACTACTTGTCCTCATTGTGGAGGAACTGGTACTTCTTTTGAAAAAGTATGTACTAATTGTCGTGGTAAAGGTAAAATAAAACAACCTAAAACTCTTACAGTTACTGTTCCTAAAGGTGTTGATACCGGAAATAGAATAAGACTTGTTGGTAAAGGAGAATCTGGTGTTAATGGAGGAAGTAATGGAGATCTTTATATAGAATTTACTGTTAAGGAAGATAATTTTTATCAAAGAGATGAAAATGATATTTATGCTGTTATTCCTCTTACAATTACTGAAGCAGTATTAGGATGTAAAAAAACTGTTCCTACTATTTATGGTAATGTTGAACTTTCGATCCCTGAAGGTACAAAGAATAATAGTAAACTTAGATTAAAGGGTAAAGGTATTGATTCTGATATTAATGGTAAAAAGGGAGATATGTATATTATTGTTAATGTGATTATTCCTAGTAAACTTTCTAAAAAACAAAAAGATTTATTTAAAGAGTTATCTCTTACTGATTTAGATAATGATAGTGAATTTACGAAATATAATAAAATGTTAGATAAGAATTAATAAGCAGTATTAGGGGGCATGATGAATAAAAATGAAAAACAAGTTATTTATATTAATTTAGATGATTCGGGTAAACTTACTAAAAAGGAAGATATTTGTGTTTATAGTGGCATGGTATTTTTAACTAAAAGAGAAAAGGATAAATTTATTACACAGTATCGAAAAATAGTTAATGAAATAAAGTGTAATTATTGCCATTTTCAAAAAGATGACTGTTTAAATAAATGTCCAGAGATAAAAAATACTAATATAAAACCTTCTGATAAGAGAAGAATAATGAATTATATAAAGAAATATTTTATTGTATCTTTAGTTATAAGGAATAATATGATATATGATTATATAATGGAAAGTAAGGCTTCAAAGGGGAGATACATCGATTTTACTTTGAGAGTATTAATAAAAGGAATTATCGAGGAACTTATAAAACTTGGCAAAGTAGATCCTTATAAACCTTTAAAAGTTATTATAAATATCGATCAGCAGACTACGAAAAGCAATGGATATTATAATTTACATGATGGTCTTATTGAAGAACTTTTACATGGGATATCTAATTATAATTATTTAAAGAAATTTAAACCGATTTTATTTAGTGAATTAGAACTTGAAATTAGTTATCAAGACTCTGGTAAAAGTTATGTCGTTCAAGGAGCGGATTTACTTGCGGGCACAGTTAGAAGAAAATGTATTGACTCTTTAAATGAAAACAAATCTATGAATGAAGAACTTTCGTTTGTCGATTTTAAAGTGTTTTTTCCATAAACTAAAAAGAATTTTACTTATTACAGTGGAATTCTTTTTCTTAAAAGAAAAAAAGCCACCTAAGTGACTTTTTCCCAATTAGGGCGGTGTACTTACAGTACACTTAATTTATAAAAATCGGCACCTAACTATCGACCTGACAAAGATTTCTCTTCCGGTAATACAATAATACTACAATCTTAAAAAAAAGTCAATATATTATTGCCATTATTCAGGATAAAATTTGTTGTGTATTTTAAAATATGAAGTGCACAATAGTTGTGCAATAAGTTTTATAATAGTGT
>CAMEJC010000006.1 GCA_945919295.1 uncultured Mycoplasmatota bacterium
CAGATGTATCCCATGAATATGAACCTATAGATTCATTTCTTATTAGTTTTACTTTACCATCTACTACTCCTATTATTCTCCATAATTCACAATTTGTTTCAGGGTATGTTTCACAATTAAAGTATATATAGTTATTTGGAGATGCTCCATAGTATCTGATATTACCGGCAGTATCTTTCATTAAGTTATTTACGGTATCATATTGGTATGTAATACTATTATTTACTGCTGTGGTATTTGGTATAAATAAATCTTGTATTGTTTCTGATGCTGTCATATCTTTAAATTTAGCATATAACTTGTGACCTTGTGTACTAGTAAATGTAATCGTTCCATTAAATACTCCTACATCTTCTTGTTCTTCATCTATATTCTTAATATAGACAATAACATAATAATCTTTACTAGAGCCAGTATTAAATACTTCGCTATTTGCAAGAGTTTTGCCTCCCTTACAACTAGCATTATCAGTTACACTAGTGCTACTAACCATTTTCGAGCATTCAATATTTGGAGTATTTGTTCCAAAGAGTGTTACACCACCATTTACAGTAATAGGAACAGTACTAGTATTAGTTAAAGTTATTTTATATACCTGACATACACTGTATCCATTCTTATCAATACAACTTTTACTAGCATTAAAAGTACTTCCAGTATTACCATAACCTTTAGCGGCAGTACTTAAAGTATCTACATCATTGTCTAGTGGTATTAGAGCATCATTTGCACTCGTACTAAGTTTAGTAATAGTAAGTTCTAAACCTCCACCAGCGGCACTTCCTACTAACTCGCCAGTAGCACTAGCACTATAATAAGCATAAGCACTTCCTGCAATTGCAAGTAAGAGTACTACTATTCCTGTTATCATATAAATATTTGATTTAGTTAATTTTTTCTTATTCATAAATACCTCCAACTAAAAAGACTATGAAAAAACTCTAGTATCTAATACTAGTATTCCCATAGTCCTTTAATTTATTATTTATATGGCAAAATCCATTTTTAGTTAATAAATTCTGCCCCCCAGGCGTACGTTTGTATATATAATATTTTAACATATTAATCACCACTACTTTTTAAACATTGTATTAACTTTAATTAAACCAGAAAACTTCTTATTCATAAGTTCATTTTGACTTACACCGGACTCCTCTAGCCATACACTTAAGGTACAAGTATAAGTTTTAGTAACATCAAAAGTTCCACTACCAGTACCTAAACTTCCCAAAGATAAACTATTAGCGCTCATTACAGCATCAGTAAAATCAGTTCCTGTACCACTTTTAAGCGTACTACTCGTACTACCATTAGAACACACAAGTTTATATTTAAAATCACTAACTTTAAGTTCATTAGCAATAGATAAATCAACTAAATTAATATTAACAAGAACATCATAACCACTTAAAATAGCAGAATCAGGTACTAAAGTAAATATTGATTTACTAGCAAAACTATCAACATCACTAGAAGAAATAGGAACTCCTGTATTAACATTAATATATTCACTTTGATTAAATACAATTGCAACACCAGTATCAATATTAGGAGTAGTAACATTAAGACTAGTACCACCAGTCGAAGTATAATAAGCATAAGAAGTACCAAACATACCAATAAAAATAATAGTAGTTGTGATAGCTAAAACGAAGATCATTTTTTTAAATTCCATATCATCACCTCTACTATTATTATCTACTATTATAATATCATATTTTCAAACTAATATCAATAAAAATTTATTTACATTTCTAAGTTGTGATAAACCGATTGAACATCATCAATATCATTTAATGCATCGATTAAATTACAAACTTTTTCAGTATTCTCTTCATCTAAAGATATATAATTATTAGGTACAAAGGTAACCTCACTGACAACAAACTTATCATAACCCAAATTAATAAGCTGATCTTTTACATCAATAAAATTATTAGCTTCCGTATAAATAATATAACTATCATCTTCACTAACAAAATCTAAAATATCTAAATTAAGAACATCTTCCATAAGTTTATCTTCATCATATTCTTTCTCTAATACAATAACACCTTTTCTCTCAAATAGATAACTAACAGATCCATCAGTACCTAAGTTTCCTCCTCTTTTAGTTAAAGTACTTCTGACAAATCCCGCTGTTCTATTCTTATTATCCGTAAGAGAATCAATCATGATAGCAATTCCACCAGGTCCATATCCTTCATATCTAATTGATTCATAATTTTCATCATTACCCTTATTCTTAGCCTTATTAATTGCCGACTCAATATTAGCCTTAGGCATATTCTCACTCTTAGCCTTCTCAATTACCATTCTAAGTGATGGATTATTCTCTGGATTAGGATCACCACTCTTCGCCGCTACGTAAAGTTCTTTAGCTAATTTTTGAAAAACTTTACTTCTCTCACTATCAATTGCTCCCTTTTTTCTTTTAATTGTTGACCATTTACTGTGTCCTGACATATTTATTCCTCCCCATATAATTTACTTCTAATATAATACTCTTATTTCAGTCTTTAGTCAAGTATATTATTAATATTTATCCAATATAACTAAGAAGCACTGGTCCTAAAATAATAAGTAATATAAGTGGAATAAAGAAAAATACTGAAATAATACTAATCTTTGTAGGTACCTTTGAAATAGCGGCTTTAACTTCCATTTTTCTTTTTTCCCTCAAATAATCAACTTGATTATACATAGTATCAATAATACTACTACCATATATATTAGCTTGTGTTAAAGTAAGAATAATATTATTAATATTATCTGACGGAATATTCTTCTGCATATCAATAAGACTCTCTGTCAAACTCTTACCAAATTTTATTTCTCTAAGAGCTTCTTTAAATTCTAAAGAAAGTTCTGAATCGACACTATTTATCGTAATCGAAATAGCCTCTTCTAAATTTCTTCCTGTTTGAAGAGATAAAGTAAGTACTTCAAAAAAGTAAATAGCTTCTATATTAAGTTTAGTAACTCTTTTTTTTATTTTTCTATCGAGAAATATTTTCTCAAATAAATAATAATACACAATAACAAATACTATTGCCAAAATATAACCATACTTAAAATTACTAAATACTAATATAAACAAAATAATTGAAGTAATAAGTCTAATATTCAAAAAAGAAATAGCATTATAATTACAAGTAATACCAAGTAAATTAATTTTACTATCTATTTTTTTAATCAATTTCTTACTATATAAACTTCTAATAGAACTATCCGCATTCTTATTTTTCCTCATCATTACACCTCTATTTTCAATACCCTTTTTAATAATAAAGCATAAATTATAAACATAATAACAACAATAGCTATAATAATATAACCCAAAGTAGATTCAAATAAAGGTGCAAAATAACCAGGATTAAGAATATATATAAGTAGAACAAAAACAATTGGTATAATGCATAATACTTTAACAACCATATTAGGAGCAGCCGATATATTTTTAAGTTCTTCGTTCAATTTTTTCTTATCAAATAACGTTCTTTCTATCGATGAGAAAACCTCAACTATATTACCTCCCGTTCTATTTAAAATAGTCAGTGAAGATGATAAATAAACAGCTTCTTCAAGATTAACCCTCTTTGCAAATCGTTCAAAGACAGTATCAACCGATAAACCATATTTCATATCTAAATACATCTTCTTAAATTCATCACTTATTGGTTCCGGAAGACTATCACTAGCTATTTTAAGAGCTTGAAGAGTACTCTTACCAGATTTAAAGGCATTATTCATAATAATAACTGATCTTAAAAGTTCATTCTCAATTAATTTTGTCTGCTTTCTATAATCAAAAAACAAATAAATATCTAGTAAATAATATCCTATTAAATAGTTAATAATTAGGGCAAACAAACTCAAAGTCTTCATAGCAAATACTTGCGAAAAAATAGCAAGCATGACAAATATTGCCGCAATAACAAATTTATTAGTAATAAAATCGATAGCTATAATTTTATCACGATTCTTATATTTAATATACTTTTCATATCCTTTCGATCTTCTCTCTAAATATTCAACTTTTTTAATTACATGTCGCATATTTTTAACAAAATTCAAATATTTAGTAACTAATTTATCACTAAAAGAGAGTGCATTATTATTAATAGGATCTAAAGAATAATAACCAATCCTTCTTGCCTTTCTATTAGCAATACTTTGCCTCAAAAGCAAAATGATAAATATAAATAAAGTAATTACAATAATTATTTGTAAAAAAACTATAATATTCATGTTTATCATTCCTTTCCTTTTATTCAAAAATATCTTTAATACTATTAATACCTTTTCTTACAATTTTATCATAAACAATTGGTTTTTTCTTATATACTCTAAATTCCCCAACAGCATTACCATCACTAGAAACACCAGTTTGTTTAAATGAAAATATTTCCTTAAGAATAATATTTCCATCTTTAATACCAGTTATCTCACTAATTGAAGTAATCTTTCTCTTGCCATCAGATAATCTATCTATTTGAATTATAATGTCAATAGCATTTTCAATATATCCTCTAACTGCAGATACTGGTATTTCCATCTCATTCATCAATATCATAGTTTCGAGTCTATTTAAAGCATCAATTGGATTATTAGCATGTAATGTAGTAATAGACCCTTCATGACCAGTATTCATAGCCTGCATCATATCAAAAGCCTCTTTACCCCTTACTTCTCCTACTATTATTCTATCTGGTCTCATTCTAAGAGAATTTCTAACTAAATCTCTAATAGTTACTTCTCCTTCACCTTCATAATTGGTAAGTCTTGTTTCCAATGAAATAACATGACTTTGATGCAGTTTAAGTTCCGCCGCATCTTCAATAGTAACAATTCTTTCGTCATTACCAAGAAAACCAGAAAGAACATTAAGAAGAGTTGTCTTACCAGTACCAGTACCACCAGATATAATAATATTAAGTTTTGCTTCAACCGCAGCTTCTAAAAATCTAGCCATATTAACAGTCATTGTACCTAGTCTCAACAAATCATCTATCGATTCAAGTTTTTTATTAAACTTTCTTATTGTTAAAATTGGTCCTTTTAAACTAAGTGGTGGTATTATAGCATTAAGTCTCGACCCATCACGAAGTCTAGCATCAACCATTGGATTAGCAGAATCAATTGTTCTACCAAGGGGTTGCACTATTCTTTGAATAGTTCTAATAATATGCTTATCATTAATAAAAGATACCGTCTCATCTTTAACGATTTTACCATCTATTTCAACATATATTTCATTTGGAGCATTAACCATTATTTCAGTTATAGCATTATCTAAAAGCAAAGGTGTAATAGGACCATAACCAGTAATTTCATTTTGAATCAAATTAAAAACATGATTTCTTTCGAGGGTACCAAGATCATAACCGACCAAAGTATTATCAATTTCATTATTAATATAGTCCTCTAACAACTTATCATCAGGAATATTTTCTTCAATTAAATTTTGAACAATTTTGATTCTAAGCTCTTCAAGTAAATTCTTATCAGCAAATATATCATAATCTTTTACATCACTTTTTAAAGAAGAAACTTTAGGCTTTACTTCAAAAGCTTCTGTCAAAGTTTTTTTAGCCATACTATCTTTCCTCCCTACCATGTCTTTCATCAATCAAATCGAGAGCCACTTTTTTCATATTAGAAACATCCTTTTGATGAAAAGCATTTAATGTTTTATTTAAAGTAAGTATTTCACCTTCCATTATATATTTATCGATATTCTTAATATAATAATTTCTTGATATTGTATAATCAATATTACCCTTAATTGCCGTTCTAATATCATATAAGCTCATATAATCCTTACCAGTATCCCTTGAATTATTTAAAAGTATAAGATAATTTTTCTTATCAGTATCTTTAAAAATACTAAGTAAACTCTTCATATTTTTTAAATCAACAAAATCATTGGTAACAATAAATAGAGACATATAAGAATAATCTAAAACAGTCAAATTAATTTCATCCAAAATATGAGATGTATCTACAAGCACAATATCATAATCTTTTCTAGCTAAATCAAATATAATCGGAATAAACCTACTTTCTATTTTAGAAGCCTCACGAGGATCTTTTGGACATGATAAAACATCAATGTTTTTATTATATGTTGTAACATAATTTCTAAGCTCAGTAAATCTATTACTAGCCATACTATCTACCATCATAAATATATCTTTATTGTTTTTAACATTTAAAGAAACCGCTACTCCACCAGAATATAAATCCATATCAATAATTAATACTTTTTTATCTAATTCACAATAAATACCTGCCAAATTAAGTACAGTAGTTGTTTTCCCAACACCACCTTTAACAGACGATACACTAATTACTTTTCCTGCCATAGTATCACTTAATCCTCTCTATTTTTTTACCATCTGAAGTTAATTTTCCAGTATATTCGCTTCTTGCTTCAATCAAATCAAAATCAAACATTTTCCCAATAATTCCTCTAATATTTTTACTAATTTTAATATCAATAACATTATTATCAATAATAACAGAAATACTACTCAAATCACTATTATTTTTCATAATTAATTCAATCAAATCATTTTCATTAACATTATTAATATTATCAAGAGCATATTCTATTGTCATATAATTAGTATTTGACAATCTCTCTTTTTCATATATTGCATTTCCAACATCATAAACAAGCGTAAACACAAGAAGAACAATTGGTATTAATACAATAAACATAACCAAACTTTGGCCCTTATTATTCAGTCTTAACATTAGGCATTGTCCTTTCCACCATAACTTTATATGGATCACCAAAGACCAAATTAAGTCCTGGAGTCATAATATCAACATCTTCAGATATAGAAATAGTAGTATATTTGCTATCTTGATTTATATCGATAGAAATACTAGAATAAACATCTCTAATATCATCAATATTATTTCCATTTTTAATCATTGAAACAATATCAACGCTTATATTTTCAAGTTCACTTTTTTTACTTAATATCATGCCAAAGTCCACTACTGCAAATAATATTAATATGAATATAGGTAAAATAAGAACAAATTCTACTAATGCTTGACCCTTTCTATTCATAGACACTCTCCCTATTATCTATTCAATTATACCAAATAAATAAAAAAAAAGAAAGATATTTTATCTCTCTTTTTTATTTTTATTAGAGTTAATTTTCTTTTTTGTCTCAGGTTTCTTTACTTCTTCTTTCTTAACTTCAATAATTCCTTCTTCATCATCCTTTTTAAAAATAAGATATAATAGTCCCAAAACAACCAATATAATTAATATAATAATAACAACCTTTTCTGCCGTATTAGAAGAATCATCAATTTCGGTAGGAGCATTCTTCTTTTCACCACTCTTATTAACTAAAACTTTATATTCTCTAGTAGTTCCATCTTCTGCTGTTACTGTAATCGTCACAGTATTTTCACCTTTTTTAAAACTTTCATTGCCAGTAATTTCAACTCTCGCTCTACTATCCTCTGCAACTGCTTTAATATCAAGTGATGTAACGTCATTATCAACATTTATTTTATACTCAGTAATTTCTTTATCAAAAGCAATATCATAATTATCTATTTCTAAAGATTTTAAATAATTGTTTGATGAATAATAATAAGTGATAGGTGATGCAACAACTGGTTTACTTTCTTTTACTATATAAACAGTATAAGTCTTCTTACTACCATCTTCTGCTGTTACCGTAATAATCGCAGTAGTATTATCACTATTAAGTTTATATTCAATAAGTCCATCGACAGTTGCATTAATATCTTCCAAAGATCCTGATAAAATTACACTTTCAGTATCATAAGGAACAGTTAAAGTATATTCACTAACATCTTTATCAAAAGCAATATCAAAACTACCAACACTAGCATTTAAAGAAGCTAAATTATTATTTGAATTTTTTCTAATAATATTAACATCTAAAGATAATTCTTCAAAATCTTTAATATTCAAATCATTAGCAATATTACCTACTAAACTAGCAGTTCCTTCCCCAGCACCTATAGCCATAAATTCTACTGTCATAACAACTTCATCGTTAGTAAGATTTTGACCTGCTCCTACTAATTTACTTTCATCATTATAAGTTCCAATAAATTTATCGTTAAATTTAATATCAATTAACTTTAAATTCATATTAGTAGAAATAATTCCAGAAATACCATTTATAAAATCTTCTAAATTATCACTTTTTACTACTACTTTAGCTTCAAATGTATCACCAACATATAATTCTTCATTAGAATAATCTAATACTAAACTCAAATTAATATTTTCAGTTGCTTCCTCTTGATCATTTCTATTTAAATATTTATTAGATAACATTACATCTTCAAAAGTAATTGTTCCAAAAGGATCCTCCACAAATTCCCCAGGTACATCTGTTTCATGCTCTGTTAAATATAAATCCATTGTAGGCATAATTTCTTCATTAAGATAAGCATTCATGGTAGGAAGCATATCACTTTCATCAAATATACTATCATCAGTAACATCACCCATTACAACAACATTATAATTAGCTTCGCTTAATCCTTTAGTAAACTTCAAAGTATATCCATTTTTAATTAATTGTTCAACAGTTTCATATTTATCAGTAGGATCACTTTCTAAAGTAGTTTCTTCTAATGTAACAATATTTTTATCCCTATCAAAAATTTCTAAGTTAATACCATTGTTTTCGTTCAATAAACCATACAAGTATTGCATACTTGGAACTACTGGTACTAAAGATAATTCTTTAGCATAAACAATCAAACTATTATTTTCAAAAGTATAGCCATCATAAAGATTATTTAATGCCTCATCAAAACTATTTCCTTGTTCTTCATAAACAAGCATAGCATTATACGTAAGAATTAATGGCTGATTATCATTACTATCATCAATTTTAGAAATTACTACCGTATCAGTATATTCAATAGTAGTATTAAATGAATTAGTAAAATCCGTTGTAGTTCCCATTATGCCAGATTTCAATTCACTACCAGTAATAACAGTACTTTCGTTATCATTTACTTTAACACTATACTCGACAGCATCCTCAATTTCATCACCAGATATAGTCAAAATCTGAGTATAAACTTTAGCATTAACTTTATATATAACTAAATTATCAGAATTCATTTCACCATCTAATGACTTAGTAATCTCTCCTTCGTTGTAATTTAAATACCCATTAATTGCTAAAGATTTAACATTTTCTTTACTATTTTCAACACTTTCATAATTATCCACTATTTCATCCGCTAAAGCGGTAGCAGCAGGTGATAACTGTGAAAAAATAGTTAACAAAACTAAAAATATTTTAGTAATTTTTATAATTTTTTTCATATTTTTCATCTCCTTCATATTTATTTATTAACACTAATGTAATCATCATAAAGTATTCTTCCCCTGATAATGCACCTCCAATGTTAATGATAGACTTATTCCTTTCTATCATCATCAAAATAATTATAGCACACAATTCTACAATTTTCTTACACTTTACACTTTTTTTACATTTTTTCATATATTTTAATTTTTTTCTATTTATTTATAATATATAACATATTTTAGAAACTTTCTGCATTTTTTTCTTGACTAAAAATATTATTAATTATATAATATTATTGCTTAGCAGCGGATACTATTTTTTTGATAATGTGTCATTTATAAGTAACTAATGCTGCGTAGCGAAAGTATATTAAAGACACCCTATCAAAAGATAGTATGCCTTCTAAGAAGAAGGAGGAAATAAAAAATGGCTAGATATACAGGCCCAAATAACAAAAAAGCAAGAAGAGTATCATTTTCAATATTAGAAAATGGTAAAGATATTGCGAAAAGACCTTACGGTCCAGGACAACACGGAAAAGACAGAAAAAGAAAGCCATCTAACTATTCAATTCAATTAACTGAAAAACAAAAAGTTAGATTTATGTATGGTATTTCTGAAAAACAATTCAAAAAATTAGTAAATGATTCTGCTAAAATGAAAGGTGTTCACGGTGAAAACTTACTTATTCTATTAGAAAGCAGATTAGATAATCTAGTTTATAGAATTGGTTTTGCAACAACAAGAAGAGGTGCTAGACAACTAGTTAACCATGGACATATTACAGTTAATGGTAAAAAGGTTGATATTCCATCTTATAGAGTTAAACCTGGTGATGTAATTGCTATTAAAGAAAATTCTAAAGATCATAAAGGAATCGAAATAGCACTTGCTAATAAAATAAAAAGACCAGACTTCATTAACTATGATGAAGGTAAAAAAGTTGCAACCTATGTTAGATATCCTGAAAGAAGCGAATTAAATGCTGATATCAATGAATCATTAATCGTAGAATTCTACAGTAGAGTATAATTTAATACTCTACTTTTTTTATAAAAAAAGAGCACAAATATATCATTTTAAAGAAAAGTATGATATTATAAAGTAAATAAGGAGGTTTTAAATGAAAATAATTACAAAAAATGCAGCATTTGTTCAAAAAAGTGATATTATTCAATTAAATTTATATAACGCTGAAAAATTAAATCCAACATTTATGAAAGTATTTGGAAACAGTATCATTATTTTTGATAACTGTAACATTAATGAATTCGTCGAATTTAATAATCAAGAAGAAATAGAATTCTTCAAAAACACAGATTGGATAATTGATTATAACGAAATCAAAAAATTATCCGAAGAAGAAATTTTTGATTTAGCTAGAAGCATTATTAAAGAAAAGAATACCATCTTTCAAAAACTAAGTACCATGACAAATGAAGAAAGAGAACAGAATACAAACTTAGTTACAGACTATGAATTTTTGCAATTTAAATTAACTTCTCTACAAGATGCACTATGGCTAAAAAAAGGACATAAAAAAGGACATATAAATATAGATATTCCTATCAAGAAAAAACAAAAAACAAAAGACAAAAAATAAAAAAACATCTGATAAAAAATAATAACAAAACTATTTTCCAAAAAGAAAATAGTTTTTATAATCTAATAAAAATCAAAAAAACTCTACTCCAACATTTGAATAGAGATATATCTAACTAAGCTAAAAAACTAAGTTATAAACTTATATGGTGGCTCCAGCGGGAATTGAACCAGCGACACAAGGATTTTCAGTCCTCTGCTCTACCGACTGAGCTATGAAGCCATAATGGCGGTTCCGACGGGAGTTGAACCCGCGATCTTCTGCGTGACAGGCAGACGTGATAACCACTACACCACGGAACCATGGTTGCGGGAGCTGGATTTGAACCAACGACCTTTGGGTTATGAGCCCAACGAGCTACCGAGCTGCTCCATCCCGCGATAAAACATAATATAACTATGGCGGAGGAAAAGGGATTCGAACCCCTGCGCCACTTTCGCGACCTCCCGGTTTTCAAGACCGGTCCCTTCAACCAGACTTGGGTATTCCTCCAAAGTAAATGGTGCCTGAGGTCGGACTTGAACCGACACGAGGGTTAAATCTCGCAGGATTTTAAGTCCTGTGCGTCTACCTATTCCGCCACTCAGGCATATAACAACATTTGCTGACTAGTTAATTATATAACATTTTTTCATATTTGACAACCTTTTTTTATAATTTTTATAAAAATTATTGAATTTTTTTAAATTTTAGTATATACTAACAATGTACTCAAAAAAATGCGCCCATAGCTCAATTGGATAGAGCGTTTGGCTACGGACCAAAAGGCTGTGGGTTCGACTCCTACTGGGCGCACCATAATTAAATCATAGAGAATGTATAAATTTATAGTATACATTCTTTTTATTATATTCATTTTTTAATTATTTATTCAACACAGATTTTTATAGAACCATATTTAACATATAAGAATATAATAACTATGAATTAAGGAGGTTATTTTAATGAAAAGAACACTTGTTAGTATAATTTTATTTTTAATAGTAATAACGGTATTAATACTTGGTATTTTTCAAAATAAAAAACAAGAAGATAATAATCTTACCAAAATAACAGTTGCCGAAGTAGCACACAGTATTTTCTATGCACCACAATATGCCGCTATAAGTGAAAAATATTTTGAAGAAGAAGGTATCGATTTAGAACTTATTTTAACACCAGGAGCAAATAATGTCATGGCAGCAGTTTTATCAGGTGATGTTCAAATAGGATTTTCTGGTACAGAAGCAACAATTTATGTTTACAATGGTGGTGAAGAAGATTATCCAGTAACCTTTGCAGGTCTTACTCAAAAAGATGGTGCATTTCTAGTATCAAGAGAAAAAATTGAAAATTTCAAACTTGAAGATTTAAAAGGAAAAACAGTCATTGGAGGAAGAAAAGGTGGTATGCCAGAAATGACATTTGAGTGGGCGCTTAGACAAAATAACATAGATCCAACAAAAGACGTAACTATCGATACATCGATAGAATTTTCTGCAATGCAAGGAGCATTCATTGGTGGTACTGGTGATTTTGTAACATTATTTGAACCAAATGCTACATCAGTTGAAAAACAAGGATTAGGTTATGTTGTAGCTTATATTGGTACACTAGGAGGTGAAGTTCCTTATACAGCATATAATGCAAGAAAAAGTTATATTGAAAAAAATCCAGAAATAATAAAAGGATTTACCAAAGCAATAGATAAGGGATTAAAATTTGTCCTAGAAAATGATGCTAAAACAATAGCTAATTCAATCATCGAATTCTTTCCGGATACAGAAATAGATGATCTAACCACAATGATAAATAGATATAAAGAAAATGAAGCATGGCGAAAATCTATTGTTATAAATGAAAATGAATGGAAACATATTCAAGATATCATGATTGCATCTGGAGAATTAGAAGAATACGTTAGCTATGAAGATTTAATCTATGATAAATACTTCGAAGAATTCAAATGATATTTTAGTTATTAAAAATTTAACTAAAATATATCATAATAAAGAGGGAGAAACACTTGCTATTAAAGATTTAAATTTAAATATTAAAGAAGGAGAATTTGTCGCCATTGTCGGTCCTTCCGGTTGTGGAAAATCAACTTTACTTTCGATACTTTGCAATTTGGAAGATAAGTCAGCAGGAAATATTATTTTTCCAAAAAAAGAAGTAAAGTTAGGATACATGTTACAAGAAGATACCTTATTTCCATGGCTCAATATATTAGATAACTGTCTATTAGGATTAAAAGTTCAAAAAAAAGTAACCAAAGAAAATAAAGATAACGTATTAAAGCTTTTAAATACCTATGGTTTAAAAGATTTTATAAAAAAATATCCAAATAATTTATCTGGTGGTATGAGACAAAGAGTTGCTTTAATTAGGACACTTGCTACTAACCCCGATATATTACTTCTCGATGAAGCCTTTTCAGCATTAGATTATCAAACAAGACTCGCCGTATCAGATGACGTTTGGAAAATAATAAAAAAAGAAAAAAAGACTACTATTATGATAACTCATGATATTGCCGAAGCAATTTCAATGGCAGATCGTGTCATTGTTCTAACAAATAGACCATCCAAAGTAAAAAAAATATATAATATCGAAATGACTAATAGTAGTAGTCCAATAAATAATCGTAAATGTCCTGAATTTAGTAAATACTATGATCTAATTTGGAAGGATATAGATATTCATGTATAGCCAAGAACATAAAGAATTTCTAAAGAAAAGAAAAAAAAGAAAAATTCTTATTACCCTAACACAATTATTAATCTTAATATTATTAATCATTATTTGGGAATTACTTGCTAAATATGAAATAATAAACACTTTTATTTCATCATCACCAAGTAAAATAATAAATACGATCATGGATTTATATAAAACCAATAATTTATTCAAACATATTTGGATAACCATCTATGAAACAATACTCAGTTTCGGTCTAGGAACTATCTTAGGTATAATAATAGCGGTAATTCTTTGGTGGAATAATTTTCTTTATAAAGTGTTAGATCCTTACCTTACAGTAATAAATAGTTTGCCTAAAGTAGCGCTAGGTCCAATTATTATAATTTATTTTGGAGCCAATATCAATTCAATTATAATAATGGCTCTACTAATATCAGTAATAATTACTATCATAACAGTATATAATGGTTTTACAGAAACTGACATAAACAAAATAAATTTATTAAAATCATTTAAAGCAACTAAATGGCAAATATTAAAAATGGCTATTTTACCAAGTAGTTATTCAACTATTATCAGTAGTTTAAAAATAAATATCAGTATGTCATTAATCGGAGTTATTATGGGAGAATTTCTCGTATCTAAAGAAGGAATCGGATATTTAATAATGTATGGTTCTCAGGTATTTAATTTAAATTTAGTAATATCGGGTATTATCATTTTAATGATAGTTTCTATCCTCATGTACAAAATAGTAAGCTACATAGAAAAAATACTAATCAAAAAAGATTAGTATTTTTTTAATTTATTTCTGATTTTCAAACATCAATCCCTTATAATATTTCCATGCCAATATTCTAAAAACATGTCTATCAATATCATTTTCACTTAAAGTGCCACTACTAACAGAAGATTTTATAGAATTAAAACTTTCCTCATAATCAGTAGTAATAATTAAATCATTTCCAGCTTTCACTGCTTTAACTGCAGCATCCGTAATTGAAGAAGTAGCACCCATAGACAAATCATCAGTAATAATAACACCAGTAAAATTAAGATCATTTCTAAGTAAATCATGAACACCTGATGATAACGATGCCGGATTAGAAGAATCAATACTCGTTACTATATTATGACTTACCAAAACCGCTTCTGCACCCGCATTAATTCCTGCTTCAAATGGTGGTAAATCATTAGTTCTAATATCAGATAAAGATCTTGTATCAGTAGAACTACCTGTATGCGTATCAACGTTATTAGAATATCCAGGGAAATGCTTCAAAGTATATGATACGCCAGTACCTTTACTAGCTTCAATTACCGTTTTAGCATATTCACTAGTAATCACCGTATTTTCACCAATAGTTCTATTATACATATAATCACTAGGATTAGTAGAAACATCAACAACTGGAGCTAAATTCAAATTAAGGCCTAAACTTTTAAGTAGTCTACTCTTTTCTTTAGTATCTTCACTAATTGCATTCATACCACCAGATGCATATAATTCTTTTGAAGATTTAAAACTATAACTGGCCAAATTAGGATTACTACTTACTCTAACAACATTCCCTCCCTCTTCATCAACTGCAGTAAGAAGAGGAATATTACTTACATTTTGAACATTATCAATCATATTTAATACACCTGATTTAGTCTTATCTCTAAAATCCCTTTCAAAGAAAACATAACCCGCAAATTTATATTTTTTTAAATCTTCCACTTGATTACTTTCCGGATATCGAACCAATAATAACTGTCCTATCTTTTCATCCAAAGATAAAGTTTTTAATTTATTGTAAGCAAGTTTATAGTAATCACTAAATATCCCATTATCCATATATGATAAAGGAATATCATCTTCATTTAAAACAGAATAAACAGTATAATTAATAATAATTGTATCTTGAATATCTTTCTCTTTATTTAATATTCCTTTATAATCAAGTTTAATTTCTTCACCCACACCAACATCTACATTCTCAGCAATAAATGTATATACAGTATCATTATCATCTTCAATCGTAAGTAAATCATCATTGATAGCAAGAACAGTACCTTCGATACTTTGTATCAATTCATTATCACCTTCAGAAGACACAATCAGTGAAATACCATAAATCAAAATCAAAATAATTACACTAACTGTACCAATAATTATTCTTTTATTTCTTTTCATTTTTTCACCATTACCTTAACAATATTATTATATTAAATATTTATTCATATTATTCAAAATACTTAAAGTATTATTATAAACAATATTTATTAGCTTAAAAAGAAAATACTATTATTCATCAAAAACAAACATATAATATAGAGAAGATTTCATAAATTTGACATTTTCTATCGTTTATGATATAATCTTCCACATGTGATGGCACATTATTCTAGTCAATTAAACTTACTATGAAGGTGAACCTAAAAAGTCACTAAAGAGCATATCTGTGAAACTTCTTGTGTTTGCTTTATGCGCCCAGCTTAGGGTGGATGCTGGAAGGTAAGGTTATTGGGCACTCATAATGGCATATGATACTGACCCAATATCCGTGGAGACCTATCTTTGTGTTTTGTGATAAATAACATGATACGAACTAGGATTAAACCTACTATGTGGGGAAACTTACGAGTAGTGTAGCTTGTCTTGCGTGATTATGGGGAATAATTGATCAGTCAAATAATTCCTAGCTAGATTTATTTGATATTGCAATTTGAAACCATAGTTGCAAAAAAGAACTAATAGTAAGCGTTGCTTGAGGAAATCTCCTAGAGTGACATTTTCATGGGATTACAGTATGTACTAAGTGGTAATCAAGTCATACATTTGGTGACAGTGTATTCTTTTCTTTAAAGGGAAACCGCAAGTTTGGTAACAAACTGTAGAAAAGAGGGAAATCCTACTTGACCTAAGACATAAAGTTAACCGTGAGAATTGCCATTTTATTAATTAAGGTCCACGGACCTTTTTTATTATAGTGAAAGGAATAATATGAAAAAGAAGAAAAAGAAAAAAAACACATGGCCACTTATAGTAACCGGAATGGCTTTTATAATTTCATTAGTATTTTCACTAATATCTGAAATAACCATGCCCAAAGTTAATCTAATATTTGGAATACTAATTTTACTATTATTTATAATTATTGGTATTATCTTTGATATGATTGGAGTAGCGGTTACTTCTACTGATGAAGAACCTCTTCATGCCATGAGTTCTAAAAAAATAAAAGGTGCCAAAAAAGCCGTATCCTTCAAAAAAAATGCCGATAAAGTATCATCATTTTGTAATGATGTCATCGGTGATATATGTGGTATCATTTCTGGTTCAGCAGGAGTGACAATCGCCGCATTAATTGCAAAAAACTTTAATTTAAATCTATTTTGGGTAGGATTGATAATTACTTCCATCATCGCTGCCTTAACAATCGGTGGTAAAGCATTATGTAAAAGTATTGCTATAAAAAATAATAATAAAATAGTTTATCTAACCGCCAAAACATTATCAATATTTGAAAGAAAAAAGAAATAGACAACACTATTTCTTTTTCAATATTCGTATATAATAATTTTAAATTAATAAAATTAATTAGGTGATACAATGAAAAAATACGATAAAATACTATTAATCGCAGTAATATTAATCAGTCTATTTGGAACACTAATGATCTATTCTTCATCTTATATTTGGGCCGAATATAAATTTAATGATCCATATAAATATCTAAAATCACAAATCATATTTCTCATAATAGGATATATAGTTATGATAATAGTTAGTAATTTTTCTTATCACAATTATAAACGTCTTGCCAATATCATTTTTGGCATTTGCTTTGTTATGTTAACTTTAGTTCTAATTCCCGGTATTGGAACCATAAGAAATGGAAGTAGAAGTTGGTTTGGAATTGGTGGCTTCGGTATTCAACCATCCGAATTCACTAAACTTGGTTTGATTATTTTCACTTCCAAGTATCTATCAAATAACACTAGAGAATTAAAAGACATAAAAAAGGGAGTCTTCCCTATTCTAGCAGTAGTATTCCTAGTATTTGGACTTATCATGTTAGAACCAGATTTTGGTACAGGAGTAGTAATAGTCATGACTATTATTGTACTCTTATTCATAAGTGGCGTAAAAATGAATTTCTTTATCAAAATTGGCGTACTAGGGTTAATCGGAATAGTAATTCTAATTCTAATTGCCCCCTATCGTATGGAAAGAATAATATCATTTCTAAATCCTTGGATCGATCCCTTAGGTAGTGGCTTTCAAATAATACAAAGTCTTTATGCCATTGGACCAGGTGGTCTTTTAGGATTAGGATTTGGTAATTCAATTCAAAAACATTTTTATTTGCCAGAACCTCAAACTGACTTTATTTTTGCTATTATAAGTGAAGAATTCGGTTTTATGGGTGTCTTAATTGTCTCTATACTCTTTATAACCATAATTGCAAGAGGTCTTAAAATAGCCATGGAATGTGAGAATTCATTTGGAAAATTTCTAGCTTTTGGTATTACCTTTGGATTAGCATTTCAAACAATATTAAACTTAATGGTAGTAGTAGGACTTATTCCAGTAACAGGAGTAACTCTTCCCTTCTTATCATATGGAGGAAGTAGTCTCATAATAAGTCTAACAAGTATAGGAATACTTCTAAATATTCATAAACATAAAGAAAAATAATATTTCGTTTATAAAAATATTATATTACTATAACCAAATTCTATCTGGCAATTAAACATAATTATTACATAATAAAACAAGTGATAACATATCACTTGTTTTATATATTTAATAACCCTAAATAATTATTTTGATCTGTTATAGCCATACGCCATATATTAAAGCAAACATACTAAGTATAAAACCTACTATCCAAAATAACTTAACAATATCATTTTCTCTCCAACCAAGTCTTTCAAAATGATGATGAATAGGAGTCATTAAAAATACTCTTTTCTTAAGTAATACTACCGAAGTAATTTGAATAATAACAGTAAGAGTCTCTATTACAAATACTCCACCTATCAAAACAAGTGATAATTCATGTGAAGTAAGAATAGCAATTGTCGCCATTGTTGCTCCTAAAGTTAAACTACCAGTGTCTCCCATGAATACCTTTGCAGGATTAGTATTATATACGAGAAATCCCATAATAGCACCTACTAGAACAAAGCAGAAAATACCCATATCAGCATTACCTTCAATCCACCAACTACCCATAGCAATAAGACCAAAAGCCAAAAATGATATTGCGGATAGTCCTCCAGCCAATCCATCCAAACCATCCGTCAAATTAACAGCATTAGATGCTCCTACTAACATAAATAAGATAAAGACACCATAAAACCAGCCTAAATTCCACTCAATACCTAAAGCTGATATTCTAAGATAAGAATCTCCATCAGTAAACTGTCTAAATAAAACATAAAATACCAATGCCACAATTAGTTGCAAAAATAATTTTTGAAATTGTGTAAGTCCTTTATTAGTTTTTCTTTTTAAACTTATAAAGTCATCCAAAAAACCAATGAATGCATAAGATAAAAAAACAAATAAAACTATTACAAGATTAACTGAATATTCAATTTTACCAGTCAGTAATAAAAATAATACTATTGCAAATGTTGGTATAATAAATATTAATCCTCCCATAGTAGGAGTTCCCGCCTTATTCCTATGGGCTTCAACATAAATATTTATTCTTTGCCCCGCTTTTAACTTTTTCAAAAAAGGAATAGCAATAAGACCAAATATAGTAGCACTAATAAAACCAAGCATTAATGCAAATAGAGATTTAGTTAATGTTAGCATTATTTCACTCCATTTCTAGATATATTATATCACATATATATTTAAATAAATAGTATCTTTTATAACATTTTACACCTTAATGTCAATTAATAATTACCATAATATACTACTAATAATTATGCTAAAAAATGTTTTTAATTTTTATCCTAAATATAACCTAACATTTTCACCTTCTACTATTCTAGAACCAGCCTCTGGCGATTGACTAATAACATTATTACCACTACCACTATATTCAACTGAAAAATTTTTCAAAATAGATGTTGCTTCTTTTTTTGTAAGACCAATTACATTTTCCACCGTATAATATTTCTTATCATACCATTGATATTCTTTTTCTGTACCACCATCTTGTTTTTCAATTCCAAGGGCGACAATAGCATCTTCCATTATATTTTTAACAATAGGAGCGCTAACCGTTCCCCCATATTGTGTTATACCTTTTGGATTATCTATTGCCAAATATACTACTATTTTAGGATCATTCGCTGGCAAAAAGCCAATAAATGAAACAATATAATTACCAGTCATATATACTCCATTATTAACCTTTTGTGCCGTACCAGTCTTACCACCAACTCTATAGCCGTCAATATAAGCGTTTCTTCCAGTTCCAAGTGATACAACCGACTCTAAAGTCATTCTAACCTGCTCACTAGTATCTTCAGTAATAATATTATCTCTTATTACAGTAGGTTTAACTTCTTTTATAATCTGCCCAGTTTCATGTTCTACCACCCTTTTCATAATATAAGGTTTGTATAAAGTTCCCCCATTAATTGCTGCACTAACTGCAGTTACTTGTTGAAGTGCTGTCACGCTGACGCCTTGACCAAATGCTGTAGTAGCAAGTTCTACTGGACCAACTTTAGATAAAGAAAATAATATCCCACTAGACTCACCATTTAAATCAATTCCCGTCTTTTTCCCATAGCCAAACTTATCAATATAAGCAAATAAAGTTTCCTTACCTAGTCTTCTACCAAGTTCAACAAAACCTGGGTTACAAGAATTTTGAACTACTTCAAGAAATGTTTGTGATCCATGACCACCAGCTTTCCAACATTTAATTCTAGCCCCATCGACATTAACAGAACCACCATCATAAAAAGTATCTTTAAGTAAATCAACTTTTTTTTCATTCACCGCAGAACTTAGCGTTAATATCTTAAAAGTACTACCCGGTTCATAACTAGCCCAAATAGCCATATTTCTATTAATAGTTTCCGTATCGTAATCTTGATAATTATTAGGATCAAAATTAGGTCTCGAACTCATACCCAGTATCTCTCCAGTATTTGGGTCCATTGCAATAGCCCAAGCCCCCTCCGGATTATATTTACTAACAACATTATTAAGTTCTCTTTCAATAGAAGTTTGAATTGAATAATTAACCGTTAAATAAATATCAAGGCCATCTTCTGGTTCCACATAGACAGAACTCCTTTCCAAATTATTACCTTTAGCATCAGAAAAATATTGAATCGAACCATATTCTCCTGTTAAAATATCATCATATTCAAGTTCCAATCCACTAAGTCCTTGATTATCAATACCAACATATCCTAAAACATGAGAAAGCATTTCATCATGTGGATAATATCTTTTAGATTCTTTAAGTAAGTAAACACCATCAAATTTTAAATCTTCAATTTTATCTGCAATTTCATAAGAAAGTCTTCTTCCTTCCGGATGTACTCTCTCCATCATTGACTTTTTATATAAATGTTCTTCAATTTTTTCCTTAGATACTCCTAATATTTCACTTATTTTAGTAGCTACAATTTCCTTATCTTTAATTTGATTAGGAATAAATACCAAAGAAGTAGTAGTAAGGTTTCCAGCAACTATTTCACCATCAACAGTATATATTTTTCCTCTATCAGCTTCAATAGGTAAATTTCTACTCCATAAATTACTAGCTAAAGTATTAAGTTTTCCATATTCAATAACTTCAATATAAAATACCTTGCCTATAATAACAATAAATACAAATATAATAACTAATAATACAATTCTTATTCTCTTATGAATACTTTTGCTAAACATAGTGTCACCCAATAAAAAATATTCATAAATACTTAATAAATTACAAAAAGATGCGCTAAGGCACCTTTTTATATATATTATTTTTCTTTTTTAAAAATATTTAAATTATCAATCTTTTGTTGAATATATTCATTTTTCTTTCTAATACGTTCTCTTTCATTTTCTTCCAATTCATGTCTATCAATTGTTAATTTATATAATATATCATCAGCCACTATAACAAATACACTAACATTATTTTCAATAGTTTCATTATATAAAATTGGTTGTCCTGTTGAATCATGAGCATCTAAAAGTTCCTCAATATTAGTTACTTCAATAACATTATATTCATCTTCATTAATAGATTCAATAGACTTACTAGTAACAATCGCTCGATCATATTCATTTATAATTCTATTTACCGTAGACTTATAAATATCAGTTTTAACTCTATTACTAAGTATTGTATATAAACTTATATATAATAGGCACAAACTAAGTAACCCAACAATTATTCCTAATATCAATGCTACCGGTTTTTTGATAAGAGATACATAATTTTTTTCAAGTACACCAGAATTATTAATATCACTTGTATCAATTCCAATACTAATAGTTTGTTCTGACATCGGAATAGCTATAACAAGTTTATTAGATTTAACAAAATCTTCTTTCAAAATATCAGATTTACCAACAATATTAATATCCATTGTAATAACTAATTTACTTTTAACATTTAAAGCATATTCTTTTTTAAAAGCATTAACGTAATTATTATATTCATCATAATCAATATCTAAATCTTCATCTATTCTAAAACTAGACTTAGTTAATTTTTCTTCTTTATCATTGACAAGAATAGAATTCTTCTTATATAAAACTTTATTGTTATCATTAGGATCAGTAATAATCAAATCTGCATTAATATTATATTTATATGTATAATCCATTTTTTCTTGTGAATGTATTTCATACTTAAAATTAATCTTAATTTTATCAATCAAGTTAGCAATATATTGCATATTCTTTTCCAAATATTCACCAGAATAATAATTATTTTCTTTTAAATATACCTTATAATCAATATCACCAATTTCGTTATATCCTATTACTGCTTCACTATCACTATATAATGATCCCTTCAAGACAAAAACAGTTAAAATAAGTAAAACAATTGTTGGAATCATCATATATTTAAGCCATCTTTCAACTGTAAATGGTTTAACGTCTTTAGATTTTTTATTAGTCTTATTATCTATCTTTCTCATAAATCACACCTTTTCATTCAACCAAACAGTCGGTATACCAACATAAGGTATTCTAATCTTTGCCCTTCCTATAACCGAACTTTGTTCAATAGTCCAACTATCCTCGTTATTATTATTATCTCCTTTTGTATTAAAATAATAATTATTATTAATATGTGCTATTCTAACTATTCTATGAACTATGACTACATCATTATGTTTATAAACTAATACATCTCCGACATCCAAAGATTTAACTTCTTCTGAAGATAACTTTTCTACGATAACTACATCACCTTTATTTATACTATTAGCCATTGAATTAGAACCAATAGCTAGTGAATAATACTTAAATATACCACTAGTAAGAGAAACAACTAATAAGATAAATATAATCACAATAACAGATAACATATTTTGTAATCTATTACTAGTACGTGATTTTATTTGCTTCTTTTCATTTTTAAATTCTCTATATGTCAAATATAAAATAATTGCAGGAAATAACAAATCAATTATCGTATCAAAATACTCATTAATATTTGGTACTATAGGTAACATATATATAGGTATTTCCATAAAAAATCGGTAAATGCAATTAGGAACATAACCAAATTTATAACATAAATATGTCATCAAAATATTTTTAGAAAATAATGGCAAAAAACTCATATATCCTATTTTAATAATTCCTGCCAAAGTACTAAGATCATAAGCATAAGAAATTAACTTAACATCAATAAAAGTACAAAGTAAGCAAGTAAAAATAAGAAGAAATTTATTTTTACCACATTTAGAAATAAACATATATCTTAATAATTCACAAGCAATAATGTTAATAATAATTGGCATTATATTTTTAATAATACCAATTAGTGATAAATTATAACTGGTTTTTAAAAAGCCAATAAAAATACCACTCAAATATATAATTATATAATACAAAAAGCAATATATAAATATATTTAGAAGAATATCTTTTGTGTATAAATGTCTATTTCTAGTATAGCCAGTTAGAAACACTATAATTCCAAAAATAAGTAACAAAAATAATGCTAATAAATAATCATTTAATATATTTGTTACAAAAATATCTAAAATAAGTATAACCAAAGTAATAATCTCAACAACAAGTAGTTTCTTTTCACTAGATTTCATACTTCACCTCTTTTAAATATTTTTCTAATAAATATCGTTAAGGAACAACCTTTCTTATTCACTTCGCCACATAAGAAAAAGTTGCACCTCAACAATAATATTTATTAATCTGCTTGAGAATAAACTAAAGAAATTCCCAAATTAGAAATTGTTACATCTTCTTTTGGTAAATCAGCAGCAACATCATGAGATACATAAGTAAGTGTAAGTTTCATATTAGCTACACCACTAGTAGCTTCTAACGCATCATTTTCAGCAAGAGAAGTACCATCAGCATATGTTAATGTGTAAGTAAGATGTTTACATACATTAGCAGCATCAGTAGTAGCACTTTCAGTTTCTGCTTTTCCAGTACAAGTAGGTGTTGGAATAGTAATGCTAGTTAATTTAGCATTATATGTACCAGTATTTACAACATCAAAAGTATAGCTTACAGAATCTCCGGGTTTTATTAATTTAACATCATAAGTACTGATAGTAGTATCATTAGTGTTAATTGTAGGAGCTGTAACAACAGCAGCAGTTCCATTAAGAGTTGGACTACTTAAATTAGTAAACTTAACTTTCCAAGTAGATGTTTGAACTGTTGCAGAACCTTCTATTTTTAATGTTTCAGTAAATGTAGCAAAACCTATACCAATAGCAACAACTGAAATAACTAATGCAGCAATAACGCCAATTTTTAAACCTCTATTTTTGTTTCCATCCATTTTAATTTTCTCCTTCTTTTTTTATTTTTGTGAATATATTACTGATGCAGATATATCTGATACAGTTACCGAATTACTCGGAAGAGAAGTACCGTCATACCACATCGTAAGTTTTAGGGTTTTTTTACTATTTTTTGGTAATAAATCTCCAACAGTAAGTTCTGTTCCATCAAGATAGGTTAAGTGATAATCAAAATTGCTACATACAAGTAAAGCATCTTCTAAAGCAGCCTCATTTTCTACCATACATGTTGGCTTAAATATAGAAATAGAAGTAATCACTGCATCAATATCACCAGAATTTGAAACATCAAATACATAAGTAACTCTATCTCCTATACTATCAAATCCAACGCGAAATGAATTAATACTAGTAGATTTTTCGTTTATGATAGGAGAATCTATTTCCTTAGCTGTTCCTTCTAGATAAACTTCAGATAAATTTTCAAAATGAACATCCCAGTTTAATTTATTACCTTCCATATATTTCTTAGTGTCTATTAATGTACTAACAGTCACAAAAGCTACACTAAGTCCAGATACAGGAATAAATAATACAAAAACTAAAAGTATCAAACTATAATTTATCTTTTTCTTTTTTAATTGCACTTTATTAATAAATACCTCCTATCTATCAAGAATTTGTAGATTACCAATAAATTAGCAAAATGTATAAATAATACATTCTCTACCCTACATAAGATATGATAACACAAAAATCAATATTTGTCTACAAAAAAACTTTTTAAAAGATTTTTTTGTTGTGTATTTTAAAAAAAAGTGCACAATTGTTGTGCAGTAAGTTTTATAATCATGATATTGTCAATAGCAAGCGAAGCGAGTTTATTTTAACCATTGACAATTACCTACTTATTATATCATTAAGTTAAAGAGTATTTGACTTAATGCTTATTCATTATATAATATACTTCATCAAAAAAAATAAACAAGGAATTGTGCAATTACTTTTGTAAATTTCAAAAATTCCTATTTTTATTGTGTTCTAATTCACTATATTAACTTCAAAATAATCATAATTTTACTTATTTTTCTATGCTCAATTGTGCATTTTCCTTTGAAAATACATTTTTATCATATTATTGCACTTATTTGCGCATTTTAGATCAATTCAACGTTTTAAAAAACTTTTTTAATTAATAATTATATATTTATTTATGACTGAGAATAATACATTGAAATTGATAAATTTGAAATAGAAACATCATTATTAGGTAATTCACTTGCTGTAATATCATCCTTATATATCAAAGTTAATTTTAAACTTCTAGAAGTTTGCTTATTTAAAGTATCATTTTCATTAATTACAGTACCATCACTATAAGCCAAAGTATAAACTAAATGATTACATACGTTAGCAGCATCTGCCGCTGCATTATCACCACTTCCAGTACATACTGGAACTGGAATCGTAATCGAAGAAAGTTTAGCATCAAAAGTACCAGAATTAACTACATCAAATGTATAAGAAACAGAATCACCAGGAGTAGTAAAATTAACATTATAACTTCCAATATCAGTTCCACCAGAACTTATAGATGGATGAGTGACTTCTTCAGCAGTTCCAACTAATATCGCACTACTAAGATTTTCAAATCCAATTTTCCAAGTAGATTTTTCAACAGTAGCCTCGCCATTAATAGTCAAAATTTGACTAAAAGATGCATATCCAATCGTAATAGCTACGCTTGAAACAATAAGTAATGCTATCATAGCAAGTTTCCAATCTTTATTTTTACCTCTTTGCATTTACGCCCACCATCCTATCATCAAATATAACTATATCATAATTTTTTAATTTTGTCCATCATTTATAGAAAAAGAGAGAATCATTATCAGTTCTCCCACTTAAACCTAATATATATAATTTCGCAAACATCTAACCATTAATTTGTTTTTGAACTTCGTCAGCAAAATTTTCTTCTTTCTTTTCCATACCTTCACCGACTTCATATCTAACAAAAGATAAAATCTTCATACCTTTACTTTCAACATATTTAGATACTTTCATCTTATTTTCCTTAACAAATCCTTGATCCAACAAACATACTTCTTCAAAAAATTTATTTAATCTACCATTGACGATCATAGGTAATTTATTAGAATCAAGTCCTTCATTTTCAGCCTGTTCAGTAAGAATAGCTTTTTCTTTTTCTACTCTTTCTTCAGGAACAGAATCTTTATCTAAATAAAGTGGTCTCATTGCCGCAATTTGCATAGCAACATCTTTAGCTACCTCTTCATTATTTCCTTCAAGAACCGCTAAAGTAACAATTCTTCCGCCCATATGTGAATAAGTCCCAAATACTTGGTTTTCTTCTTTTTCTAAAAGTTCAAATCTTCTAAAAGATAACTTTTCACCAATAGTGGCAATCTTCTGTGTAATCATTTCTTCAATAGTAGTTTCATCCGCTTTTAATTTCATAGCTTCCTCAATATTTTTAACACCACTATTCAAAATAGCGGTTGCAACGCTATCAACTAAAGAAACAAATTCAGGATTTTTAGCAACAAAATCAGTTTCAGAGTTGACTTCTACTATAACAGCTTTATTACCATCTACTTTAGCACAAGCAAGACCTTCAGCAGCAATTCTGGTTTGTTTTTTGGCAGCTTTAGATATTCCTTTTTCTCTAAGCCAAGTAATAGCATCTTCCATATTACCATTAGTTTCAGTAAGAGCTTTCTTACAATCTAACATTCCTGCTCCCGTTTGTTCTCTAAGCTCTTTTACCATATTTGCAGTAACCATAGTATTCCTCCTTATTTTAAACTTTCAATTAATTCTTCTTTTTTCATCTTAGAATAACCTTTAATTTCTTTTTTCTTAGCAAGTTCTCTAAGTTCAGCAACAGTTAAAATATTTAAATCTAATTCTGGCTTTTCTTCACTTATTTCTTCTTTAACTATTGCAGTATCTTCTTTTACTTCTTTCTTTTCTTTCTTTGCAAAAGATTTTTCTTTAGAAGGCTTTTTATCATCTTCACTTACATAATCAACAATTGTACCACCATTAGCTTCAATAATAGCATTAGTTAAAGATCCAAGTACAACTTTAATACTTCTAACAGCATCATCATTACCAGGAAGTACATAATCAACATCATCTGGATCACAATTAGTATCAATAAGTCCAAATACAGGAATACCAAGTTTTCTAGCTTCTCTTATTGCATTATACTCTTTAGTAGAATCAACAATAATAACAGCTTGTGGCAACTTAGTCATTTCTCTAATTCCACATAAATTCTTATTTAACTTTTCATATTCTTTCTTAAGACCAATTACTTCTTTCTTAGGTAATTTATCAAATGTACCATCATTTTCCATCTTTTCAATTTCTTCAAGACGATTAACTCTTCTTCTTATAGTTTTAAAATTAGTAAGAGTACCTCCTAACCATCTTTCAGTCATATAGTACATATTACTTCTCTCTGCTTCTTCTTTACATACTTCTTGAGCTTGTTTCTTAGTTCCAACATAAAGAACTTTCCCACCTTCACTAGCAATTTTATTTAAAGCAGCATAAGCCTCCTCCATTTTTTGAACTGTCTTTTGTAAGTCAATGATATAAATATCATCTCTTGAGTTATAAATATACTCTTTCATTTTAGGATTCCATCTTTTAGTTTGATGACCAAAGTGAACTCCTGCTTCTAACAAATAGCTCATAGATACTACTGTCATTTTATCATTCTCCTTTCGTTTTGCTTCCAAATATCTCTTCTTTAATATCCACCCTAAGGCACTAGGATAATTAAATCAATATTTGTGTATATTTTTTGAAAAGCCATATATATATTACCATATTATATGAAATAAGTAAATATTTTTTAACAATTTGAATAGAAAAAACAGTACCTAAGTACTATTTTAAACTATTTATATATCACTTTATATTGTACATATTTCGTATTACTTAAATCAACAGATTTACCAACAAGTAAAGGTATAGTCATACCCGAATAAAAAAGTTTCTCTTCCATAACATATAGCATGCTACCAATTTCTCTATCATTTTCATTAAAAAAATGAATTTCGATACCATCAATATCATAATCTTTATCACTTTCATTTTTAACCATTACTGAATAAATAGAGTATTTATCATCCACAGATAAATTACCACTCATAAACACAAAATCATCAACCTGTGAATTTTCATGATAACTAATTTTATTACCATGATAAAATTCTTTATCTTCATTAGAAAATATAAAATAACACAAAATACCAATTAAAATAATAACTATAATAACTGAACCAATAATTAAAATTTTCTTATAATTTTTCTTTTTCATAATCAACTCCGTAAAATTTAATAGATTTATGATAAAACAGAAAGAGGCATTCTTACATACAAATATTTAATACCACCATAAGTAACTGTACTGCCTGTATTAACAAAACCGCTAACTTTAACATAAACTATTGCCATAGCAGAACCACTATATTCACTAAAATAAACAGTAGCGCCACTTTTAACAACTCCCATTGTATAACAACCAGTATTCCACGTGTTTCACCATTAACACTAGAACTATTGTTTGAACAACTACTATAAACACCCCAAGTCCACACAGTTCCTGTGGTAGTTTTAACGGCCATATTAGGTGGACCTTAAAAGCATTAACGTGAAGGCATTAATTTAGTACCAGTTACATTATCTCCATTTTTACCAGATAAGCTAGAAATTGGTCCACTATATGATGAATATTTAAGTGAGGTAAGAGGTCCTGGTATCTTAAATACATTAGTTGTTGGTAAGAAGTAAGTTTCACAGGCATCATTATCATAATAAGTGGTACAAGATAAACCTGTTTTAGTCGTAAGTAATCTCCCACTATAATACCATACTTCTCCAGAAGAAACAGGCTCATAAATAACTTCAAACCAACCGCCATTAGAATCAGGATTAGTAGTAGGACTATAAGTAGCAATAAATGGATACATTTCATTACCAGATCCATAATAGCCATATTTACCATCACTTGTTTCTGTACTAGTACAACTTCCATAAGTAGAACAAAAATGATTTCCAATTTGTGTACTACCACCCCCAGATTTAGTTATTGCATAACCTTGACTTCCAATTACTGTCATTTCAACACCAGGATCAGTAGGAGAAGTGTTATTATAAGTAGATTGTACTCTAAGAATTCCATTATGACTTATCCCATAACAATATCCATAAATATACATTCCTTTATCCTTAGCTCTAATAATCATTTCATAAGAAGCTTCACTAAGTATTGCAGTAGGACAGGCCTTAGGTCCATTCGCTTCTATTGCAAGTCTAGCCTCCGTATCAGAAAAACTAACCTTCCCTGAACTACCAACATGTATAACAGAAGACATATTATTAGAAACATAACTACCACCATTCAAATTTAAGGTTCCACCAGTTACATTAATCAAATAATTCCCAGACCATGCACTATCAGTATACGTTATCGTTCCTGGTCCTGTTATATAGGCATTACAAGGATAATTATCAGTACAACTACCAGGTGAAAAAGTAAGTGAAGGAACTGTCAAAGTATGACCATTAAGTTTAATTACAATATCATATGAAAGGTCGTGAGGACCATAACTACTAAAAGTATATCCGCTTGTTTCAGTAACATCATTTAAAAGATTAATTGTAATACCCCTACCATTGACAGCAGCACTTAAACTATTATAATACCCAGCAGACACTCCACTTCCATAAGTTCCAACTTCAATTAAATAATTAAACTTTACCCAACCAGCATATACTGTTTTATTACCCGCTGTATTATATGTGCTTGAAGAAGTATATTGAGATAATTCACCACCATTTCGATAATAATAATTATATAGACATACCTCATCAGTTCCACATGCCTTTATAGTAGAATTACTACTATTTTGATTAGCAAAATAATTTAAAGGTGCATCTTTATAAGAACTATCAAACCATCCAACAAAGATATATCCACTTCTAGTTGGTGTGCACATAGTTCCATAAGTAGATCCATATGTTACGGTTTTACTAGAACAGCCACTTCCTCCATTATTATTATAGGTTAATGTATAAGTAGATGCACTTACTGTAATACTTTTCGTAACAGAACTAGATGCAAGGTAATTAGTTCCTTCATTTTGTTTTAAAGTAAGAGTACTACTTCCTGTTGCTTTAGCAGTAAGCGTCGTACTTGTCGTTCCAACTGTTCCAACTGAAATCACACTTGTATTAGAACTAGTTAACGAAAGACTTCCATCACCTGTACAACTATAACTAAAGGTTCCTGTCTTAGAACCAGGATATTTTAAAGTCGGTGTCGATGAAATAGTACATGTACTAGCTATTTTATTTACCGCTGTTACACTATATGTCTTTGTTACAGTATTAAAGTTTGTTGTATCACTTGGCGTAAATTTTACCGTTATTGTCGTCGCACTAGTTGTTCCTCCTGCACCTTTATATGTTATTGTCGTACTTACTCCAGATGAAGTTGCTGTTATTGAAGAAGATGCTCCACCTGTTATTGTTACATAACTTGTTCCTCCACTAGTAGCAGTAAGCGTTCCTGCTACATTAGATGAAATTGGTGATTTAGTCGTTGCCGTAAATGTCTTAGTATCGTTATAATTGACATCTCCACTAGTAGCACTTAAGCTTATTGTAGGTGAAACTTTAGCTATTGTTACACTTACACTTCCAGATTTTGCTTGATAATTATTATTTCCTGGAGTGTAATAATATACTGTATATGTTCCTGCATTTGTTCCTGTCGAAATTGTCGTACTTCCACTAGAATAATTACTACTAGTAAGCTCTGTACTAGTACTATAATATACCGTGCCTTGAGCATTACTTACTGTTGCTAATGTCTGTGCACTTCCATTATATGAAAGTCCTGTTTTAGCAGTTACCGATAATGTATTAGCTATTTTATTTACCGCTGTTACACTATATGTCTTTGTTACAGTATTAAAGTTTGTTGTATCACTTGGCGTAAATTTTACCGTTATTGTCGTCGCACTAGTTGTTCCTCCTGCACCTTTATATGTTATTGTCGTACTTACTCCAGATGAAGTTGCTGTTATTGAAGAAGATGCTCCACCTGTTATTGTTACATAACTTGTTCCTCCACTAGTAGCAGTAAGCGTTCCTGCTACATTAGATGAAATTGGTGATTTAGTCGTTGCCGTAAATGTCTTAGTATCGTTATAATTGACATCTCCACTAGTAGCACTTAAGCTTATTGTAGGTGTAGCTTTATTAATAGTAAAACTCTTTGTAGAATTAGTCAAATTATAATTATCACATTTAGCTCTGCCACCAGTTACACTTGAACAACTTGCTGTAGAAGTATAACTTCCTGCATTTGTTCCTGTTGTCCTAGTTACATTGATAGTTTCACCAGTTATTTCACTAGTAGCAGTAGCGGTAGGAGCTTGGGCAGTATTATTATATGTAAATGTAGTCGTATCTCCCCAAGTTACTGCTACACTTTTCTTATTTATAGTATGCTTTATACATCCTGTTGAAGCTGATGTATAATTATCTGTTGAAGCCACAGTGGCCTTTACATAATAAGTTCCAGCATCAATCGGAGCTTCACCTTCAGACGATGCTCCTGTCGAAGTTGCCGTTTTAGTATTACATGAATTATCACTATAATATACATATGTGACAGTTCCTCCACTATTTGTCGTCGCGGTATTTGCTATAATTGCACTACCTGTATAAGTAGCTGTTTTTTCACTTAAACTTATACTTCCCGGTAATTGTGATACTTTACTAACATTATAAGTTGCCGTTACTGTATTAAAATTAGTTGAATCATCAGGAACAAACTCAATAGTTATAGCGGTTGAATTATTTGTTCCTTTTACTCCCTTATATGTTATTGTCGTATTTACTCCAGATGATGTCGCTGTTATTGAAGACGATGCACCACCTGTTATTGTTACATAACTTGTGTCAGCACTAGTAGCAGTAAGCGTTCCTGCTACATTAGATGAAATTGGTGATTTAGTCGTTGCTGTAAATGTATTAGTATCATTATAATTGACATCTCCACTAGTAGCACTCAAACTTATTGTAGGTGAAATTTTATTAATAGTTACTGCCTTAGTACATGATGAAATAGAAGCATTATAATTATTAGTACCTGAAGTTTCACCTATTGCATAATAAATCCCAGCATTTTTTGGTGCTCCACCAGTAGAATTAGCATTAGTAGTATTAGTTTTTGTACTACAAGAAGAATCACTATAATAAGTTAATGTTACAGCAGTTCCCGAAACAGATTTTGCAGTAGCAGGATGTGGATTTCCATCATATGTAGCAGTTGTTGACGTTATCGTAATAGAGTCAGCAATTTTAGAAATTGTCCAATTATAACTTTTTGAAGAATTAGTATTATCACTCCAACAATAGCCTTTACTAGGAGTAGCAGTTCCAGTATAGGTACCAACATCAGTTGCTGATAATGTTCCCCCTAAATCAACATTAGTGCCACCACTTACCCCAATTCTTATTGAACCAGTATAATCCTGTGAAGAAGTTACTATAGGTTCAGTAGCAGTATTAGAACAATTAATTGTTATAGCTTTACTAATATTAACAGAAGAACATTCATCATTACTATTAGGAACTTCTCCATTTAAAGTTATATTTACACTACCTGTTCCTTTAGGAGTAATAGTCACTTTCTTATTAGTAGTATCTACACTACAAGTAGCAATAGAAGTATCAGAAGAAGTACAACTAACTAATAAATTAGTAGGACTAACAGTATAAGTATATGTTCCACTAGTACCATAAGTTAAAGTACTAGGTAAATCTATCGTTATATTAGAACTACTTGAACAATCAATTGTAAGAGTACCACTAACATAAGACAAATTATAATTATCAGTTACATCATTTCCTTTAGAATCAACAATTCTTGCCGAAGTTGGAGTAATAGTACCTACTCCCACATCAACAGTGCTCGTATTTAAGAATACCGAACTAACACTATGACCACTTAAAAAATCAAGAGTCGTATATTTAGTACTATTAATGGAACCACCATAAGAAATACTTTGCGAGTCAGCAACAACAGTAGCAGTTTTTTTATTAATTTTTCCCTTAATAACCTTATCATCAGTAGTACCATCAGTCCATTTATATCCATTATTAAGTTTAGCAGTAACAACATATTCTCCAGCATTGGTACCAGTATTATTAATGAGAGTATAACCAGTTCCAGAATTAACAAGCGTCTGCTCTGAACCATTATAAGTAAGAGAATTAAATACCGGAACACTAGTAGTACTAAAACTACAAGAATCAGCAGAAGCAGTATTTCTAACAAGAGTTTTCTTTGCTTTTGTCGACATTTCTAATTTAATAGAAGCACTAAAAAATTTATTTAAATACTTATTTTGTTCTTGCTCCTTTGAACAAGTAGATATATCACCAGTACAAGATTCACTTATCCAAAGTAAAAATACATATTCATCAGTAGTAGTAGTCAAATCCTGCTGTGTATCTGTCAAAACAAGTCTATTATCACTCATAACATCAAAAGTAGGAGATAAATTACCAGAAGTTAAAAGTGTACCATTCTTATAAAGTCTCCACTTTACATCTTCCGTTCTAAGATCACAGTCAATATTAATATCACGAAGAGCCACATCATATATCGTATTATCAGGATTAGAACTAACCCCTGCAACATTAAATTTTGCTTTAATTACTCGCTCATCAGTAACATCAACACCAGTAATCAAGCTATCATCAATAGGAACCATTTTACCACTACTGGTAATACTAGCACCATTAGCAGAACTATCATACGTAATATTAACATCAATCGGAGCAGACGTAACATTAAGTCCTATTGGATTAAAATTAGCAACCTTAATAGCATAAGCAATACCTACTATTCCAAATATAATGACAACTAACATCAAAACAATAAATTTTATATTCTTTTTAATTAAATTCATCATAATAATTTCCCTCCAATTAAAATAAAAATAAATACATTGGTCCTATTTTCTCATAATATAATTTTAACACACTTGGAACAGTATTGCAAGTAATTGCATCACAATATTATAGAAAAAAAGAGAGACAATTCTCTCTCAAAAATTTTAATTAGTACTAATTTCATTATTCATAATTTCCTGAATTACTTCTCTTTCATCATAATGAATCCTCTCACCATTTTTTTCATAATAAGTTTCATGACCCTTTCCCAATAGTAGTATGATATCTCCCTCTAATGCATTATCAAGAGCATACTTAATAGCCTTTGTTCTATCCGCTATTTTAATGTATTTACCATTAGTTTTCTTTAAACCAACTTCAATATCATTCATAATATCATTAACATCTTCATATCGAGAATTATCTTCAGTAATAATCGTAAAGTCAGCCATATTACCAGATATTTCTCCCATATCATATCTCCTATCACGACTTCTATTACCACCAGCACCAAACAAAGTAACAATTCTTTTTGGATTATAAGATCTCATTGTCGTAAGAATATTTTCCATCGACACCCCATTATGAGCATAATCAATAATAACACTAAATTTATCACTTACTGGAATAATTTCAACTCTACCTTTTACCGCTACTTTAGATAAAGCCTTCTTTATACTTCTTATATCACACCCAATTAAATTTGTAACCATAATAGCACTAACACTATTATATGCTGAAAATTCCCCTGGAGTATTAACAAGAAAAGTATCATTAATCATACCAAAAGTAGTTACATTAACCCCTATAAAATTTTCTTTTCTAAGAAGTTTAATATCTTTAATAATTAAATCAGCTTTCTCATTACGTCCATAAGTATGAATATCACACCCACATTCACAAATCATATCACTATAATGACTATCATCTATATTAAAAATTCCATGCTTACATTGTTTAAACAAAAGTGATTTGCAATATATATATTCTTCCATATTAGCATGTTCATTATCACCAATATGATCTTGTGTAAGATTAGTAAAAACACCATAGTCAAATATCATTCCATCTACTCTACCAACTTTTAAAGCTTGACTAGATACTTCCATAATAACATATTTAACTCCATCATTTACCATTTCCCTCAAATATTTTTGAATTTCATAAGATTCAGGAGTAGTATTGACAGTATCATAATGTTTATTATTATAAAACACACCCATTGTTCCAATTACTCCAACTTTTTTACCATCTTCTTCTAAAATATTTTTGATCATCCACGAAGTAGTTGTCTTACCTTTAGTACCAGTAATACCAATAGTAATAAGATTACTAGCGGGATCACCAAAGAAATTAATTGATAATTTAGATAAATATTTTCTCGTATCACTAAGTTTAATAACAGTAATATTTTCAGAAACAGCAACATCTTTTTGTACAATAATAACACTAGCACCTTTATTAACAGCCATATCTATATAATCATGTCCATCACTTAAAGCACCTGTTAAGCATACAAATATATCACCATCATTAACCTTTCTTGAATCATAACAAATACCATTAATATTTATATCTAAACTTCCCTGAATAATTTCATAGTCAATACCATGTAATACCTCTTTTAATTTCATAAAACACCTCTTTATATCATTATATATCATTTTTGATAATGTAAAAACAAAAAAGATAATACTTTACATATTATCTACATTTTATTTTTTAACTAATTAATCAATCTTGACATTTTCTATCTTCAATTCTTCTTTAAATATCTCTTTAAAATTAACAAGTTCCTTAGCAATAACATCTGGATATACAGCTTTAGTAGTCCTTACAGCATCATATATATTTTTAAAATTAATTGTCCTTCTATTTTCATATATAGCATTAGAAAAGCATTGCCTAAGAATAACTAAAGCAATATCTGGATACCTTGAAGATATTTCATATACTCTTTTATATTCTGTTGTCATATTAACGATGAATTTAACTATTTTTTCCTTAATAAAATCAGTATAAGGAAGAATAACTCCCGTTTGCTTTTCTAATTTAGGAAGTGTTTGAAGAAGAATTTGAACAGTCATATCAACAGTAGGTTCCTCTACATCTACCTTCTCAAATCTTCTAAGGAAAGCCTTATCTCTCATAATATACTTTTCATACTCATAAGTAGTAGTAGCACCAATCATCTTAATAGTACCTCTACTAAGGCCTTCTTTAAACATATTAGCAAGATCAAGCGCTCCTTGAGCATCATTTCCAATTAAAGTATGAATTTCATCTATAAACAATATAACTTTTTCTTTTTGTTTAAGCTCTTCAACAAGTTTAAGTACTCTGTTTTCTTCACCATTAGTATTAATTAATGCTGTCGTATTAACTCTATATATCGTATATCCACTAAGAGCTTCTGGTACCTCATTTCTTTGTATGCGGTAAGCAAGACCTTCTACAATAGCAGTTTTACCAATACCAGGTTTACCCACTAATACAGCTGATTTCTCAGGAGTAAGAAGTACTAATATCAATTTCTTAATTTCTTCATCACGAGCTATTGCTGGATTAGTAATATATACAACATCAGTTAAATTATCAGAAAATCTATCTAATATTGATTCCATTTATTTAACACCTCCTATTGCAAGAAGTATTAGTATAGTACCAGTAAACATAATAGAGGATAAAAATACAGCATCAAAAAAACCACCACTTGTTCTTTTACGATAATCATAATACATCTTATACTTTTTACTTGTCATAATTCCTCCTAATATAATTCTCTTATTTTATCCTTAATTACCTTAATATCATCTTTCAAAAGCAAATTTTCCATAAGTTTTCTCTTCTGATATAATCCCAATTTTTCTTCATAAAAGTAAAGTTTTTCTTCACTACCCTTAATATTCTTATGAATAGCATTTCTACTAACACCTACATTTTCACTTATCTCACCAAGTGATAAATTATTAAAATAGTAATCTTCAAAATATTCTCTCTGCTTATCATTTAACAATTCACCATAAAAATCATATAAAATAATCAAATAATTCCTATTATCCATCAGTTAATCTTCACGAGCGTAAACACTACTTCAATAATTATAAGAAGTACTCCAAGACCAAATAAAACATATACCATTTTCTGCTTACTTTGATCTTCAATATAATAATAACAAATACAAAATAAGAACAAAGCAAAACAAATAAGAGCAGCAGGAATAAATACCTCATTAGTAATTGCAAAAAAGAGTAATACTAGAAAAATAATTCCCACAATTGAAGATACAATCAATTCAATTTTATTAAATTTATCAATATCCACTAATTTAACTTTTTCTTCTTTACTATTTTTTTTAACTTCCTTTTTTTCTTTCTTCATTATACTCATCCTTTCTATAAATCTTTAAATAAGCCATATATATATTTTTCAATATCAAAAGGTTCCAAATCTTCTACTTTTTCACCAAGACCTACATATTTAACAGGAATACCAGTCTCCTCTTTTATAGCAAGTACAATTCCCCCTTTAGCAGTACCATCAAGTTTAGTAAGGACAATACCCGTTATATCAGTAACTTCATTAAAAGCTTTAGCTTGAGCTATACCATTTTGACCAGTTGTGGCATCAATAACTAACATTGTCTCATCAGGAGCTTCAGGTATAAGTTTCTTTATAACACTATTTATTTTACCAAGTTCATTCATTAAATTAACTTTATTTTGTAATCTACCAGCAGTATCGATAAGAACAACATCATATTTATCTTTAATTGCCATATTAATGCCATCATAAACTGCCGCTGATGGATCTTTAGAAGTAGTAGTTACAACATTTACATCAATTTTATTACCCCATTCTACTAATTGCTCAGTTGCCCCCGCTCTAAAAGTATCCGCCGCTACTAAAAGGACTTTTTTACCATCTTTTTTCATTTTACTCGCAATTTTACCAATACTAGTAGTTTTACCAACACCATTTACTCCAACAAACAAAATTACTGTTGGTCCTTCATCACTATATTTAATTTTACTATTTAATATACTATTATCAACATACATAATAAGAAGTTCATCAATAATAATTTCTTTCAAAATATTAGAATCACTAATATTTTCTTCCTTTACCCTTTTCCTTAGTTTATCAATAAATTTCATTACAGTATTAATACCAATATCTGCCATAATAAGAATATTTTCAAGTTCTTCAAAATAATCTTCATCAATATTTTTATATTTTTTAGATAAATTACTAAGTTCAGTAGTAAACTCTTTTCTTGATTTACTAAGACCTTCATCATATTTTACTATATCATCATCTTTACTATTGCTAAAAACACTTTTAATCTTATTAAATAAACCCATAATCCCTCCTACTGACGTTTTCTAATTTTAACGAGTTTTTCTTCTTCAGACAATCTATCTTCATATTCCATATAAATCATCTCAGACACTAATAAATTCTTTTTATATAATCGATGATTATTCTCTTCCGTACCATTAACATCTTTTTTTACTTCATCAGAAAAAATATTATTATCGAGCCATATAACATGACCACAGTTAGGACAAACAACATAATATCTATCTATTGATTCTCCAAAATATCCAATATCCAAATATCTAAAAATATTATTTTCATTAAACAAAAATTTGTTATAGCAACCATCATATAATCTATCTGGTGTTAACAATGAATCATCAAGCAAATGATTGCATTCAATTTCATATTTCATAATTCTACTTCCTTACCTTTAAAGTATAACATTTTTACTATCAAAAGTAAAGAAAAAAAGAAACTATTTAGCTTCTTCTTGAGCTCTCGTTTCTCTTATTACAGTAACTTTAATAGTACCAGGATATTTAAGTTCACTTTCAATTTTTTCTTTAATCTCTCTAGCTATCTGATGAGCAGTCAAATCATCTATTTCTTCCGGTTTAACCATTACTCTAAGTTCACGACCAGCCTGAACTGCATAAGCTTTTTCAACGCCTGTTATTTGATTTCCAATTTCTTCTAATTGTTCTAATCTTTGAATATAGTTCTCCGAAGAATCATTTCTTGCTCCTGGCCTTGAAGCAGATATCGTATCCGCTATAGCAACAATCGAAGAAATAATACTAGTAGGTTCAGTATCCCCATGATGTGAAGAAATAGCATTAATAACCACTTCATCTTCACCATACTTTTTAGCTAAATCAACACCAATTTTTACATGACTGCCTTCCATCTCAAAATCAATGGCCTTACCAATATCATGTAATAGTCCTGCGCGTTTAGCTAAATTAACATTTTCTCCAATTTCAGCAGCAAGTAATCCCGCTAAATTAGCAACTTCAATCGAATGACTTAAAGCATTTTGACCATAACTACTTCTAAAGTGAAGTTTTCCAACTATTTCTACAAGTTCTGGATCCATTTTAGAAAGTCCTAATTCATATAAAGCATTTTTACCATATTCTTTTATAGTTCCCCTAACATCACTACAAGTTTTAGCATATAGTTCTTCAATTCTTGCCGGATGGATTCTACCATCCTTAATTAAAGTTTCCAAAGTAAGTCTAGCAATTTCTCTTCGTAAAGGATCAAAACTAGATATAACAATAGCCTCTGGTGTATCATCAATAATTAAATCAACACCAGTAACAGACTCAATTGTCCTAATATTTCTACCTTCCCTACCAATTATTCTACCTTTCATTTCATCGTTAGGAAGAGCAATAACTGATACCGTCTGTTCACTAGTAATATCTGCAGCATATTTTTGCATTGCTCCAATAAGTAACTCTTTAGATCGCTCATCAACCTCTAGTTTAGCCTCAGTTTCCATTTCTTTTATATAAACCGCTATCTCTTTAGACATCTTTTCTTCTACCATTTTCATAACAGCGTCTCTTGCTTGTTCCTTTGTATATTTACTTATCTTTTCTAATTCTTCGAGCTCTTTTTTCTTCAATTCTTCCATTTCTTCTTTTGCTTCTTGAATTTTCTTCTGTTTTTCTAATAAATTATTTTCTCTCTCTTCTAAAGAATTTTCCCTATTTTGAAGAGCAATATCCCTACGATCAATATTATTTTCCCTTTGAAGTAATCTATCCTCTTGTTCTTTTACTTCACTCTTTTTTTCTTTAATTTCCTTATCAGCATCTATTTTTAATTTATGTATTTCCTCTTTAGTTTCAAATAGAGAATCTCTTTTAATTTTCTCAGCATCTTTCTTAGCTTTATCTATTATCGAATCTGCTTTTTTCTGATCATTTTTCTTTTTTAAAAAGTTAACAATTAGTATTGCAACTAATCCTAAAATTAATCCAAGAACAAATAGTAAAATGGAGAAAACTGTTTCATTCATATTTTCGCCTCCATTCCTATTATCATTTATAGAAAAAATTATTTTAAAATTTAAACTATACAATGTAATTGTATCTTAGATTCTTATCATTGTCAAGTAATTTTACTACCTTTCCTTATAAACAAAAAAAAGAAATGACAATTCATTTCTTTTTAATTATAAATAATTTTTATGCACCAGCTCCAGCA